>NZ_JBWKAW010000009.1:0-293540 GCF_056437345.1 Kitasatospora sp. NPDC042419
GTGGCCGCCGAGACGGGTCCGGCGGCGCGTGCCGCCGCCCGTGAGCGTCTCTACACGTGGTACCTGCACCACGCCGACGCGGCCGCGCGTCTCCTGACGCCCCACCGTCGTCGTATCCCCCTCACCCCCGTCGGTCCCTGGTACGAGCCGCCGGGCTTCGCCGGCGCGGCCGAGGCCCGGCAGTGGTGCGAGAGCGAGCACACCCGTCTGCTGGGTGCCGTCCGCACCGCCGCCGAGCAGGGTCTCGACGACCTCGCCTGGCGTCTTCCGGTCGCCCTGTGGGGCTACTTCTTCATCAGTCCGCACCTGGGCGACTGGGAGGAGGCGGCGCGCCTCGCGGTCGCCGCCGCCCACCGCGCGGGTGACCACTACGGCGAGGGCCACGCCAGGAACGACCTCGCCACCGCGCTCTCCGCGCTCGGCCGCCACGACGACGCCCTGACCGAACTCCGCCGGGCCCGCCCACTGCTGGCCTCGGTCGGCGACCCGGTCGGCGAGGCCCACGTGATCGGCAACCTGGGCGTCCACCACCACCACACGGGTGCGCACGAGCAGGCCCGGGAGTACTTCCTGCAGTCGCTCGCGCTGCTGCAGGCACAGCCGGACGACGACCGGGACGAGTGGGCGATCGGCGTCGGCTGGACCAACCTCGGTGTGGTGGCCATGTTCACCGGCCGCACCGGGGAGGCCGACGAGTACCTGCACCGGGCGCTCGACCGCCACCGCTCGACCCGGGACGCGACACTGGAGAGCCTCACCCTGTTCGCCCTCGGTGACCACCACCGCCGTCAGGAGCGGCCGGAGCAGGCCGCCGAGCGCCTCCGCCAGGCACTGGCGGTGATCGACGGCGCCGCGGGCAACCCCCGGCTGCGCGCCGCGGTCCTGACGGCCCTGGGCGAGCTGGGCGCACCCGCCGACCCGGCCGACCCGGCCGACCCGGGGCCGCCGGCCGGCCGGGACGAGCCGGCCCCTGGCGAGCGCGCGGCCCTCCCCTCCGCGACGCCCTGACAGCACCGCCGCCGGTCGCGCACGTTGCGATCCCGATCCGCCCGGATCCTCCCCGCTCCGCCGTCCCGCCGTCCCGCCGTCGGAGGGGCGGCCCGGGGAACGGCGAACGCCGTTGCGCGCGGGTCGGGGACGCACCCCCCCCGGGCCGCCGGGGGAGGGGCACGAGGCACCCGCGCAGGTGGGGCCGTTCGGCGAGCGGAGGCCGCGGCCCGTGCGTGTCGCCTGCCACCGTCCGGGTGCGCCTGCACAATGGGCGGGATGCCGCCGGGCGGGGGCACCGAGGTCGGGGGCGCCGTGGGAAAGGACGTGACTGTGGCCGGGCCGGATGAGCCGGAGGTCTACGGCGACGCCCGGTGGCCGATGGCCGGGGCGGTGGTCGCCGCGATGGCGCTGACCCTGGTCATGCCCGACGAACTGCGCCTGGCGCCGCGCTGGGTCCTGCCCTCTCTGGAGGGGCTGCTGCTGGTGACGCTGGTCGTGGCCGACCCCGGCCGGATCGACCGCCGTTCGGCCGCGCTGCGCGGGGTGTCCGTCGCACTGGTGGGAGTGCTGGCGTGCGGGGCCATCTGGTCGACCGGTCGGCTGGTCGACGACCTGGTGCACGCCGGTCCCGTGACGAACTCGGCGTCCGCGCTGCTGCGGAGCGGCGGCTGCGTCTGGGGCGGCACCGTGCTGGCCTTCTCCCTCCTCTACTCCGAACTCGACTGCGGTGGAGCGGCGGCCCGGGCCCACCGCATGCCCCCGATCCCCGGGCTGGCCTTCCCCCAGCAGCTCAGCCCCGCGCTGGCGCCCGCGCACTGGCGGCCCCGCTACATCGACTACCTGTACCTCGCGCTCACCAACTCCACGGCCCTCAGCCCCACCGACGTCATGCCGCTGGCGCACTGGGCCAAGATCGCGATGGGGATCCAGTCCATAGTCTCCCTGCTCCTGCTCGGCCTGGTCATCGCGCGGGCGGTCAACGTCATCGTCTGACGGCGGACGCGGAGGCGGGCACGGACGCGGGCGCGGACGCGTACGGGCCCCACCGCCGCACCCGCGTCGCCGCACCCGCCCCACGTCGCCCGCCCCACGTCGCCCCTACCGCCTCGCCCGCGGCGGGTCGGCCGCGCCCTCCACCCGGCGTGCCGGCCACCGGACACGCCCTCGCCCCTCCGGGATTGGACGCCCATGGACCGTTACCCCCCGATCGCCGACCACGGACTGGTGGGCGACCTCCAGACCGCCGCCCTGGTGTCGTCCCAGGGCGTGGTCGACTGGTTCTGCTCGCCGAGGTTCGACTCGCCGAGCGTGTTCGCCGCACTGCTCGACCACGACCGGGGCGGGTACTTCCGGCTGGCGCCGGAGCACGCGGACGTGTCCTGCAAACAGCTCTACTACCCGGACACCGCCGTGCTGGTGACGCGGTTCATGTCGCCGGAGGGCGTCGGCGAGGTCCTCGACTGGATGCCCGCGAACACGAACCGCACCGCGACCGACCGGCACAGTCTGATCCGGGTGGTCCGGGCCGTGCGCGGCACCGTGCGGTTCGTCCTGGAGTGCCGCCCGCGGTTCGACTACGGGCGGGCCGGGCACGAACTCGAACTCGGCTCCCGGGAGGCGGTCTTCCGCGGCCCCGGGATCACCGGCCACCTGCAGGCGAGCTTCCCGCTGGAGCGGGACGGGCAGGACGTGAAGGGCAGCGTGACCCTCGGGATCGGGGAGTCCGCCGCCGCCGTGTTCACCACCGGTGGCGCGGACGCCGGTGCGCCGCCGCCGCTCACCGTCGAGGGCATCACGGGGAAGCTGTGGGAGGAGGTCGACTTCTGGCAGAAGTGGCTGCACACCTCGCACTACCGGGGGCGCTGGGCGGAGATGGTGAACCGTTCCGCCATCACGATCAAGCTCCTCACCTACCACCCCACCGGCGCGCCGGTGGCCGCCGCCACCATGGGTCTGCCGGAGCAGGTCGGCGGCGAGCGCAACTGGGACTACCGGTACTCGTGGGTCCGGGACGGTGCGCTCTCGGTGCGAGCGCTGCTCGACCTCGGCTTCGCCGAGGAGGCGTCGGCCTTCACCAAGTGGCTGGGCGACCGGATGCACGACCGGGCGGACCTGCCCGGCGAGCGCCTGCAGATCATGTACCGGGTCGACGGCGACCCGTACCTGACCGAGGAGGTCCTCGACCACCTGGAGGGCTACCGGGGGTCGAGGCCGGTGCGGGCGGGCAACGCCGCCGCGGACCAGCTCCAGCTCGACATCTACGGCGAGTCGCTCTACGCCCTGGCCGAGGGCATGGACATCGGTGTCGAGCTGGGCTACCACGGCTGGAAGGGGCTCGCCCGGACGCTGGACTGGCTGGCCGACAACTGGGACCGCCCGGACGAGGGCGTCTGGGAGACGCGCGGCGGGCGCAAGGACTTCACCTTCAGCCGGGTCATGTGCTGGGTGGCGTTCGACCGCGGCATGCGCCTGGCGACCGAGCTCAGCCGGCCCGCCGACATCCCGCGCTGGCGCCACGCCCGGGACACGATCCTGGAGCAGGTGATGGAGAAGGGCTGGAGCCGGAGTGAGGAGGCCCTGGTGCAGCACTACGGCGGCGACGTGCTGGACGCCTCCCTGCTGCTGATCCCGCGGGTCGGCTTCCTGGCGGCGAAGAGCCCGGGCTGGCTGTCGACGCTGGACGCGATGGAGCGCAAGCTCGTCTCGGACAGCCTCGTGTACCGCTACGACCCGGCCGCGTCGCCGGACGGGCTGCGGGGCTCGGAGGGCACCTTCAGCCTCTGCACCTACCTGTACGTGGACGCCCTCGCGCGGGCCGGCCGCGTCCGCCCGGCGCGGTACACCTTCGAGAAGATGCACACCTACGCCAACCACGTGGGCCTGTTCGCCGAGGAGATCGGCCCGAGCGGCGAGCAGCTCGGCAACTTCCCGCAGGCCTTCACGCACCTGTCGCTCATCATGGCGGCATCCACGCTGGACGAGGCGATCGACCGGCAGCGGGCGCGGGAGTAGCGCCGGGGAGAGCGGCCGCGACCCGTGGTACCGGGCGGCGTCCTACGGGGCGTCGCCCGTCCGCGGTCCGCCGCCGATGCCCTGCGGGTCGGCGGTCCGGGCCCGGACGCGGCGCGGGGGGTCGGCGAACTCGCGGTCGACCGCCTCCGCGAGGAGGCCGAGTTCGGTGTGGACGGCGGGCCGGCAGTCGGCGGGTACCGCCACGAGGAGGCCCTCCAGCACGGCGCGGAGCCGTCGGCAGATCTGGAAGGAGCCGGCGCCGTACTCGCGGATCTCGGTGACGGCGAGCTGGAGGTAGTCCTCCCAGGTCCGGCCCGGGACCACGAGCCGGGGCTCTCCGCGCCCGTCGGCGAACACGTAGCGGCTGCGGAGCCCGACCCGGCCGACGGCGTGCAGGAACGCCTCGATGTGGTTGAGCACCTGAACGGCGGTGGTGGGGTCGTTGACGGCGGGTGAGAGCGCGCGGACGGCGATGTCGACGAGGATGCGCAGCGCGAACGCCGGGTCCTGTTCGATGGTCCGCTCGGGCCCGAGGGCGAGGAGCCCGGTGACCCGGCCCGGGTCGGGGGCGGAGGTGCCGTGGCGGATCTCGACGACGGTGGCGCCCGGCGGCAGGTAGTCGCCGACCGAGGCGGCCAGCACGAGGACGCAGTCGTGACGGGTCGCCAGCGCGATCATCCCGGCCGCGTCGAAGGCCTGGAGGGCTCCGCCGCGCTCGGAGCGGATGCGGGTCACCGGACCGGAGGGCAGGGCGGGCCCGGCACCGTCCGCCGCGGAGTCGCGGACCTCCGCCGCCTCGTGGCCGAGGATCCGTTCGCCCATGCGTCCCACGATGTCGGCGATCGCCACCGGCCGCAGGTTGTGGGTGAAGCGGTTGAGGTAGATCAGCAGGAGCAGCAGGCTCACGGAGACGGCGACGCCGGCCAGGGTCACCCCGAGGTCGGGGACGGAGTCCGTCTCGATGCTCCGCAGCAGGGTGTAGGCGAACGCGAACGTGCCGGTGAACGTGGCCAGTACGGCCTTCTGCAGCCGGTCGCGGTACCACAGCCGCATGTAGCGCGGGGACAGCGTTCCGGTGGCCTGCTGGATCACCAGGACGCCGATGGTCACGACGAAGCCCAGCAGCGCGATCATCGAGCCGACGACGGAGCTGAGGACGCTGCTCGCGGTCGTCGCCGAGTAGTCCCAGGTCTGCGGCAGCCAGGACGCGCCGTTCGCGGCGGCCGCCGCCTCGGCCAGGGCGACGCCGAGCACGAGGCCGAACAGCGGCACGATCCAGAGGCTGGCCTTGGCGTACTGCCGCAGCCGGAAGCGGGCTGCCCAGGACATCATGCGGGGCCCAGCAGGACGGCGGTGTCGCCCGGGCGGGGGCTGGCCGGCCGGAACTCGGTGACCGGGTCCAGCTTGCCGTCCTCGTGGATCAGGAACAGGACGTCGTGGTCCGGCGGGATCGGCCGGGAGGCCGGCTGGAGGTGGAAGCGGTCGCCCCGCGCGTAGCGGGCCGCCAGGCTGTGCCGGACGAGTGCGCGGCCGAAGAGGATGTCGCCCCCGGTGTAGGGGGCGACCACACCGTGGCTCCCCTGCGGCGGCCCCACCCGGTAGACGGGCCCCTCGACGTTGTCCTTGACGACGACGGACGCGAGCGCGTTGAAGTCGTCGTCGTCGGTCAGCAGGAAGACCGCCGTGACGCCCTCCAGGCGCGCCCGCGGGTTGGTCGCGGTCGCCAGCATCTCCCCTCGCGCGAGTTCGATGCCGGCGGCCGTGATCCGCTCGCGTTCCTCGTCGAGCCCGGCCCACATCAGCACGTCGAGTTCCGCGGACTCCAGGGCCTTGCCGAGGCCGACCACCCACGGGTCGCCGCCGACGAGGAGCGGCCGGGTCCGGGAGGGGCGGACGACCCCGAGCCGCCGGGCCACGGGGGCGGCGGTCAGCGCGTACACCAGTACCGTTCCCACGATCACCAGGAAGGTGATCGGAAGGATCTTGGCGGCGCCGGGCAGGCCCTTCTCCACGAGGGTGGCGGCGAACGCGGACGCGGTCGAGGCGGCGACGATGCCGCGCGGAGCCATCCAGCCGACGAAGCCCCATTCGCCCACGGTCAGGTCGGAGCCCCGGGACGAGGCGAACGCGACGAGCGGCCGGACGAGGAGGACGAGGACCGCGATCAGGATCAGCGAGGGGACGAGCACGGGCGTCACGGACGCGGGGGTGACGGCGGAGGAGATCGAGATGAACAGCAGGCCGATGATCAGTTGGACGAGTGTCCCGAAGAACGGCCTGCGGGCCGGCATGTCCAGGCCGGGGAGGTTGGCGAGGGCGAGTCCCGTGACGATCGCGGCGATGAGGCCGGTGTCGTCGCGGACGATGTCGCAGCCCGCGGAGACGACCACGACCGTCGCCAGCTGCGCCAGCGTGCCGAGCGTCTCGCCGAGTCGGAGCACGCGCAGCGCCGACCAGAGGAGCACGGCGCCGACGGCGCCGCCCGCGAGGCCGACGGCCATGCTGAGGAGGAACTGCCCGATCTGGTAGCCCCGCCCGATGTCGATCCGTCCCGAGGTCGCCACGGCGTGGAAGACGACGGCTCCGAGGATGCCGCCGATCGGGTCGGTCAGCGTGCCCTCCCAGACCAGGATGCGCCGGACCCGGTCCGTCGGGCGGACGAACTCCATCAGCGGCCCCACGACGGTGGGCCCGGACACGACGAGGATGACGCCGATCATCGCCGCCACCCGCAGCGGGATGCCGAACAGCGCGGGGCCGATGCCCGAGACGGCGAAGAAGGTGACCAGGATGCCGATGATCAGGAGCCGGGTGACGATCCCCCGGGTGCGGCCGGTGAGGTTGCGCAGGTTCAGCCCGAGGCCGGCGTCGTAGAGGATCACGGCGACGGAGAGCGACACCAGCGCGGGGAAGTCCGCTCCGACGAGCAGCCCGGGGTGGATGAGGTCGGTCAGGGCGCCGGCGGTGAATCCGACCGGGAGCAGCACGATCAGGGCGGGGACGTGCAGTCTGTTCGCCAGGATCTGCGAGCCGGTGGCGAGGGCAACGGTGAGGGCGATGCCCAGGAGGATCTCTTCGTCGGTCACCGGAGCCTCTCTGGTCGAACGCCCGGGGCATGTGGGATTGAACCGCATGTCCCGCGGTGCCGCCCGCCGACCGCGCCCGGACACGGCGGCCGCCACCCGATCGGCCTTGCCGGCACCGGCCCCGGGCGGAGCACCGGCGGGGCCGGCTGCCTGGTCCGGCCGCCGGTGCGGCTCGTAGGGTGGGGTCCGCCTGATGATCGTTCGTCCCGTGGCAGGAGATCCCATGAGTGAGACCACCGTTCCCGACGCCGTGCTGCCGGTCGGGGTGATCGGCCTAGGCGACATCGCCCAGAAGGCCTATCTGCCGGTGCTCACCGCCCTGCCGGGCCTGGACCTGCGGCTGATGACCCGGGACCGGGCGAAGCTGGACCGGATCGGCGACGCCCACCGCATCGACCCGGCGCACCGGTTCACCGACCTCGGCGAGCTGATCGCGAGCGGCATCCGGGCCGCGTTCGTGCACGCGGCCACCGCCCAGCACGTCCCGATCGTCGAGCAGCTCCTGACGGCCGGTGTCGACGTGTACGTGGACAAGCCGCTGGACTACACCCTGGACGGTTCCCGCCGGCTGGTGGACCTCGCCGACCGCACGGGGCGCTCGCTGATGGTGGGGTTCAACCGCCGCCACGCGCCGGCCTACGTGCAGGCGAAGGAGCGGCCGCGCGACCTGATCGTGCTGCAGAAGAACCGCGAGGGCCTGCCCGAGGAGCCGCGGTCGATGGTCTTCGACGACTTCATCCACGTCGTGGACGTGCTGCGCTTCCTGGTGCCCGGCGAGATCGAGCACGTCGACGTGCGCTCCCGGGTGCGCGACGGCCGGGTCGAGCACGTCGTCCTCACGCTGGCGGGGGAGGGCTTCACGGCGCTGGGCATCATGAACCGGGCCTCCGGCTCCACCGAGGAGATCCTGGAGGTGTCCGGCGGCGACTCCAAGCGCGAGGTCCACAACCTCGCCGAGGTGATCGACCACCGCGGCCAGCCGACGGTGCGCCGCCGCGGCGACTGGGTACCGGTGGCCCGTCAGCGCGGCATCGAGCAGGTCGTGCTGGCCTTCCTGGACGCGGTCCGTGCCGGGAAGACCCTCGACGCCCACGACGCGCTGCGCACCCACGAGCTGTGCGAGCAGATCGTCGAGCGCATCGAGTCCGCCTGAACCCGGCGCGGACCCGGCGCGGAGCCGGGGGCCGGCCCACGGAACCTCCGTGGGCCGGCACCGCGGCGGGCGGCGCGGCGGGCGGCGCCGTCGGGACGGACAGGGCGGCCCGAGTGGTCAGGGCGCTCGGCGGTCGGACTCAGGCACGCGCCGCCGGGGCGGCGGCCTGCCGGCGCCACCACTCCACCGTGGCCCGGAGCTGCTCCTCGACCGGGGTGGCGCGCAGCGTGAACGCGGACTCGTAGGCGGCGGAGTCGATCACGAACGGGCGGTCGAACTGGTAGCGGACCTCGCGCAGTTCGCGGAGCAGCGGCGAGAAGAGCGAGGCCAGGCCCAGGACCGCCGGCTGGAGCCGCCGGACCGCCACGGGGCCGGTGCCCGCCTCGGCGGCGAGCCGGTCGACCATCCCGCGGATCGACAGCGGGGGTGCGGTCGGCACGTGCCAGGCCCGGCCCCAGGCCCGTTCGTCGCCCGCGACCTCGGCCAGTGCCGCGGCGGTGTCGGGGAGGTAGGTCCAGCTGTGGGGCGTGTCCGGGTCACCGAGCACGGTGACGGCCTTGCCGTCCAGCAGGCGCGGCACGACCCGGGAGGCCAGGTGGCCGCCGTCGGTCACGCCGGGGCCGAAGAAGTCCGAGGCCCGCACCTCGACCGCCCTGATCCGGCCCGCCTCGTGCAGGGCCCGAGCCTGCTCCCAGAGCGCGGCCCGGACCCGCCCTTTCGGGCCGGTCGCCGCGAGCGGCAGGTCCTCGGTGAGCGGGCGGTCCACCGGGCCGTAGCCGTAGAGGTTGCCCAGCATGACCAGGACGGCCCCGGTCGCCTCGGCCGCCGTGCAGAGCGAGGAGGCCAGCGGCGGCCAGTCGGTCGTCCAGCGGTGCAGGGGCGGTGCGGCGCAGCTGTGGACGGCGGCGGCGCCGCGGGCGACGTCGGTCAGCCGCTCGGGGAGCGCGGCGTCCAGTGCCACGTGCTCGATGCCGGGTTCCGGCGGCCGGCCCGACCTGGTGACCACACGTACCTCATGACCCCGCTCGGCAAGCAGCCGAGCGGTGGCCGCCCCCGCGGGCCCGTATCCGACAACCACATGAAGACTCACGATCACACACCCTAGCCGGGGGTCTGCGGGGCCGGTGACGCGGGCATGTCGGGGTGCAGACCGGGGTGATCGTCCGGCTTCCGGCTCCGACTCCGTGTCAGGAAAGCCGCCCCCGCAGGCTGATGACGGCGGGTGACGGAAAGGAAGGAGCGGCCGAGGTGCGGCGGCCGGCGCCAGTGGGCGGGTGCGTGCTCGCTCAGGGCGCTAATTCGGTTGCCGGGCCGCATCGTCCCCTGCTAGCAATGTGACATGTTACAAACCCCCGTCATCACCCTCCGCGCCCGGCACGACGGCGACGTCCCGGTCCTGCAGGCCGAGCTGTACGACGACGTCCCCACGCGCTCCCGGGCCGACTCCCGCCCCTGGCAGCCCCTCTCGCCCGGTGCCGTCGCGTCGCCGTACGCCGTGGCCGCCCCCAGCGACGAGGCGGCCTGCTTCTCGGTCGTGGAGCGGTCCTCCGGCGAACTCGCGGGCGAGGCGCTGCTGTGGGGCATCGACACCCACAACCGCACCGCCCACCTCGGCATCGCGTTGCTCCCCGGCTTCCGGGGCCGCGGCCTGGCGCACGAGGTGGTCGCCCTGCTCTGCCACTACGGCTTCACCGTCCGCGGGCTGCAGCGCCTGCAGGTCGACACCCTGGCGGACAACCTGCCGATGATCGCCGCCGCGACCCGGGCCGGCTTCGCCCTCGAAGGCACGCTCCGGCGCTCCGCCTGGACGTACGGCTCCTTCAGCGACCAGGTCGTCCTCGGCCTGCTCGCCGAGGAGTGGACCGACACCGTGGCGAAGCCGCCGGTGCCCGCCGGGCGGTAGCGCGGGCGGTGGGGCGGGGGAGCGGCGCCCGGACGCGCCGCGGGGCGGGACCGGCCCGGCCGGCCCGCCCCGCCCTGCTGGGTGCCGCGGGTCGTCGCCCTCCGGGGAGGCGACCCGCGGCACACCGGTGGTCCACCGCCGGGCGGCTACCGGGCGGAGCCGGTGGCCTTCCCGCCGGTGGCCTTCCCGCCGGTCCAGGTGGAGCTGGGTGCGGGGGCGGTCGTCCGGACGGCGTCGGCGTCGAGGTCGATGTCGGCGTAGAAGACGCCCAGGTTGTAGCCGTCGCCCTGGGTGTTGACGGTCACGGTGACGTCGGTGTCGCCGTTGCGCAGGAACGGGGAGACGGTCCAGCGGTTGGCGTCGTAGCCGAAGTTGTTGCGCGGCGCCGGGTTGCGGGGGAACCGCTGGGCGGGGTTGGGGTTGTCGATGGTGGAGTTGAAGGCGTCGTCGGCCGGGTGGTTGACGTCGGTGAACCGGGTCAGCGGGCCGTTGGTGGACTTGATGTCCATGGTGTCGCCGGTCCACTTGTGGTCGCCGTCGTAGACGACCCAGCCCAGGTGTCCGGTGACCGGGCCGTTGGCCGGCGTCCTGATCCCGGTCAGCGTGCCCGACAGGGCGGGGCTGTTGGGGAGCTCGGGCTGGAAGCCGTCCCAGAGGTGGACGTGGCGCAGCGGCGCGCACAGGTCCTCGTAGGCGACCACGATGGTCCAGCCGCCCCAGCTGTGCGGCTTGACGACGGAGTCCATGTTGGCGGCGGTGTAGGTGCCGGTGCCGTGCTGCTTGACGAGGGCGGTGATGTCCGCGGAGGCCTGGTAGCTGCTCTCCTCGTCGGTGGTGATGTACCCGATGGAGGGCTGCTGGTTGGCGATGTTGGTGTACTGGCCGTCGCCGGGGAACTTGAGGTAGATCTCGTCGATCTGGCTCTCGGGCAGGACGACGTCGCCGATGCCGCGGGTGCCGCCCCAGTACAGGCGGGCGTACTTCACGACCGAGCCGACGGGCAGCTGCAGGTCGGCGGAGCTGGCGGAGTAGATGGCGTCGCCGAGCGGGCCGATGCTGCCGGGGTCGATGTTGATGTAGCGCATCTGGTAGTTGTTGTTGATCGGCCTGCTGCCCGCCCCGGTGCGGGCGTCCTCGCACGGCGGCTGGGCGGGGTCGACGGGGGGCTTGGTCTCGTCGCAGGTCATCAGGGAGTTGCTGATGTGGGTGACGGACCCGTGGAAGTCGCCCTGGAAGCGCGTGGTGAAGGGCAGCCGGTTCTCCACGATGGTGATCGCGGCGCGGTTGCCCCGGGCGGGTTCGGTGCCGCGGGAGTAGGCGGCGGGGGCGGCGAGCACGCAGGCGGCCGAGGCGACGGCGACGGCCGCCGCCAGCGTGCGGCGGGTGGGGTGGGTGGGGTGGGGGTGTGACAACTGAACCTCCGGTGAGGGGCGTTCATGTGATGCCTCCTCACGAGAGCACCGTTCGGGCCAATTGTCGGCCGATTGGTCCGAACGGGGGCGAGCCGCAGGGTGGGGGCGGCTCCGGCGCGCGAAGGGCGCGGAGGTGGTGTTTCGGAGCGCTGCCGGGCAGACGCACGCCCCCGTCAGGAGAGGTTAGGCTCGCCTGACTTTCTCGGGGGGTGGAGGATGCCAGGGGGCATGGCCGGGAGGGCGTCGTCCTCGGGCTGATGCGGGGCGAGGAGCCGAGGCTGCGCGCCCTCGGCTGCTGGCGGCCCTGAGGGGCCGAAGGTCCGTGGCGCCCGGCCGTGGGGGACCGGGCGCCATGCACTGCCGACGGGCGCGGCGTGAACCGTCGTGTCCGCCGCTTCCGTCGACGCGGCTGCCTCCGCCTCCGCCTCCGCCCCGCTCCAGCGAGCCGGTGGGCCAGACCGTCGCGGCCTGCGCCTCGTCGATCGACGCCTCGACCATCGGGTAGGCGTTGACCGAACTCGGCAGCGCCCCGGCGGCGATCCCGACCACGATCGGCCGGTAGCCCTGCACGCCGCGCCGGTAGGCGAGCAGGTGGACCGTCAGGGCGGTGGCGAACCCGCCCCCGACCGCGCCGAGCGCGACGGCGAAGGGCCCGCCGCCGAACACGAGGATCCGGAGCAGCGCCCCGGTCGCCGATCCGCAGGCCGGGGACGAGCCGCGCCGGGTCGGGCGGCACGGGCGCGGGCTCTCCGGGTCGGGCGGCCGGGGGGCAGGGCGCCGGGCGGGGCGCCCGGGAGGGGGTTCACAGCTGCGGTGCACTCCTCGGCCGGGCTGGGGCGGGCGCTGCCCGCCATGATTTTTGGTTAGGTGAGCCTATCCTAAATTGGCCGATTTCCGTGACCGTTCCGGGCTTGCGCGAGGGCTCGTCGGCGGCCCCGGAAAGCCCTTCGGGCGCGGTTGTTGGCGGTCCGTCAGTGCGCGGCCGGACCCGCTCCGGGCGGTCCGGGAGGGGTGGCGGAACCTCGCCGTCGGCGGGTGCCGCGGTCGTGACGGCGCTGACCGGGCGATGTAAGGTCAACCTTGCCTAACCAGCGCCGAGCCGGGGGACTCGCCTCCCCCACCGCGACCCGGTGGGCTGGTGGAACACAGGGCAGCCGGAACGGCCGAGTTGAGACGAAGGACGCGTGGGACTGGTGGGCAGAGGCAGTGTGAGTCCTGGCAGGTCCGGCGGAGTCGGAGTCGGAGCCGGGCGGCGCCCGCCCGGCCTCCAGGAGTGCCTGTCCGACCTGAGGCGCTTCCGGGGTTCCACGGTCGTGGTGAAGTTCGGCGGCAACGCCATGGTGGACGAGGCGCGCAAGGCGGCCTTCGCCCGGGACGTCGTCCTCCTGCGCTACGCGGGCCTGCGTCCGGTGGTCGTGCACGGGGGCGGTCCGCAGATCGGGGCGCAGCTCCAACGGCTCGGGCTGACCTCCTCCTTCACCGCCGGACTGCGGGTCACCACGCCCGAGGCGATGGAGGCCGTCCGGATGGTGCTGGCGGGCCAGGTCCAGCGGGAGCTGGTCGGCCTGATCAACGCCCACGGTCCGTTCGCGGTCGGGATGACCGGCGAGGACGCGCACACCATGACCGCCCGCAAGCGCTACGCGGTGGTGGACGGCGAGCGGGTCGACATCGGCCTCGTCGGCGAGGTCTCGTCCGTCAGCCCGTCGCTGCTGTCGACCCTGCTGGCGGACGGCCGGATCCCGGTGGTGTCCTCGGTGGCCCGGGGGGAGGACGGGAACGTCTACAACGTCAACGCCGACACGGCCGCCGCCGCGGTGGCCGGGGCGCTGCGCGCCGACGTGCTCCTGATGCTCACCGACGTCCCCGGCCTCTACCGGTCGTGGCCCACGGACACCGAGGTGGTCCCGCGGCTGACCGCGGGTGAACTGGCCGAGCTGCTGCCGGGCCTGACCGGCGGCATGGTGCCCAAGATGGAGGCCTGTCTCGACGCGCTGCACGCGGGTGTGGGCGTCGTGCGGGTCCTCGACGGGCGGGTGCCCTACGCGCTGCTGCGCTCCTTCGGGGATTCCTCCCCGGGGACGGAGATCGTCGCCCGGGCGGAGGCTCCGGCGGGCGGCCCACCGGGGCCCGTGCACGCGGTTCCCGCCTTGCGGTGAGCCTGCCGACGGGGGCGGCGAGCCCGCGAACGGGGCTCGAATGTCCCGATTGAGACGCCCTGTCCGGAAAATCCGGGCATGGGCACGCCCGATTCGGAGAAATCGCTGATCGGGGCCCCGGTGGGGCCGGGCCGGCGAACTTGACTCCATGGCTCCGATAAGAGAACTTAGGCAAGCCTTGCCTTAGGTTCTCGGTGGTCACGCCGGGGTTTCACAGGTCCGGAGCTCCACTCCCGGGCCCTGAACGAGCAGTAGACGGAAGGATTGAGTCATGTCGCGCGAGAACGGCGCAATCTACGGAGGTGGCGGCGTCGACGACCTCGTCGGCATAGGCTTCGGCCCGGCCAACCTGGCCCTGGCGATCGCGATCGACGACCACAACCGCCGCAACCCCGAGCAGTCGCTCGGCGTCCGCTTCCTGGAGAAGCAGGAACGTTTCGGATGGCACCGGGGCATGCTGCTGGACGGCGCGACCATGCAGGTGTCCTTCCTCAAGGACCTGGTGACCCTGCGTGACCCGCGCAGCCGCTTCACCTTCCTCTCCTACCTCCAGGAGCGGGACCGGCTGGTCGACTTCATCAACCTGAAGTCCTTCTACCCGACCCGGCTGGAGTTCCACGACTACTTCGAGTGGTGCGCCGCCGAGTTCGCCGCCCAGACCGCCTACGGCCGCCGGGTCACGGCCGTCCGCCCGGTCGAGTCCGCCGGCCGGATCGAGAGCGTCGAGGTCGTCTCCGAGGCGGTCGCCGGAGGGGACCAGGAGGTCCGCCGGGCCCGAAACATCGCGGTCGGCACCGGCCTGACGCCGCGGGTGCCCGCGGGGGTCACCCTCGGCGAGCGCGTCTGGCACGCCCGCGACCTGCTGGTGAAGGCGCCCGCGCTGGCCGGCCAGGAGCTGCGCCACCGCCGGATCGCCGTGGTCGGCGCCGGGCAGTCGGCCGCCGAGGCGGTCGAGTACCTGCACCGCACCTTCCCCGACGCCGAGATCTGCGCCGTCCTCTCCCGCTACGGCTACAGCCCGGCGGACGACAGCCCCTTCGCCAACCGGATCTTCGACCCCTCCGCGGTGGACGAGTTCTACGGAGCGCCCGAGGAGGCCAAGCAGACCCTGCTGCGCTACCACGCGAACACCAACTACTCCGTGGTCGACGGCGATCTGATCGAGCAGCTGTACCGGACCGTCTACCAGGAGAAGGTCGCCGGCCGCGAGCGGCTGCGCATCCTCAACGCCAACCGCCTCACCGGCGTCGGGCGGACCGCGGACGGCGTGCGTGCCGAGGTCCGCTCGCTGACCACCGGCGAGGAGCAGGCCCTGGACTGCGACGCCGTCGTCCTCGCCACCGGGTACACCCACGTGGACCCCCGCGACCTGCTCGGCGACCTCGCCCCCGCCTGCCTCACCGACGAGCAGGGCCGGCTGCGCGTCGACCGCGACCACCGTGTGCTGACCGAGGACCACGTCGACGTGGGCATCTACCTCCAGGGCGGCACCGAGCACACCCACGGGATCACCTCCGCGCTGCTCTCGACCCTCGCCGTCCGCTCCGGCGAGATCTGCGACTCGCTGCTGCTGCGCCAGACCGGCCGCCAGCTGCGGGACCAGAACAGCCGCCTCGGCGTAGCCGGCTGACGACCGCTCCCGGGCCGCCGGCCCGGAGCCGCACCGAACCACCCACCCTCGCGACCGAACGGACCTTCAGCATGAGCGCCAGCACCGCACCGGGCCCGACGGGCTTCGACCCGGACGCCATCCGGGCGGACATCGCCGACATCCTCGGCGAGCGCCCGGAGGACATCGGCGACGACGACGACCTGCGCGACCTCGGCCTCGACTCGATGCGGGTGATGCACCTCGTCGAGGTCTGGCGCGGCCGCGGCGCCCGGGCCGAGTTCGCCGAACTGGCCGACCTCGGCGCCGAGCCCACCGTCGCCGCATGGTCGGCCTACCTGAGCCGCGTCTGAGCCGCGTCCGACCCGCGTCCGACCCGCGCCTGAGCCGCGTCCGACCCGCGCCGCGGTCGGGCCGTACGCCCGACCGGCACCCGAGCACCGCCCGAGCCGCACCCGGGGGCCCACCTCGGACGGCGAGCCCGAGCCCCACCCAGCCGTACCGGAACCGCCGAAACCGCCCGTGCCCCGCAGGCACCGGGCCTCCGGACCCCGGCGGGCTCGCCCCGCACCACCGAACCCGCCGCGCACCGCGTATCACCTCAAGGAGAACCATGAACACCCGTGCCCTGACGTCCCGCAGCGTCAGACTCGCCGCCGTCGCCGCCACCGCCACGCTCACCCTCGCGGCCTGCGGCTCCGACGGCGGGAGCAAGGACGCCGCGGGCACGCCCTCGGCCGGTAGCGCCGCCTCCGGCCCGGTGGTCGTCGAGGCCACCAACGGCAAGATCACCGTCCCGGCCGGCGTCAAGCGCATCGTCAGCGTCTCCTACGCCACCGGCGCACTGCTCGACCTCGGCGTCCAGCCGGTCGGCACCAGCACCATCGACGAGAACAACCCGATGGAGCTGCTGCCCTCGCAGACCGAGGCCGCCAAGAAGATCGAGCCGATCGGCTCCGGCATCGAGATCAACATCGAGAAGGTCGCCTCCCTCAAGCCCGACCTGATCGTCGTCGAGGGCGCCACCGCCTTCGACTGGGGCATCAAGAAGCTCGAAGGCATCGCCCCCACCCTGTACTTCGGCGTCGACACCCCGGTCGACCTGCTGAACGCGCAGGAGAAGATCGCCACCGCCGTCGGCAAGGACGCCGAGTTCAAGAAGCTGAAGTCCGACTACGAGGCCAAGGCCGCGAAGATCAAGACGGACTACGCGACCAAGCTCAACTCCGTCAAGTGGACCATCGCCTCCTCCTACGGCGGCGGCGAGTTCCTGGTCGACACCAGCACCTCCTGGGTCGGCCGGGTCCTCAACGACGCGGGCGCCAAGTTCTCCCAGGCCTCCTCGGACACCAAGGAGCACGAGACCACCTACTCGGTCGAGAAGCTCGACGTCCTCGCCGACGCCGACATCATCCTCGTCCCGAAGATGGCCGCCACCGGCGAGGTCCCGCAGGACACCAAGGACCTCGACAAGCAGCCGTCCTGGAAGAACCTCAAGGCCGTCCAGGCCGGCAAGGTCATCCCGGTCACCTACGCCACCAGCGACCGCTACGGAACCTCGATCAACGTCCTCGACCAGATCGAGACCGTCCTCAAGGGCCTCTAGCCCATCCCCGTCCGGGTGGCCGCCGCCCCGCGCGGCCACCCGGACGGACACCACCACATCGCACCACGCGCACGAGCGCCCCGGGCTGGCACGGTCGGCGGGGCGGCGAACCGGGAAGGGCCGACCCCCATGCCAGAGGCTGGCACGACGACCACGCACGCCGACCAGGACGCTCCGAAGGAGCTGACAGCCGCCCAGGCGGGCATCCTCGCGGCCCAACGGATCGACCCGGACAACCCGGCGTACAACGTCGGCCAGTACGTGCGGATCGCCGGCGAACTGGACGAGCGGCTCCTCGAAGCCGCGCTGCGCCGCACCCTCGCCGAGGCCGACGGCCTGCACATCCGCCTCGCCGAGCACGAGGGCCGCACCGTCCGCCTCCCCGGCGCGTTCGACGCCGCGGCCTGGACCCTGCACCGCCTCGACACCAGCGGCGCCACCGACCCGGTCGCCGCGGCCGTGGCCCTGGTCCACGACCAGCTCGCCGTCCCCACCGTGCTGGAGGGGCCCGACGCGGGCCCGCTCACCGGCGCGCTGCTGGTGCGCGTCGGCCCGGCCGACCACCTGTGGTTCCAGTGGTTCCACCACCTGGTCGTCGACGGCTACAGCGTCGCCCTGTTCAGCCGCCGCGTCGCCGAGGTCTACACCGCGCTCGCCACCGGGGCCGACGTCCCCGACAGCCCGTTCCGCCCCGCCGAGCTGCTCGCCGAGGCCGAACGCGACTACCTCGCCTCCGACCGGCCCGAGGCCGACCGCGCCTACTGGCGCGAGCGCTTCGCCGATCGCCCGGCCGTGGCCGGCCTCACCGAGGCCACCGCCGCGGCCGCCCCCGCCGCCCTGCGCCACCGCACCGAGCTGCCCGCGGACGAGTCCGCGACCGTCCTCGCCGCCGCCAGGAGCGCCCGCACCACCTGGGCCGAGGCCGCCAACGCCGCCTTCGCCGCCTACCTGCACCGGATGACCGGCGCGGCCGACGCCGTCCTCGGCATGCACTTCATGGCCCGCACCGCCCCCGGCACCCTGCGGGTCCCCGGCATGGCCGTCAACATCCTCCCCGTCCGGCTCCCCGTCAGCGGCGCCGACACCTTCACCGCGCTGCTGCGCCGCTCCGCCCAGGAGCTCAAGGACGTCCGCCGCCACCAGCTCCACCGCGGCGAGGAGATCCGCCGCGACCTCGGCCTGGTCGGCACCGACGGCCGCCTGCACGGGCCGATGCTCAACATCAAGCCCTTCGACCTCGACCTCGACTTCGCGGGCAGCCCCGGCACCACCGTCAACCTGGCCTCCGGCCCCGTCGAGGACTTCTCGCTCTCCGTCCACAAGACCCCGGACGACCGCCTGGTCCTGGAGTTCGACGCCAACCCCGAGCTCTACGGCGAGGGCGAACTCGCCCGCCACGCCGACCGGTTCGCCGCCCTGCTGACCCGCCTCGCGGCCGCGCCCGAGCACCCGCTGGCCGACCTGCCGCTGCTCGCCGACGCCGAGCGCCGGGCCGTCCTGCACGACTGGAACGACACCGCCCGCGAGGTCCGCGAGGGCACCCTGGTCAGCCGCATCGCCGAGCGCGCCGCCGCCACCCCCGACGCCACCGCCGTGGTCGCCGAGGGCCGCAGCCTGACCTACGCCGAACTCGACGCCCGCGCCACCGCACTCGCCCACGCGCTGCGCGCCGCCGGCGCCGGCCCCGACCGGGTCGTCGGCGTCGCCGTCCCGCGCTCCGCCGAGCTCATGGTCGCCCTGCTCGGCGTCCTCAAGTCCGGCGCCGCGTACCTGCCGCTGGACGCCGACTACCCGGCCGACCGGCTGGCCCACATGGTCGAGGACGCCGCCCCCGTGCGCGTCGTCACCGTCGGCGCGCTGCTGGAGCGGCTCCCCGAGGCCGCCCGCGCCGCCGCCCTGCTCGTCGACGACCCCGCCGACACCGAGGACCGCCCCGGCACCGCCGAGCGCCCGGCGCTCCCCGAGCCCGGCCCCGACCACGCCGCCTACCTGATCTACACCTCCGGCTCCACCGGCCGCCCCAAGGGCGTCGTCGTCACCCACCGCGCCATCGTCAACCGGCTCGCCTGGATGCAGCACGCCTACCGCCTCGACGCCGACGACCGCGTCCTGCAGAAGACCCCGGCCAGCTTCGACGTCTCCGTCTGGGAGTTCTTCTGGGCCCTGTGCGAAGGCGCCACCGTCGTCCTCGCCCGCCCCGAGGGGCACAAGGACCCCGCCTACCTCGCCGCGCTGATCGCCGAGGAGCGCGTCACCACCCTGCACTTCGTCCCCTCCATGCTGCGCGCCTTCCTGGAGGAGGCCTCGGTCGCCGAGCGCTGCGCCGGCCTGCGCCGCGCCTTCTGCTCCGGCGAGGCCCTGCCCGGCGACGTCGTCGACCGCTGGTACGCGACCCTCCCCGAGGTGCCGCTGCACAACCTGTACGGCCCCACCGAGGCCGCCGTCGACGTCACCCACCACCACACCGCCCCCGCCGCCGGCGTCGTCCCGATCGGCCGCCCGGCCTGGAACACCCGCCTGTACGTGCTGGACGCCGGACTGCGCCCCGCCCCCGTCGGCGTGCCCGGCGAGCTGTACCTGGCCGGCGTCCAGCTGGCCCGCGGCTACCTCGGCCGCCCCGGCCTGACCGCCGGCCGCTTCGTCGCCGACCCGCACGGCGCCCCCGGCGAGCGCATGTACCGCACCGGCGACCTGGTGCGCTGGGCGCCCGACGGCACCGTCGAGTACCTCGGCCGCACCGACGACCAGGTCAAGGTCCGCGGCTTCCGGATCGAGCTCGGCGAGATCGAGGCCGCCCTGGAGGCGCTGCCCGGCGTCGTCCAGGCCGCCGTGACGGCCCGTGAACTGACCCCCGGCGGCGCCCGTCAGCTGGTCGGCTACCTGGTGCCCGCACCCGCCGACGCCGAGGCGCTGCGCACCGAACTCGCCCGCACCCTGCCCGAGCACATGGTCCCGGCCGTCCTGGTCGGCCTCGACGCCCTGCCGCTGAGCCTCAACGGCAAGCTCGACCGCAAGGCCCTGCCCGCGCCCGCCACCGGCGGCGGCGAGGGCGGCGGCGCCCCGCGCACCGAGGCCGAGCACGTCCTCGCCTCGCTCGTCGCCGAGGTCCTCGGCCTGACCGGCGACCAGGTCGGCGTCGACGACAACTTCTTCTCCCTCGGCGGCGACAGCATCTCCGCCATCCAGCTCGGCAGCCGCGCCCGCCGCGCCGGCTTCCAGATCACCCCGCGCGTGGTGTTCGAGCGGCGCACCGTCGCCCGCATCGCCGCCGTCGCCGAGTCCACCCGCACCGCCGGCGCCCCGGCCGCCACCGCCGTCGCCGCGACCGGCCCGCTGCCCACCACCCCGATCAGCGAGTGGCTGCGCGAGCGCGGCGGCCCCGTCGCCCGCTTCGGCCAGCAGACCGTCGTCACCGTCCCCGCCGGCCTCGACCGGCAGCGGCTCGCCGCCGCCCTGGACGCCCTGACCGACCGCCACGACGCCCTGCGCCTGCGCCTGCACGTCGCCGCGGACGGCACCTGGACCCAGGAGGTCCGGCCCGCCGGCAGCGCCCCGGCCGCCGAGCGGCTGCGCCACGTCGAGGTCACCGCCGCGGAACTGGCCACCGCCGCCGCCGCGGAGCGCGAGGCCGCCGCCGACCGCCTCGACCCCGAGCAGGGCGTCGTCCTCCAGGCCGTCCACCTCGACGCCGGCGCCGACACCCCCGGCCTGCTCGTCCTCGCCGCCCACCACCTCGCCGTCGACGGCGTCTCCTGGCGCATCCTGCTGCCCGACCTGCGCGCCGCCTACGAGGGCCGCGCCCTGGAGCCCGTCACCACCCCGCTGCGCGCCTGGACCCGCGGCCTCGCCGACGCCGCCGCCGGCGACCGGGTCCGCGCCCAGCTGCCCCTGTGGCAGGCCGTGCTGGCCGACGGCAGCGGACCGCTGCTCGGCGACCGCCCGCTCGACCCGGGCCGCGACACCGCCGCCACCACCCGCCGGCTGCGGCTCACCCTGCCCGCCGCCCGCACCGCGCCGCTGCTCGGCGCCGTCCCCGCCACCCACCGGGCCGGCGTCGACCACGTCCTGCTCACCGGCCTGACCCTCGCCCTGCTCGCCCGCCGCCGCGCCCGCCTCGGCGCCGACGCCCGCCCCGACCTGCTGCTCCGCCTGGAGGGCCACGGCCGCGAGGACCACCTCGTCCCCGGCGCCGACACCGCCCGCACGGTCGGCTGGCTCACCAGCGAGTTCCCCGTCCGCCTCGACCTCACCGGCGTCGACGCCGACGCCGCGCTCGCGGGCGGCCCGGCCGCCGGCCGCGCCCTCGCCCTGGTCAAGGAGCAGCTGCGCGCCCTGCCCGACGCGGGCGCCGGCTACGGCCTGCTGCGCCGGCTCGACGCGCCGTCCACCGCGGCCCTCGCCGACCTGGCCGAGCCCCAGCTGCTCTTCAACTACCTGGGCCGCTTCGCCGTCACCGGCGAGGAGTGGACGGCCGCCCCGCAGACCGGGGACGCCGTCACCGCCTCCGCCGACGCCGCACTGCCCTGCGCCCACGCGCTGGAGATCGGCGCCTTCGTCCACGACGGCGCCGACGGCCCCGAGCTGACCGTCCAGCTGTCCTGGCCGCACGGCGTGTTCGGCGAGGACGCCGTCCGCGAGATCGCCGACGGCTGGTTCGCCCACCTCGACGCGCTCACCCGCTACGCCGAGCGCCCCGACGCCGGCGGCCTGACCCCCTCCGACGTGCCGCTCGCCCCCGTCACCCAGGCCGTCCTGGACCGCCTGGCCGAGGAGTACCCCGACACCGAGGACGTCCTGCCGCTCTCCCCGCTCCAGGAGGGCCTGCTCTTCCACACCCTCCTCCAGGACGAGCAGGGCGCCGACGACCTCTACACCTCGCTCACCTCGCTCGACCTGCGCGGCCCGCTCGACCGCAGCGCCCTCGTCCACGCCGTCGACGCGGTCGTCAACCGGCACACCGCGCTGCGCGCCGGCTTCCTCGGCGACGGCCTGCCCGAGCCGCTCCAGCTGGTCGCCGGCCGCGTTCGGGTGCCGTGGACCGAGCACGACCTCACCGCGCTGCCCGCCGACCGGCAGGACGCCGAGACCGCCCGCATCGAGGGCGACGAGGCCTCCCGCCGCTTCGACCTGGCCCGGCCGCCGCTGGTGCGCTGCGCCCTCGTCGCGCTCGGCCCCGACCACCACCGGCTGGTCCTGACCCGCCACCACATCGTCATGGACGGCTGGTCCACACCCGTCCTGCTGCGCGAGCTCATCACCGCGTACGGAGCCGGGGGCGACGCCGCCGCGCTGCCCGCCGCCGCCCCCTACGCCGACCACCTCGGCTGGCTCGCCGCCCGCGACACCGGCGCCGACACCGCCGCCTGGCGGCACGCCCTGGCGGGCCTCGCCGCACCGACGCTGCTCGCCGACAGCCTCGGCACCCCCGCCGCCGGACCGGCCGCCGCCGGCCACGAGATCGACCTGCCGATCCCCGCCGAGCTGTCCGCCGCCCTCACCGCGACCGCGCGCGAGCACGGCCTGACCCTCAACACCCTGGTCCAGGGCGCCTGGGCGGTCCTCCTCGGCCGCCTCACCGGGCGCACCGACGTGGTCTTCGGCGCCACCGTCTCCGGCCGCCCCGGCGACCTGCCCGGCGTCGAGTCGATGGTCGGCCTGTTCAGCAACACCGTCCCGGTGCGCTTCGAGCCGGACGAGGACGAGCCGGTCGGGCGGATGCTGGTCCGCCTCCAGGCCCAGCAGTCCGCCCTGCTCGACCACCAGTACCTCGGCCTCGCCGACATCCAGGCACTGGCCGGCCACGGCACCCTCTTCGACACCCTGCTGGTCTTCGAGAACTACCCGGTCGACCCCGACCACCTGACCGCCCGCGGCCTGCGGGTCGCCGGCATCGGCAACCGGGGCGCCACCCACTACCCGCTCACCGTGCTCACCCTCCCCGGCGAGGCCCCGCAGCTGACCGTCGAGTACCGCCCCGACGTGTTCACCGCCGCGCAGGCCGCCGCCGTCGGGGAGCGCCTGCTGCGCGTGCTCACCGTCATCGCCACCGCGCCGGACACCGCCGTCGGCGCGCTGGACGTCCTCTCCGCGGACGAGCGCCGCACCGTGCTGGAGGAGTGGAACGCCACCGGGCGCCCGGTGCCCGAGGGCACCGTCGTCGACGCCTTCGCCGCCCGCGCGGCCGCCATGCCCGCGGAGACCGCCGTCGTCTTCGGCGACCAGCGCCTCGACTACGCCGAACTCGCCGCCCGCGTCGACCGCACGGCCCGCCACCTCGCCGCGCTCGGCGCCGGTCCCGGCCGGGTCGTGGCGCTGGCCCTGCCCCGCTCGGCCGACCTGGTCGCCGTCCTGCTCGGCGTCCTCGCCTCCGGCGCCGCCTACCTGCCGATCGACCTCGACCACCCGGACGAGCGGATCGCGCTGATGCTGGAGGACGCCGACCCGCTGCTCACCCTGAGCACCCCCGAGGTCGCCGACCGCCACCCTGCGCTGGCCGCCCACGGCAAGGGCGTCGTCACCCTCGCCGAACTCGGCACGCTGAGCGCCGAACCGGCCCGCCCGCACGCCGACGACCTGGCGTACGTCATCCACACCTCCGGCTCCACCGGCCGCCCCAAGGGCGTCCAGGTGCCGCACCGCGGCCTGGCCAACATGCTGGAGCACCACGGCGGCACCGTCTTCGCCCGGGCCGTCGCCCAGGCCGGCGGGCGCCGCCTGCGCGCCGCGCACACCGCCTCGTTCTCCTTCGACTCCTCCTGGGAGCAACTGCTCTGGCTGGTCCAGGGGCACGAGCTGCACGTCTACGGCGAGGACCTGCGCCGCGACCCGCAGGCGCTCGTCCAGCGGCTGCTCGCGGACCGCATCGACACCCTCGACGTCACCCCGTCGTTCGGCCAGCAGCTCGTCGAGTGGGGCCTGCTGGACTCCGAGCGGCACCGCCCGCTGCTCTTCCTGGTCGGCGGCGAGGCCGTCGGCGACGCCCTGTGGACCCGCATCCGGGAGACCGGGGGCGTGCTCGGCCACAACTTCTACGGCCCGACCGAGTACACCGTCGACACCCTCGGCGCCGCGCTCGACGACAGCCCCACCCCGTTCGTCGGCCGCCCGATCGGCAACACCCGGGTGTACGTGCTGGACGGCCGGCTGCGGCCGGTCCCGGCGGGCGTCGCCGGCGAGCTGTACATCGCCGGCCCCGGCCTGGCCCGCGGTTACGGCAACCGGCCCGCGCTCACCGCGAGCCGCTTCGTCGCCGACCCGTTCGGCGCCCCCGGCACCCGGATGTACCGCACCGGCGACGTCGTGCGCCACCGCCCCGACGGCAGCCTCGACTACCTGGGCCGCGACGACGACCAGGTGAAGATCCGCGGCTTCCGCGTCGAGCCCGGCGAGGTCGAGGCGGCCCTCGCCGCCCAGCCCGGCGTCGCCCGGGCCGCCGTCCTGGCCCGGACCGGCGGAGGCGGCGTCAAGCGGCTGGTGGGCTACGTCGTCGCGGCCCCCGGGGCCGTCGCCGACCCCGCCGCCCTGCGCGCCGCCCTCGCCGGGGAGCTGCCCGAGTACATGGTCCCGGCCGCGATCGTCGCGCTGCCCGCGCTGCCGCTGAACGTCAACGGCAAGCTCGACCGGCAGGCCCTGCCCGAGCCCGGCGCCGACGCCTTCGCCGCCCCGGCCGGCCGCGCCCCGCGCACCGAGCGGGAGGCCGTGATCTGCGGCGTCTACGCCGAGGTGCTCGGCCTGCCCGCGGTCGGCACCGACGACGACTTCTTCGCCCTCGGCGGCCACTCGCTGCTCGCCACCCGGGTGATCGGCCGGCTGCGGGCCGCGCTCGGCACCGAGGTCGCCGTCCGCGACCTGTTCGAGACCCGCACCCCCGCCGGCTTCGCCGGCCGCCTCGACGGCGCGGCGACCGGCCGCACCGCCCCCGCCGCCCGCCCGCGCCCCGAGCGGATCCCGCTGTCCGCCGCCCAGGCCCGGCTCTGGTTCCTCCACCGCCTCCAGGGCCCGAGCACCGCGTACACCATCCCGTGCGCGCTGCGGATCGACGGCGAGCTGGACGCGGACGCGCTGCGCGCCGCCTTCGCCGACGTGCTGGCCCGTCACGAGGCGCTGCGCACGGTCTTCCCCGACCACGAGGGCCGGCCGTTCCAGCGGATCCTCGACGCGGAGAGCGCCGGCGTCCCGTTCACCGTCACCGAGGCCTCCGGGCACCGCCTGGACGCCGAGGTCGCCGCCGCCGGCGCGTACGCCTTCGACCTGGCCACCGAGATCCCCGTCCGGGCGACCCTGGTGACCGCCGGCCCGGCCCGGCACGTGCTCAGCATCGCGCTGCACCACATCGCCGGCGACGAGTGGTCCGAGGGCGTGCTGCTGCGCGACCTCGACCTCGCCTACGCCGCCCGCCGCTCCGGCACCGACCCGGTGTTCGCGCCGCTGCCGCTGCAGTACGCCGACCACGCGCTGTGGCAGGGCGAGCTGCTCGCCGCCGCCGAGGGCCCGGGCGCCGACCAGACCCGCTACTGGACCGAGCGGCTGGCGGCCCTGCCCGCCGAGCTGGCGCTGCCCGCCGACCGGGCCCGCCCGGCCGAGGCCAGCGGCCGGGGCGGCGCCGTCCGGCTCCGCCTGCCCGACGAGCTGCACACCGCCCTGCGCGGCTACGCGCAGCGCACCGGGGCGACCCCGTTCATGGTCACCCAGGCCGCCGCGGCGCTGCTGCTCGGCAAGCTCGCCGGCACCACCGACGTCGCGCTCGGCACCCCGGTGGCGGGCCGCACCGACGAGGTGCTGGAGTCCGTGGTCGGGTTCTTCGTCAACACCCTGGTGCTGCGCCACGACCTGTCCGGCGACCCGAGCTTCGACGAGCTGGTGGCCCGCTCCCGGGAGACCGTGCTCGGCGCGCTCGCCCACCAGGACCTGCCGTTCGACCGCCTGGTCGAGATCGTCAACCCGGAGCGCTCGCTCGGCCGCCACCCGCTGTTCCAGGTGATGGTCCAGCACCGCCGGGAGGCCGACGGCCTCGACCACCTGCTCGGCGCCGCCACCGCCCTGCTGCCCGACCCGGTCCACGCGGCCCGCTTCGACCTCGCCTTCACCTTCGTGGAGGCCGCCGACGGCAGCCGCACCGACCTGACCGTCATCCACGCCGACGACCTGTTCGACCGCGCCACCGCGCGGCTGTTCGGGGCCCGGCTGATGCGGGTCATGGAGCAGGCCTTCGCCGCCCCCGAGCGGCCGGTCGGCCGGATCGAGCCGACCGCCGCCCAGGAGCGCCGCGGCCTCGCGGGGGAGTGGAACGCCACCGCCATCCCGGTGCGCGAGGGCACCCTCGTCGACCGGATCGCCGAGCGCACCGCCGCCACCCCGGACGCCGTCGCCGTCGTCTTCGAGGGCACCGAGCTGACCTACCGGCAGCTGGACGAGCGGGCCGGCCTGCTCGCCGGCGCGCTGACCGCCGCCGGCGCCGGGCCCGACCGGATCGTCGCCGTCGCCGTCCCGCGCTCCGCCGAGCTGATGGTCGCCCTGCTCGCCGTCCTCAAGGCCGGCGCCGCCTACCTGCCGCTGGACACCGAGTACCCGGTCGAGCGCCTCACCGGCATGGTCGAGGACGCCGCCCCGGTGTGCGTGCTCACCGTCGCCGGCCTGGAGGACGGCCTGCCCGCCGTGCCGGGCGTCCCGGTGCTCACCGTCGACGCCCGGGCGCAGCGGCCCGCGGCGCCCGCCGCCCCGGACGCCGACCACGCCGCGTACGTCATCTTCACCTCCGGCTCCACCGGCCGGCCGAAGGGCGTCGTGGTCAGCCACCGGGCGATCGTCAACCGGCTCGACTGGATGCGCGAGGTCTACGGCGTCACCGCGGCCGACCGGTTCCTGCAGAAGACCCCGGCCAGCTTCGACGTGTCGGTCTGGGAGTTCTTCCTGCCGCTGGTCAGCGGCGCCCGCGTGGTGCTGGCCCGCCCCGGCGGCCACCGCGAGCCGGAGTACCTGGCGGCCCTGGCCGCCCGCGAGTCCGTCACCGCCTGCCACTTCGTGCCGTCGATGCTCTCCGCCTTCACCGGCGCCGCCGAGCAGGACACCGCCGTCCGGGAGGGCTTCGCGGGCGTCACCCGGGTCTTCTGCTCCGGCGAGGCGCTGCCCGCCGCCGCGGTCGACCGCTTCCTCGCCCTGTGGCCGCAGATCGAACTGCACAACCTGTACGGCCCCACCGAGGCCGCCGTCGACGTCACCTACCACCGCGCGTGGGCCGGCTCCGGCGTCGTCCCGATCGGCCGCCCGGTCTGGAACACCCGCCTGCACGTCCTCGACGCCCGGCTGCGGCCGGTCCCGGTCGGCGTGCCCGGCGAGCTGTACCTGGCCGGCGTCCAGCTGGCCCGCGGCTACCTCGGCCGCCCCGGCCTGACCGCCGGCCGTTTCGTCGCCGACCCGCACGGGGTGCCCGGCAGCCGGATGTACCGCACCGGCGACCTGGTGCGCCGCCGGGTCGACGGCGAGGTCGAGTACCTCGGCCGCACCGACGACCAGGTCAAGGTCCGCGGCTTCCGGATCGAGCTCGGCGAGATCGAGTCCGCGCTCGCCGCCGTGCCCGGTGTCGGCCAGGCCGCCGTCACCGCCCGCGCCCTCACCGAGGGCGGCGCGCGCCTGCTGCTCGGCTACGTCGTCCCGCAGGCCGGGGCGGGCGTGGGCGGCGACGCCGTCCGCGCGGCCGTCGCCGCGGTGCTGCCCGAGCACATGGTGCCGGTGGTGGTGACCGTCCTGGACGCGCTGCCGCTGAGCGTCAACGGCAAGCTCGACCGCAAGGCCCTGCCGGCCCCCGGCCGGCGGACCGAGCAGGCCGCCCCCGCGGCCTCCGGGCCCTCCCCGGCCGCCGCCCTGGCCCGGGTCTTCGCCGAGGTGCTCGGCCTGGCCGAGGTCGGCGAGGACGAGAACTTCTTCGCCCTCGGCGGGGACAGCATCGTCTCGATCCAGCTGATCAGCCGCGCCCGCAAGGCCGGCTACGACCTCGCCGCCAAGGACGTCTTCCAGTACCCGACCCCGGCCGCGCTGGCCGAGGCCAAGGGCCTGACGGCCGCCCGCCCGGCCGGGCAGGCCGCCCCCGCCGGCACACCCGCCGCCGTCCCCGCCGACGGCGAACTGCCCGCCCTGCCGGTCGTCCACTGGCTGCGCGAGCGCGGCGGCCCCGTCGACCGGTTCAACCAGTCGGTGCTGGTCACCGTCCCGGCCGGCCTGCGGGAGGAGCCGCTGCGCGCCGCCCTGGCCGCCCTGGCCGGGAACCACCCGGCGCTGCGGCTGCGCCTGGACCGGACCGACGGCCTGTGGACCCAGGAGGTCCTGCCCGCCGGCCAGGCCCCGGCCGCCACCGAGCCGGACACCCTGCGCCGGGTCGACGCCCGCGAGGGCGACCTCGCCGCGCTGCTGACCCGGGAGGCCGACGCGAGCGCCGCCGCGCTCGACCCCGCCGCCGGCCGGGTCCTGCGCGCCGTCTGGTT
Source organism: Kitasatospora sp. NPDC042419 (assembly GCF_056437345.1). Lineage (NCBI taxonomy): Bacteria > Bacillati > Actinomycetota > Actinomycetes > Kitasatosporales > Streptomycetaceae > Kitasatospora > Kitasatospora sp. NPDC042419. The sequence continues at coordinate 28,408 of NZ_JBWKAW010000009.1, forward strand.
CGACGCGGGCGAGGACCGCGACGGCCGCCTGCTGCTGACCGTCCACCACCTGGCGGTGGACGGCGTCTCCTGGCGGACCCTGCTGCCGAACCTGGCCGCCGCCTACCAGGCCCTCGCCGGGGGCGCGCGGCCCGCCCTCGAACCGGAGGCGTACGGGCTGCGCGCCTGGGCCGGGCACCTGCTGACGCACGCCCAGGAGCGGGCCCGGGTCGCCGAGGCCGCCCACTGGCGCACCGCGCTGGCCGGTCCGTCCGGGCCGCTGGCCCACCTCGCCGCCGACCCCGCCCGCGACACCGTCGCGACCGTGCGCACCCTGCGCCGCACACTGCCCGCCGACCGCACCGCCCCGCTGCTCACCGAGGTGCCCAAGGCGTTCGGCGCCGGCGTGGACGACGTCCTGCTCGCCGGACTGGTGCTCGGCGCGGCCACCGCCCGCCCGGGCACCGCCCCGGCCCTCCAGGTCGACCTGGAGGGGCACGGCCGCGGCGGCCACGACGGGCTCGCCCCCGACCTCGCGGGCACCGTCGGCTGGTTCACCACCGTCCACCCCGTCCGGCTGGACCTCGACGGGATCGACCCCGCCGCCGCGCTCGGCGGCGGCCCGGCCGCCGGCCAGGTGCTCAAGCAGGTCAAGGAGCAGCTGCGGGCCGCGCCCGACAAGGGCCTCGGCTTCGGCCTGCTGCGCCACCTCAACCCGCAGACCGCGGCGGTGCTGGCCGGCGCGCCGCGCTCGCAGGTGCTGTTCAACTACCGGGGCCGCGCCGACGGCGCCGCCGGACCGCTGGGCGGCTGGCCGCTCGCCCCGCAGCCCGAGCGGGACGCCGTCGCGGCCGGGGCCGGCCCCGACCCGCTGATGGCCGCCGGCTACCCGCTGGAGATCGACGCGGTGGTCCGCGCCGGCGCCGACGGGCGGCCCGAGCTGGCCGTCGAGTGGAGCTGGCCGCAGGCCCTGCTGACGGAGGCCGAGGTCGCCGTGCTCGCCGACGCCTGGTTCGCCGCCCTGGACGCGCTGGCCCGGCACACCGCGGGCGGCGAGGCCGGCGGGGTCACCCCCTCCGACCTGAGCCTCGTCTCGCTGAAGCAGGCGCAGATCGACCGGCTGGAGTCCCGGCTGCGCGGGCGGCGCCGCCGATGAGCAGCACCCCGGCGGCGCAGCCCCGGCCGGCACCGCCCCAGGCGCCCGGGCCCCAGCGGCCCGGGCCCGGGGCGGACCCGTCCCGGACGCCCCACCCCGACCCGACCGACCACCACGTCCCCACCACCACCAGGACCGAGAACACCGTGATGAACGACTCCACCGCACCGATCGACGACCCCCAGGCCGAGGGCGCGGCCGTATCGGACCTGGAGGACGTCTACCCGCTGTCCTCGCTCCAGGAGGGCCTGCTCTTCCACTCGCTGTACGACGACGGCGCCCGCGACGTCTACGTCGTCCAGTCCCACCTGGACCTCGCGGGCCCGATCGCCACGGCCCGCCTGTCCGCCGCCCTGGACGCCCTGCTCGCCCGCCACGCCAACCTGCGGGCCGGCTTCTGGTACGAGGACCCGGAGGCCGTCGTCCAGTTCGTCCAGCGCACCGTGGACACCCCGCTGCGCGAGGTCGACCTGACCGCCCTCCCCGGCGGGGCCCAGGACGCCGCCGTCCTCGCCGCCATGGACGAGGACTGGCACCGCCGCTTCGACCTGGACACCCCGCCGCTGCTGCGCCTCGCCCTGCTGCGCCTCGGCGAGGACCGCTCCCGGCTCGTCCTGACCTGCCACCACCTGCTGCTCGACGGCTGGTCCATGCCGATCGTCTTCCGCGAGCTGCTGGCCCTGTACGGCTCCGCCGGCGACCTCGCGGTGCTCCCCGCCGTCCGCCCCTACAAGGACCACCTGGCCCTGCTGGCCACCCGCGACACCGCCGCCGCCGAGGCCGCCTGGAGCACGGCGCTGGCCGGCTTCGAGCAGGCCCACCCGGTGGCGCCGGGCGCCGCGGCCGCCACCGCCGTGGAGCCCGGCCTGGTCACCCGGTACGCGGACGCCGACCTGTCCGGCCGGATCGCCGCCGCCGCGCGCGGCCGCGGCCTGACCCTCGGCAACGTCGCCCACACGCTGTGGGGCGTCCTGGTCGGCTCCCTCACCGGCACCACCGACGTGGTGTTCGGCACCACCGTCTCCGGCCGCCCCGACGACCTGCCGGGCGCCGAGTCCATGGTCGGCCTGTTCATCAACACCGTGCCGGTCCGGGTCCGGCTCGCCCCCGGCGACACCCTGGCCGGCGCCGCCGCCCGGGTGCAGCGCGAGCAGGCCGAGCTGCTGGCCCACCAGCACCTCGGCCTGGGCGCGATCCAGCGCCGCAGCGCGGTCGAGGGCGACCTCTTCGACACCCTGCTCGTGGTGGAGAACTACCAGGGCGGCGGCGACGCGCTGCGCGACAACCTGGGCGGGGCCGACGGCGCGGGACACGGCCTCGCGATCACCGCGCTCGGCGCCCGCGACGCCACCCACTACCCGCTCGGCGTCACCGTGCTGCCCGGCGCCGAGCTGCGCGTCGAACTGGAGTACCGGCCCGACCTGTTCGAGCAGGCCGAGGCGGAGCGGCTCACCGACCGCTTCCTCGCGCTGCTGACCGCCTTCGCCGCCGACCCCGAGCTCCCGCTCGCCCGGCTCGCCCTGCTGGACGGCGCCGAGCGCGCCGCCCTCGACACCACCGTCGCCGGCCGCCCGACCGACCCGGCGCCCGCCCTGGTGCCCGAACTGCTCACCGGCCTCGCCGCGCGCACCCCGGACGCCACCGCCCTGGTCGGCCCGGCCCTCGCGGGCGGCACCGCCGCCCTCACCTTCGCCGAACTCTCCGGGCGCGCCGACCGGCTGGCCCGTCTGCTGCTCGGCCGCGGCCTCGGCGCCGAGCGGGTCGCCGCGCTGGCCCTGCCGCGCTCCGCCGACTCCGTCGTCGCCGTCCTGGCCGTGCTCCGGGCCGGCGGCGCCTACCTGCCGCTCGACCTGGACCACCCCGACGAGCGCCTCGCCCTGCTCCTCGACGACGTGCGCCCCGCCGTCGTGCTGACCACCCGCGAGGTGGCCGGCCGGCTGCCCGCCGCCCCCGGCACGGCCACCCTGCTGCTGGACGACCCGGCCACCGCCGAGGCCCTGGCCGCGCTGCCCGCCGGCCCGCTGGGCGACACCGAGCGCGGCGGCCCCGTCGACCCCGCCCAGGCCGCCTACGTCATCCACACCTCCGGCTCCACCGGCCGCCCCAAGGGCGTCGTCGTCCCGCACGCCGCCCTCGCCAACCTCGCCCACGACCACCTGACCGGCGTCTTCGCCGAGGCCGCCGACGGCCGCCGGCTGCGCGCCCTCAGCGTCGCCTCCTTCTCCTTCGACTCCTCCTGGGACCAGCTGCTCTGGCTGCTCGGCGGCCACGAGCTGCACGTCCTCGGCGACGCGGAGCGCCGCGACGCCGAGACCGTCGTCGGCTACGCCCGCGAGCAGCGCGTCGACGTCCTCGACCTCACCCCGACCCACGCCCAGCAGCTGCTGGACTGCGGCCTGCTCGACGGCGCCCACCGCCCCTCCGTGCTGCTGCTCGGCGGCGAGGCCCTGCCGCAGCCGCTGTGGAGCCGGCTGCGCGGCACCCCCGGCCTGCGCGCCCTCAACTACTACGGCCCCACCGAGTTCACCGTCGACGCGCTGCTCGCCGACCTCGCCGACAGCGACACCCCGAGCGTCGGCCGCCCGCTCGCCGGCGGCCGCGCCTACGTCCTGGACGCGCTGCTGCGGCACGTCCCGGCCGGCTCGCCCGGCGAGCTGTACCTGGCCGGCGTCCAGCTGGCCCGCGGCTACCTGGACCGCCCCGGCCTGACCGCCGAGCGCTTCGTCGCCGACCCGTACGGCGCCCCCGGCACCCGGATGTACCGCACCGGCGACCTGGTGCGCCGCCGCCCCGACGGCACCATCGACTACCTGGGCCGGGTCGACGACCAGATCAAGATCCGCGGCTACCGGATCGAGCTCGGCGAGATCGAGGCCGTGCTCGCCGAGCAGCCCGGCGTCGCCCACAGCGCGGTGCTGGTGCGCTCCGGCGCCGTGGACCGGGTGGTCGCGTACGTGGTGCCCGCCGCCGGCGCGAGCCCGGACACCGCCGCCCTGCACGAGGCCGTCGCGGCCCGCCTGCCCGAGTACATGGTCCCCTCGGCGTTCGCCGTCCTGGACGCGCTGCCGCTGACCGTCAACGGCAAGCTCGACCGCAACGCCCTGCCCGACGACGCCCTCGACTACACCGGGGTGTCCGCCGGCCGGGCCGCCGAGACCGAGACCGAGCAACTGCTCTGCGAGCTGTACGCCGAGGTCCTGGGCCTGCCCGCGACCGGCGCCGAGGACGACTTCTTCCGCCTCGGCGGCGACTCCATCTCCTCCATCCGCCTGATCGGCGCCGCCCGCGCCGAGGGCCTCCCGCTCAGCCCGCGCGACGTCTTCGAGGGCCGCACCCCCGCAGCCCTGGCCGCCCTCGCCGACGCGCGCGGCGCCGCCGCCGAGGCCTCCGCCCTGCCCGAGCTCCCGGCCGCCACCGAGGCCGAGCTCGCCGCCGTCCGCGCCGCCGCGCCCAAGCTGGAGATCGAGGAGGTCTGGCCGGTCTCCCCGCTCCAGGAGGGCCTGCTCTTCGAGGCCGGCTACGACGACCAGGCGCTGGACGTCTACACCTCCCGCGACCTCGTCACGCTGACCCGCCGGGTGCCGCTGGAGACGCTCCGCTCCGCCGTCGCCGCCGTGCTGGAGCGCCACCCCAACCTGCGGGCCGGCTTCCTCCAGGACGGCCCGGAGCGCCCGGTGCAGTTCGTGCCGCGCGCCGTCGACGTGCCGCTGACCGAGACCGACCTGTCCGCGCTCACCCCCGCCGAGTTCGAGGCCGAGCTGGGCCGGCTGACCGAGCGCGAGGCCGCCACCCGCTTCGACCTGGCCGCCCCGCCGCTGCTGCGCCTGGTGTCGGTGCTCGCCCCTGGCGGCGGGCAGCGCATCCTGATCACCAACCACGCCCTGCTCTGGGACGGCTGGTCGGCCGGCCTGTTCCTGCAGGAGCTGCTGACCGGCTGCGCGGGCGCCCCCGCCCCCGAGCTCGGCCTGCCCTACCGGGACTTCCTGCGCTGGCTGACCGCGCAGGACGCCGAGCAGGGCCGCGCCGCCTGGCGCGAGGCGCTGGCCGGCCTGGCCGAGCCCACCCTGCTGGCGCCGCAGGCCCGCGAACGGGCCGCACTGCTCCCACAGGAGGTCACCGCCGGGATATCCGCCGAGCTGACCGCCCGGATCGCCGCGTTCGCCCGCGAGCGCGGCCTGACCCTCAACACCGTGCTCTCCGGCGCGTGGGGCCTGCTGCTGTCCGGCCTGACCGCCCGCGAGGACGTCGTGTTCGGCGCGACCGTCTCCGGCCGCCCGGCCGAGCTGGCCGGCATCGACGCCACCATCGGCATGTTCCTCAACACCGTGCCGGTCCGGGCGCGGCTGGACGGCGCCGAGAGCGTCGCCGCCTTCCTCGCCCGCCTCCAGGACGAGCAGACCGGCCTGCTGGCGCACCACCAGATCGGGCTCGGCGAGATCCAGCGCGGCACCGGCTTCGGCCGGCTCTTCGACACCCTCCAGGTGCTCCGCAACACGCCCGCCGACCAGGGCGTCCGGGACCGCATCCGGGAGAGCCTCGGCGTCCAGGACGTCGTCGACGTCGACGCCACGCACTTCCCGCTGATCTTCATCACCAACCCGGGCGAGGCGCTCTCCTTCGAGTGGAAGTTCCGCCCGGACGTCTTCGAGCGCGCCACCGTCGAGGCGCACGCCGAGCGACTGGTCGCCCTGCTCCACCAGATCGTCGACCACCCCGACCGCCCGGTCCGCGCGCTGGACGTGCTGACGTCGGGTGAGCGGGGGTTGCTGGGGGAGTGGGCGGCGACGGGTCGTGAGTTGCCGGCGGCGTCGGTGGCGGACCTGTTGGCGGAGCGTGCGGCGGCGGTGCCGGACGAGGTGGCGCTGGTGTTCGGCGCGTCGTCGTGGACGTACGCGGAGCTGGACGCGCGGGTGAACCGGCTGGCGCGGCTGTTCACGGCGCGCGGTGCCGGCCCGGAGAAGGTGGTGGCGCTCGGGCTGCCGCGTTCGCTGGAGATGGTGGCGTCGCTGTTCGCGGTGCTGCGCTCCGGTGCGGCGTACCTGCCGCTGGAGCTGGACTACCCGGTCGAGCGGCTCGCCTTCATGGTCGAGGACACCGCCCCGGCCTGCCTGATCACCGACTCCACCGCGGCCGCCCTGATGCCGGCCCACGACAACACCGTGCTCCTCGACGACGAGTCCGTCCTGGCCGAACTGGCCGGCCTCTCCGGCGAGCCGTACCGGGCCCCCTACGACCCGGACGCCGCCGCGTACGTGATCTTCACCTCGGGCTCCACCGGGCGTCCGAAGGGCGTGGTGACGCCGTACCGCGGTCTGACCAACATGCAGCTGAACCACCGGCAGGAGATCTTCGACCCGGTGGTCGCCTCGGCCGGCGGGCGCCGTCTGCGGATCGCCCACACCGTGTCCTTCTCCTTCGACATGTCGTGGGAGGAACTGCTCTGGCTGGTCGAGGGCCACGAGGTGCACGTCCTGGACGAGGCCCTGCGCCGCGACACCCAGCGCCTGGCCGACTACTGCGCCGAGCAGGCCGTCGACGTCATCAACGTCACCCCCTCCTACGCCCAGGCCCTGGTGGAGTGCGGCCTGCTGGACGAGGGGCGGCACCGCCCGGTGCTGGTCCTGCTCGGCGGCGAGGCCGTGGCCGAGACCCTCTGGTCCAAGCTGCGCGACACCCCCGGCGTCCTCGGCTACAACCTGTACGGGCCGACCGAGTACACCATCAACACCCTCGGCGGCGGCACCCTCGACTCGGACACGGCGACGGTCGGCCGACCGATCTGGAACACCGTCGCCCACGTCCTCGACACCCACCTGCGGCCCGTCCCCGTCGGCGTCCCCGGCGAGCTCTACGTCTCCGGCGTGGGCCTGGCCCGCGGCTACCTGAAGCGCCCCGGCCTGACGGCCGAACGGTTCGTCGCCGACCCGTTCGGCGAGCCCGGCGCACGCATGTACCGCACCGGTGACGTGGTCCGCTGGCGGGCCGACGGCCTGCTGGACTTCCTCGGCCGGGCCGACGACCAGGTGAAGATCCGCGGCTACCGGGTCGAGCCCGGCGAGATCGAGGACGCGATCGCCGCCCACCAGGACGTCGCCCAGGCGGCCGTGGTGGTCCGTGAGGACACCCCCGGCGTCAAGCGCCTCGCCGCCTACCTCGTCCCCGCCGGCGCCGGGGTCGACGTCGCCGAGGTGCGCAACGGCCTCGCCCAGCGCCTGCCCGAGTACATGGTCCCCTCGGCGTTCGTCGTCCTCGACGCACTGCCGCTGACCGTCAACGGCAAGCTCGACCGGGGCGCCCTGCCCGTCCCCGACACCACCTCCGCCGGCCGCGCCCCGCGCGACGCCCGCGAGGAGATCCTCTGCGGCGCCTTCGGCGAGGTGCTCGGCCTGAGCGAGGTCGGCCCCGAGGACCACTTCTTCGACCTCGGCGGCCACTCCCTGCTCGCCACCCGCCTGGTCACCCGGATCCGCACCCTGCTCGGCGGCCGCCTCACCGTCCGCGACCTCTTCGAGGCGCCCACCCCCGCCGGGCTGGCCCACCGGGCCGGCGGCGACGGCGAGCAGCGACCGGCCCTCGGCCGCCGCGATCGGCCGCAGGACCTGCCGCTCTCGCACGCCCAGCGCCGGATGTGGTTCCTGCAGAACCTCGACGACTCCGGGGCCACCTACAACGTGCCGCTGGTCGTCCGGGTGACCGGCGCCCTGGACACCGACGCCCTGCGCGCCGCCGTCCGCTCGGTGACCGACCGCCACGAGAGCCTGCGCACCGTCTTCACCGAGCGCGACGGCTCCGTCTTCCAGCGCGTCCTGGACGCCCCGGCCCTCGCGGACGCCGTCCACGTCGTCCGCTCCGGGGAGCAGACCCTGGCCGCCGACGTCGAGGCCGCCGTCCGCCACGGCTTCGACCTCTCGGCCGAGGCGCCGCTGCGCGTCACCCTGCTGGAGATCGCCCCCGAGGACCACGCGGTCGTCCTGCTCTTCCACCACATCGCCGGCGACGAGTGGTCGATGCTCCCGTTCATCGACGACCTGACGGCCGCGTACACCGCGCACGCCGCCGGGACCTCCCCGGCCTGGCCGCCGCTGCCGGTCCAGTACGCCGACTACACGCTGTGGCAGCAGGAGCTGCTCGGCGACGCCGACGACCCGCAGAGCCTGCACACCCGCCAGGTCGCCTACTGGCGCGAGGCCCTGGCCGGGCTGCCCGAGGAACTGCCGCTGCCGACCGACCACCCGCGCCTGCCGGTGGCCGGCCACCGCGGCGACACCGTGTACGCCCAGGTGCCGCCCGCCGTCTACCGGGGGCTGCGGGAGGCCGCCCGGGCGACCGGCACCACCACCTTCATGGTGCTCCAGGCCGCAGTCGCGACCCTGCTGCACCGCCTCGGCGCCGGCACCGACATCCCGCTCGGCGCGCCGGTGGCCGGCCGCTCCGACGCCGGGCTCGACGCCCTGGTCGGCTTCTTCGTCAACACCCTGGTGCTGCGCAACGACCTGTCCGGCGACCCGACCTTCGCGGACCTGCTGGTCCGCACCCGGGACACCGACCTGGCCGCCTTCGCCCACCAGGACCTTCCCTTCGACCGGCTGGTCGAGGCGGTCAACCCGCCGCGCGTGCCCGGCCGCCACCCGCTGTTCCAGGTGATGCTCGGCTACCAGCACAACGACGGCCAGGGCGGCCGGCTGCTCGGCCTGGAGAGCCGCATCCTGCCCTTCGAGCTGGGCGCCGCGAAGTTCGAACTCGACTTCAACTTCGAGGAGACCTCCTCGGCCGAGGAGATCGACATCGCCTTCGAGTACGCCACCGACCTCTACGAGCGGGCCACCGCCGAGAGCCTGGTCGAGCGTCTGCTCGCCGTCCTGGAGCAGGTCGCGGCCGACCCGCAGCGCCGGATCGGCGCGCTGGACGTGCTGACGTCGGGTGAGCGGGGGCTGCTGGGGGAGTGGGCGGCGACGGGGCGTGAGCTGCCGGCGGCGTCGGTGGCGGACCTGTTGGCGGAGCGTGCGGCGTCGGTGCCGGACGAGGTGGCGCTGGTGTTCGGCGCGTCGTCGTGGACGTACGCGGAGCTGGACGCGCGGGTGAACCGGCTGGCGCGGCTGTTCACGGCGCGCGGTGCCGGTCCGGAGAAGGTGGTGGCGCTCGGGCTGCCGCGTTCGCTGGAGATGGTGGCGTCGCTGTTCGCGGTGCTGCGCTCGGGAGCGGCGTACCTGCCGCTGGAGCTGGACTACCCGGTCGAGCGGCTCGCCTTCATGGTCGAGGACACCGCCCCGGTCTGCCTGGTGACCAGCTCCGCCGCCGTCGACCGGATGCCCGACGCCCCCGGCGTCGAGCGGCTGCTGCTGGACTCCCCGGAGACCGAGGCCGAACTCGCCGCCCTGCCCGCCACCCCGCTCGGCCTCACCGTCGACATGGACGCCGCCGCGTACGTGATCTTCACCTCGGGCTCCACCGGGCGTCCGAAGGGCGTGGTGACGCCGTACCGCGGTCTGACCAACATGCAGCTGAACCACCGGCAGGAGATCTTCGACCCGGTGGTCGCCTCGGCCGGCGGGCGCCGTCTGCGGATCGCCCACACCGTGTCGTTCTCCTTCGACATGTCGTGGGAGGAACTGCTCTGGCTGGTCGAGGGCCACGAGGTGCACGTCCTCGACGAGGCCCTGCGCCGCGACGCCGAGGCCCTCGCGGCCTACTGCGCCGAGTACGCGGTGGACGTCATCAACGTGACGCCCTCCTACGCCCAGGCACTCGTCGACCGGGGCCTGCTGGACGAGGGGCGGCACCGCCCGGTGCTGGTCCTGCTCGGCGGCGAGGCCGTGGCCGAGACCCTCTGGTCCAAGCTGCGGGACACCCCCGGCGTGATGGGCTACAACCTGTACGGGCCGACCGAGTACACCATCAACACCCTCGGCGGCGGCACCCTCGACTCCGACACCGCCACTGTCGGCCGGCCGATCTGGAACACCGTCGCGCACGTCCTGGACGGCCACCTGCGGCCGGTCCCGGTCGGTGTCCCCGGCGAGCTGTACGTCTCCGGCGTGGGCCTGGCCCGCGGCTACCTGAAGCGCCCCGGCCTGACGGCGGAGCGGTTCGTCGCCGACCCGTTCGGCGAGCCCGGCGCACGCATGTACCGCACCGGTGACGTGGTCCGCTGGCGGGCCGACGGCCTGCTGGACTTCCTCGGCCGGGCCGACGACCAGGTGAAGATCCGCGGCTACCGGGTCGAGCCCGGCGAGATCGAGGACGCGATCGCCGCCCACCAGGACGTCGCCCAGGCGGCCGTGGTGGTCCGTGAGGACACCCCCGGCGTCAAGCGCCTCGCCGCCTACCTGGTGCCAGGTGAGGGTACCCTTATCGAGGCCACCGAGATCCGGCGTATGCTGGCGTCCCGGCTGCCCGAGTACATGGTGCCGTCGGCGTTCGTCGTCCTCGACGAACTGCCGCTGACCGTCAACGGCAAGCTCGACCGCAAGGCCCTGCCGGAGCCCGGTGCCGAGGACTACACGTCCTCGGGATCGCAGCGCGAACCCCGGTACCCGAGCGAGAAGGCGGTGCACGCGGCGTTCGCACAGGTGCTGGGCATGCCCGCGCTCGGCATCGACGAGAACTTCTTCGACCTCGGCGGCCACTCGCTGCTCGCGATGTCGCTGCTCCAGCGGCTTCGCGCGGAGTTCGAGGGCGACATCTGCCTGGCCGACCTGCTCGCCAGGCCGACCGTCGCGGCCCTGGCCGACTTCCTGGTGGACCGGCTGGTCCACGACGCCCTCGGAGCGGAACCGGGCGACGGCACCGCCTGCTCCGGCTGACCGTCACCGTCCCCTTCCCCACGAATCACTAGGAGAACCAGATGAGCGCCACCAACCCGTTCGAGGACGACGACGCCCGCTACCTCGTGCTCGTCAACGAGGAGAACCAGCACTCGCTGTGGCCCGCGTTCGCCGAGGTCCCGGCCGGCTGGACCACCGTCTTCGGCGAGGACAGCCGCCAGGCGTGCACCGAGTACATCGACGCCAACTGGACCGACCTGCGCCCGGCCAGCCTGATCGCCCGGACCGAGGCCGCCGCCTCCTGACCACCCCGGGAGGGGACGGCCGCGCGCCGTCCCCTCCCGTCCCGTTTCCCCCCGCACACACCCGACGGATGGCCATCGCGTGAGCACCCATCAGCCAGAACCCGCCGCCGGCCCGTCCGACGGCCTGACCGCCGAGCAACTCGCCGACGAGGAACTGGAGCCCGGTGCCCTCTCGGCCGAACGCCGCCGCCGGGCCCGCGCCCTGCTCCGCGGCTCGCTCCGGCCCCACCGGGCCACGGTGGCCGCCGCCATGACCGCCGCGGCGATCCGCCAGCTCGCCCTGCTCGCCGTGCCCTGGTGCGTCCAGAAGGCACTCGACGACGGCATCCAGAAGCACGACAGCGGGGCCGTGCTCACCTGGGCCGGCGCCACCGCCCTCGCCGCCCTCGTCCAGTTCGCCGGCCTCTACGGCTGGCAGTACTGGGCCGGCTACGCCGACGCCAAGGTCGGCGCCGACCTCCGCGCCCGCCTGCTGCACCGGCTCTCCGGCCTGGACCGGGCCGCCCTCGCCTCGCGCGGCCACGGCGACCTCGCCATGCGCGCCACCCGCGACACCGACCTGGTCCGCGAATGGGTGCACGGCCTCGCCGTCTGGGTCGTCCTCGGCGTCACCTTCCTCACCGTGCTGCCCCTCATCGCGTCCCTCGACCTCAGCCTGCTGCTGGTCGCCCTCGGCACCCTGCCCTTCCTGGTCTGGGTCAACCTGCACTTCCCGCGCCGCTTCGCCGCCGCCAGCGGCGAACTCGCCAAGGCCCACGGCGACCGCGCCGACGCCGTCGCCGACCTGCTCCAGATCGGCACCGGCCTGCGCGGCACCGGCGGCCACCGCCCGCTGGTCGACCGGCACCACGGCTCCAGCGCCGAGGTCACCGAACGGACGGTCATCGCCGCCCGGATCGAGGCCAGCTGGGCCGCCGTCGGGCCGTTCGTCCCCCGCCTCGCCGTCGCCGCCGGCGTCGGCTTCGGCGGCCTCGCCGTCCTCGACGGCCGGCTGACCGTCGGCGGACTCACCGCCTTCACCTCCTGGATGGCCATCGTCACCCTCGCCACGCGCGTCCTGGTCGACCGCCTCCTGGAGCGCGGCCAGGCCGACGTCGCCGCCGCCCGGATCGACGAGGCCCTCTCCATCCGACCCGTCGTCGCCGAACCGCCCGCCGGGAAGGCCGTGGCCCTCCCCGCGCACGGCGCGCTCACGTTCACCGGCGTCACCGCGGTCCGCGACGGCCGCACCGTCCTCGGACCGGTCGACCTCACCGTCCGGCACGGCGAGTTCGTCGCCGTCTCCGGCGCCACCGGCTCCGGCAAGAGCACCCTGCTGCGCCTCGCCGTCCGCCTGGACGACCCCGACTCCGGCACCGTCACCTACGGCGGCACCGACCTGCGCGAGGCCCGCCTCGACCAGGTCCGCGAACGCATCGCCTACGTCGCCCAGCGGCCCGTGCTGCTCTCCGGCACCGTGGCCGACAACCTGCGCCTCGGCCGCGACATCGACCTGGACGCCCTGCACGAGGTGTGCCGCACCGCCGGCATCCACGACCAGCTCGCCGCCATGCCCGACGGCTACGACACCGAACTCGGCGAGGGCGGCACCGCCCTGTCCGGCGGCCAGGTCCAGCGCCTCGCCATCGCCCGCGCCCTGCTCGGCGACCCCGCCGTCCTGCTGCTCGACGACTCCACCTCCGCGCTGGACACCACCACCGAGCAGCTCGTCCTCGACCGGCTGCGCACCTGGGCCGGCCCCGACCGCACCGTCCTGTTCACCACCCACCGCTCCGCCGTCCTGGACACCGCCGACCGCGTCGTGACCCTGGAGTCCCCGCGCGGCGCCCTGGAGTCCCCGCGCGGCGCCGCGCCCGGCGACAGCGGTGCCACTCCCGAAGGGCCCGACGCCGTGACCACCCCGGACGCCATGGAGGTGGCCCGTGGCTGAGCAGCCCCTGCTCAAGGACGAGGCCGACGAGCGCGCGGTGCTCCGCCGCGCCTGGCCCTACCTGCGCCCGCACCGCGCCCGCCTCGGCGTCGCGCTCGGCGTCGGCCTGGCCGACTCCGCCGCCCTGGTCGCCGTCGCCCCGCTGATCGGCCTGGCCACCAACTCCCTGCTCGACGGCGACCGCGGCGGCCTCGGCCTCGCCGTCGGCCTGCTGGCGGCCCTCGCGGCCGCCCAGCTGGTGCTCGCCCGGGTCGGCGAACTGCTGCTCATCAAGGGCGGCGAGTCCGTCGTCCGCACCCTGCGCGAGCAGGCGGTGGAGAACCTGGCCACCGCACCGCTGCGCTTCCTGGAGACCCACCGCAGCGGCGAGCTGCTGCGCCGCGCCACCGGCGAGGTCGCCGCGCTCGCGGCGTTCGTCCGCATGCACCTGCGCAACCTGGTCTCCTCCGTGGCCACGCTGGCGTTCACCCTGGTCGTGCTGGCCGGCTACTCCTGGCTGCTGCTGCTCGTCCAGCTCGCCGTGTTCCTGCCGCTCACCCTGCTGGTGACCCGCTGGTTCCAGCGCGACGCCGCCTCGGCGTTCGGCGGCAAGGCGAGCGCCGAGGCGACGGTCGCCGCCACCTTCTCCGAGACGCTGACCGCCCGCGAGGCCCTGCAGACCTCCCGCGGCCTGGCCGGCTGGACCGGGCGCTTCGACCGCGAGAACCGGCACGCGGTGCACGCCGCCCGCCGCGCCCTGCGGGTCGAGAACCGGATCGACCTGGTCAGCCTGATCGAAGGCACCGCCCTCGTGGTGCTGCTGCTGGTCGGCGGCTGGCTGGTCACCCGGGACGGCGTCAGCGTCGGCACCGTCGTCGTCTTCATCGTCTCCAGCCGCAACCTGTTCGACTCCTTCGCCGACATGTCCCAGCTCGTCGGCGAGGTGCAGACCGCCCGCACCGGCCTCGCCCGGCTGCTGGACCTGCTGGCCGCCACCACCCCCGAGCGCCGCCCGGCCCGCGCGGAGGGCCTGCCCTCCCGCGGCGACCTGCGCTGCACCGCCGTCGACTTCGGCTACCGCGCCGAGGGCCTGGACCTGCACGGCCTGACGCTGGACTTCCCCGAAGGCAGCCGCACCGGCGTCGTCGGCGAGACCGGCTCCGGCAAGACCACGCTCTCCAAGCTGCTCTGCGGCCTCTACCGGCCCGACGGCGGCGCGGTGACCTTCGCCGGCACCGACCTCGTGGACATCCCGGAGGAGCAGCTGCGCCGCCGGATCGTCCTGGTGCCGCAGGAGGTCCGCCTGGTCTCCGGCACCATCGCCGACAACCTCGCCCTGGTCCAGGGCGCGCCCGACCGGGCGCGGATCGAGAAGACCGTCGACGAACTCGGCCTGCGGGAGTGGCTGGAGGACCTGCCCGGCGGCCTGGACGCCGAGGTGGGCCAGCGCGGCGGCAACCTCTCGGCGGGGGAGCGCCAGATCCTCGGCGTGGTCCGGGCGGTGCTGGCGGACCCGGCGGTCCTGGTGCTGGACGAGGCGACCGCGGACATCGACCCGGTGACGGCGGCCCGGCTGGAGCACGCGCTCGACGAGCTGCGCTCCGACTGCACCCTGGTGGTCATCGCCCACCGGCCGGCCACCATCGCCCGGCTGCCCCGGGTGGTCCGGCTGGACGGCGGGCGCCTGGCGGGTGACGAAACGGCAGGTGGGGGCGTCGAATCCGGTACCCCGGCTGGTCTTGAAGTCCGAGGTTAGGCTAACCTAATCAAATGATCGCCTCGTGCCGCCGTCCCGGAAACGCTCCGGGACGGCGGCACGGGACTGTCCGGGCCTGCAGACACCTCCACGGAATGGGCTGACCGATGAACACCGACACGGCACCGCCGCGCATGCGGATCGTCCGCCACCCGCTCAAGTACCGCCTGCTGGAGGTCAAGCAGGTCGTCCGGGTCACCCCCGGCACGGTGCGGGTGACCTTCGCCGGCGACGCGCTCGACGGCTTCTGCGAGCAGGCCCCCACCGACCACGTCAAGCTCTGCTTCGCCTTCCCGGGCGACGAGCTCCCGGTCGAGCCGATCGTCGAGAACGACACCTGGATGGACGCCCCCGAGGGCATGTCCGAGCCGCTGACCCGCGACTACACCATCCGCCACTACCGGCGCGAGGCCAAGGAACTGGACATCGACATGGTCCTGCACGGGACCGGCGTCGGCTCCAGCTGGGCCGCCGCGGCCGAACCCGGCATGAAGCTCGGCGTCTTCGGCCCCCGCGGCTCGGAGGAGATCCCCTTCGTCCACGACTGGTACCTCCTCGGCGCGGACGAGACCGCCCTGCCCGCCCTCGCCCGCTGGCTGGAGATGCTCCCCGCCGGCGTCAAGGTCCTCGCCTTCGCCGAGGTCCCCGGCCCCGAGCACGAGCAGCTCCTCGCCACCGCCACCGACGCCACCGTCACCTGGGTGCACCGCGGCGACGCCGAGTCCGGCAGCACCGACCTGCTGGAGCAGGCCATCCGCGCCGCCGAGCTGCCCGAGGGCATGGGCTTCGCCTGGGTCGCCGGCGAGGCCAACACCCTCAAGCCGATCCGCCGCTACCTGCGCAACGACTGCGGCCTGACCAAGAACCAGGTCGACGTGGACGGCTACTGGAAGCGCGGGGTGGCCAACCACGACCACCACGAGGACGACCACCAGCCGCACGCATGAGCACCCACACACTCGGCAAGCCCGCCCCCGCCCGCCCGGCGCCCGCGCCGCGCGGGCGGGCCGGCACCGCCCGCCGCACCGCCTGGCTGCTCGGGGCGCTCGCCCTGCTCGCGGTCCTCGCCGTCGCCGGCATCGCGATCGGCGCCCGCTCGATCGCCCCCGGCCAGGTCCTGCACGTCCTGCTGAACCACGAACCCACCTCCGAGGACTGGATCGTGGTCCACCACTCCCGCATCCCCCGCACCCTGCTGGGCATCGCCGTCGGCGCCGCCCTCGGCATCTCCGGGGCCATGATGCAGGCGCTCACCCGCAACCCGCTCGCCGACCCGGGCCTGCTCGGCATCAACGGCGGCGCCGCGGCGGCCGTCGCCGCCGGCACCGCGCTGTTCGACCTGCGAACCTTCGGGTCCTTCGTCTGGTTCGCCCTCGCGGGCGCCGCCGTCGCCGCCCTCGTCGTCCAGATCCTCGGCGGCGGAGGACGCGCCTCGGCCACCCCGGCCCGGCTCGCCCTCGCCGGCACCGCCGTCACGGCCGTGCTCACCGCCTTCGTCAACGGGCTCATCCTGCTCGACCCGCTCACCCTCAACCGCTTCCGGTTCTGGCAGGTCGGCACCCTCGCGGGCGTCGACTCCGCGGTCCTCGGCCAGGTCCTGCCCTTCCTCGCGGCCGGCGCGGTCCTCGCCCTCTTCCTCGGCCGGCCGCTGAACGCCCTGGCCCTCGGCGACGACGCCGGGCACGCCCTCGGCGCCAACCCCACCCGCACCCGGATCCTCAGCCTGCTCGCCATCACCCTGCTCTGCGGGGCCGCGACCGCCGCGGTCGGCCCGATCGCCTTCATCGGCCTCGCCGTCCCGCACCTCGCCCGCCACATCTGCGGACCGGACCAGCGCTGGATCATGCTGCTGTCGGCCGTCCTCGCCCCGGTGCTGCTGCTCGGCTCGGACATCGTCGGCCGGCTCGCCCTGCACCCCGCCGAACTCCAGGTCGGTGTCGTCACCGCGTTCATCGGGGCCCCGCTCTTCATCGCCCTGGTACGCGGCCGGAGGATCGCCCAACTGTGAAAAGCCCCACCACGGTCGAGCGGCCCGCCGACGCCGCACCCGCCCCCGCGGCGGCGCCCGCCCCCCGGACCGCCGTCCCGCTGCGCGCCGTCCGGCTGCCCGGCGGCCTCTCGCTGCGCTGGCACGCCCGCGCCACCGTCGTCGGCCTGCTCGTCCTCGCCGCGCTGTGCGGAGCCGTCGTCTGGGCGCTGACGGCCGGTGACTACCCGCTGCCCGTCTCCGACGTGCTCGACGTGCTCACCGGCGGCGGACGGCGCGCCGACCGCTACATCGTGATGGAGGTGCGGCTGCCGCGGCTGCTCACCGCCCTGCTGGTCGGCGCCGCCCTCGGGCTCGCGGGCGCCCTGTTCCAGACCCTCGCCCGCAACCCGCTCGGCAGCCCGGACGTCATCGGCTTCACCGTCGGCTCGGCCACCGGCGCCCTCGCGGTGATCCTGGTCATCGGCGGCAGCGCCGCCACCGTGGCCGGCGGCGCGGTGGTCGGCGGGATGCTCACCTCTGTCGCCGTCTACCTGCTCGCCCGGCGCGGCGGCACCCAGGGCTACCGGCTGGTGCTGGTCGGCATCGGCGTCAGCTCGCTGCTGTCCTCGCTCAACGCCTACCTGATCGCCCGCGCCTCCTTCAGCGACGCCCAGAGCGCCGCGGTCTGGCTCACCGGCAGCCTCAACGCGCGCGGCTGGGAGCACGTCGTCCCGATGGCCGTCGCCCTCGCCGTGCTGCTGCCCGCCGCCGTGCTGCTCGGCCGCCCGCTGCGGATGCTGGAGATGGGCGACGACGCGGCCTCCTCGCTCGGCGTCCGGACCGAGGGCGCCCGGGTCTGGCTCGTGCTGATCGGGGTCGGCCTCACCGCCGCGGCCACCGCCGCCGCCGGCCCGATCCCCTTCGTCGCCCTGATCGCCCCGCAGGCCGTCCGCCGCCTCACCCGGGCCACCGGCCCCAACCTGCTCGGCTCCACCCTCCTCGGGGCCCTGCTGCTGGCCGTCAGCGACCTCGCGGCCCAGCGCCTGCTGGCCCCCACCCAGCTGCCGGTCGGCGTGCTCACCGGCGTCGTCGGCGGCTGCTACCTGGTCTGGCTGATCCTCGGCCAGTGGCGCGCCAAGCGCGGCTGACCCCCAAGGGACCGCGGACCACGCGGTGAATTGCGGCGGGCCCGGTGGACGACCCACCGGGCCCGCTCCTGCGGCGGCCCGGTCCGCCGGTGAAGGCCCGGCCCCCGATCGGCGGCGCTCACCGGTTCCCTCCCGGTAGGTGACGGCTGCACACGCATGAGGTGTCACCGCAGAGGCACACCAGCACCACCGCACGCGCCTCGTCCCGAATCCCACCGGGGCACCCGTGGTGGGCACCGAACAGGCATTCCGCCGAGATGTAGCGGCCCCCCTGCCTGGTGTCGAGACGGACCACGATGTCGGCGGGTTCGTCAGGCCGTGCGGCGACGGTGATCACCGGGTCTCCCCGGGAGCCGGACACGGGAAGGTGTGCGCGACGACTGCGCGGCATTCGACCTCGCCGCGTTCCCCGAGATCGTCCGCGTCTACTCCGACCAGTCGTCCGCCGCCGCGGAGATCGGGCGGTCCGCCCGGTCCGCCGGTGAACTCGACGTCCTTGCCGTCCGCGGCCTGGGTCTCCTGGGCCTTCGGGACTCGCTGCTCCGTCCGCACCTCGACCGCGACGGCGACCTGCCGCCCCCCGTCTCCGTGTGCTCCTGCTGGACCCGGAGTCACCGGCCCTCGTCCGCAGGGCGGCCGAGATCGGAGAGTCCCCGGAGTCGCTGGCCAGTGGTGTCCGGCTCGCCGAGGCCCGTCTTCGTGAGCTCGCGGAGGTCGGCCACGTCGAGGTCTACCACTACCGGTCCCTGCCGGTGTGGCGCGTGATCCGGCTGGACAGGACGCTCTACGTCAGCGCGTTCGACGCGGACTGGGAGGGCCACGAGTCGGCGACCTACAAGGTGCCGGCCACGCCGTACGGTCCGCTGTACCGAGGGTGGCGCCGGATGTTCGACGCTTTGGTGGCCGACGCCGAGCGCGTGATCTGACGGAGGGACGACGGTGGCGATCGAGGCGGAGCTGAAGGCCGTAGTGCGGGACCCCGAGGGGATTCTCCGGCTGCTCGAAGACCGGTACGGGCCCGGGCGTGCGGAGGTCTATCGCGACACCTATTTCGACGCACCCGACGGATCGCTCATGGGAACGGACCGGGAACTGCGGATCCGTACCGTGCACAGCCCGGACGACACCCGGACCGTCCTGACCTACAAGAGCGCCCGGGTGGATGAGGCGTCCGCCTCGAAACCCGAGGCCGAGACGAGGGTGGAGGACGCGGAGGCCGCCCACGAGATCGTTCGTGGCCTCGGATTCGTCCCGCGCATCGCGTTCGAGAAGCGGTGCAGGAACTACTCGTTCACCGCTGGCGGACGGCAGCTCCTCGCCACCCTCGTCCGAGTACCCGAGATCGACGGCACATTCATCGAGTTGGAGACCATCGCGAAGGCGGACGACGACCTGCTTCCCGCCCTCCGTGTCGTCCGCACGGTGCTGGCCGGTCTCGGGATCGCGGAGGACGATCTGACGACGGAGCAGTACACCGACGCCGTGGCCGCCGCACGCTGAGGCCCGCGCGGACCGGATGCACCACCGCTCAGGCGTCCGTCGTCCCGCCGAGGAGCAGCTCGGCGGGACGAGGCGGGACTCCGGATGTCAGCCGCCGAGCAGCGCCCGTGTCTCGTCGCTCACCTCGGGCAGCCGGCCCCGGTCCGCCCAGGTCCAGTCGCCGTGCTCGGAGAGGACGACCGGCCCGTGCCGCCCGACCGTGACCGCGAAGGTGAACTGCCGGGTCAGCCGGCCGCTGCCGGACGTGTAGTCGAAGGCTCCGACGTAGCCGGTGACCTCGTCGACGGTGAGGCCGGTCTCCTCCAGGACCTCCCGCTCCAGCGCCTGCCCCAGCTCCTCGCCCGGCTCCACACCGCCGCCGGGCAGCTCCCACAGGCCGCCGAGGAAGTCCTCGGGCCTGCGCCGCAGCAGCAGCACCCGGCCGTCCCGGTCGTGGATCAGCGCACCGACCACGAACTTCGCGACACCCGCCTCCGCCGCCTCGGCCAGGAGACCGGGGACGAGGCCGGGTTCGGTGACGAAGAGGGAGGTCACAGCAGCTCCTTGTGGTGGTCGATCACCTTGCGGGCCGCGCGGACGTACCGCCCGGCCAGGGGAAGATCCTCCCCACGATGCCAGACCGGCAGCTTGACCGTGTGCCGCCGGTACGGCCCCTCCCACGGTGGTCCGGACGACGCGGCGGGCCCGGTGGAGTGTCCACCGGGCCCGCCGTCGTGGTCGTGCCGTGCTCAGAGGGCCCGGGTGAAGACCCGGGAGTTGCGGGCCGGGTCGAGGCCGGCCGCCCACTCGCGCGGGGCGGCCGAGGCCGGGATCTCCGTGAAGCCGTGGTGCAGGAACAGCTCGCCGCCGCCGGTGGTGGCGGTCACCAGGGCGCGCAGCCCGCGGCGGCGGGCCTCGGCGAGGACGGCGGTCACCAGGAGCGAGCCGAGGCCCGCGCCCTGACGGTCGGTCCGGACGCAGAGGTTGTGCAGCAGCCCGGTCGGGGGCCGGCCGGCCTCGGGCGTCAGCGCGCGGAGCGCGACGCAGGCGTCGAGCCGGCCGTGCGCGCCCGCGCCGGGCCCGTCGTCCTCGGCGCGGACCATCAGGAAGGTGTCGCCGGGCCGCCGGTACGCCTCCGGCGCGCGCTCGCGCAGCGCACCGGAGCGCATGAACGGGGCGGACAGCGCGTACAGCGCCGGCGCGTCCGGCCCCGTGGCGCGGACCGCCCGCAGGACCGCGGACGGCCGCAGCGCCGCTGTCACCGGACCGGGCCGCGGCGCACGGGGGCCAGCGGGACGACCAGCGGGGTGCCGGTCTGCGGGTCCTCGATGATCTGGCAGGGCAGGTCGAAGACCTGCTCGACCAGTTCGGCGGTGACGATCTCGGAGGGCACGCCCTCGGCGACCACCGCGCCGTCGCGCATGGCGATCAGGTGGGTGGCGTACCGGGTGGCCTGGTTGAGGTCGTGCAGGACGGCGACCAGGGTGCGGCCCTGCTCCTGGTGCAGGCGCGCGCAGAGGTCGAGCACCTCGACCTGGTGCGCGATGTCCAGGAACGTGGTCGGCTCGTCGAGCAGCAGCAGCGGGGTCTGCTGCGCGATCGCCATGGCGAGCCAGACCCGCTGGCGCTGGCCGCCGGAGAGCTCGTCGACGAAACGGTCGGCGAGGGCGTCCACGTTGGTGGCCGCCATCGACTCGGCGACGATCCGCTCGTCCTCCTGCGACCACTGCCGGAACAGGCCCTGGTGGGGGTACCGGCCGCGGGCGACGAGGTCGGCGACGGTGATGCCGTCCGGGGCGGTGGAGCTCTGCGGGAGCAGGCCGAGCCGGCGGGCCAGCTCCTTGGCGGGGAGGGCGCCGATCTGCTCGCCGTCGAGGAGCACCCGGCCCGAGGCGGGCTTGAGCAGCCGGGCGAACGCCCGCAGCAGGGTGGACTTGCCGCAGGCGTTGGGGCCGACGATCACGGTGAACGAGTCGTCCGGGACCGCCACCGACAGGTCGGTGGCGATGGCGCGGTCGCCGTAGCGCAGCGTCACCTTCTCGGTGTGCAGCCGCTCGCCGGTGGTGGTCACTTGTCCTCCAGGAGCTCGGCGGTGCTCAGCACGACGGCGCACTTCTCGGCGGCCCAGCGTAGTGCTTCGGTGTGCTGCCGGGCGGAGAAGTCGGCGACGGCGTCGCCCACCACGAAGGCCTGGATGTCGCGTGACCACGCGTCGGCCGCGGTCATCATGACGCCGATGTGGGCGTAGACGCCGACGATCACCAGCTGGTCGCGGCCGGACTTCTCCAGCAGCTCGGCGAGGTCGGTGCGGGCGAACGCGCTGTACTTCCACTTCAGCAGCATGTGGTCCTGCGCCGCGGGCGCGACGACGGCCGGCACTGCCTGGGCCTGCGGGTCGTCGGGCAGTCCGGGGCCCCAGAAGTCCAGCTGGAGGCCGCGTTCCCCGGGGGTCTGGCCGCCGCGCTGGTGGGAGTAGACGACGGGCATGCCGAGCCGGCGGGCGTGCTCCAGGATCCGGGCGGTGTTGGCCAGGGCGGGGGCCAGCGGGGGGCCCTCGGCCGGGAAGGCGCCGAGGAAGTAGTTCTGCAGGTCGTGGACGAGGACGGCGGCCCGCGCCGGGTCGACCCGCCACGGCACCTTGCGGGGCGGGAGGTCCGCGGGGCCGGGCAGTTCGTAGGGGGCGATGGCAGGCAGTGCCATACGAGGGGGGCCTTTCTGGGCTAGCGGGAGGTGGTGCGGAGGTCCTTCTTGCTGACCTTGCCGACGCCGGTGCTGGGGAAGGCGTCGACGAACTCGACGCGGTCCGGGACCTTGTAGCCGGCGAGTCCGGCCGCGCGGACGAACGCCTTCAGGTCGAGCGCGCGGGGCCGCTCGGCGTCGGGGCGGAGGATCACGTACGCGCAGCTGCGCTCGCCCAGGTACTCGTCCGGGACGGCGACGACCGACACGTCGTGCACCGCGGGGTGGGCGAGCAGGACGTTCTCGACCTCCTCGGCGGCGACCTTCTCGCCGCCCCGGTTGATCTGGTCCTTGGCCCGGCCCTCGACGACCAGGTGGCCGGTGGGCGTGCGGCGGACGAGGTCCCCGGTGCGGTAGAAGCCGTCGGCGGTGAAGGAGCGCGCGTTGTGCTCGGGCGCCCGCCAGTAGCCGCGGATGGTGTACGGCCCGCGGGTCAGCAGGTGGCCCGTGGTCCCCTCGGGCAGGTCGACGTCCTCGTCGTCGACGATCCGGATCTCGTCGTCGGGGGAGATCGGACGGCCCTGCGTGGTGAGGACGGTCTCCTCCGGGTCCTCGGGGCGGGTGTAGTTGACCAGCCCCTCGGCCATCCCGAAGACCTGCTGGAGCCGGCAGCCGAGCGCCGGGCCCAGCCGGCGGGCGGCCTGCTCGCTGAGCTTGGCGCCGCCGACCTGGATCAGTTCCAGGCTGGACAGGTCGTGGCCGCTGCCGGGGGCGGCCTGCGCCCAGGCGAGGGCCAGCGGGGGCACCACGCCGGTGATGGTGACGCGTTCGCGGGCGATCAGGGCGAGCGCCGTGCCCGGGCTCGGCTCGGGCGCCAGCACGACGCGGCCGCCGGCGTGGAAGGTGCCGAGGGTGCCCGGCGAGCTGAGCGGGAAGTTGTGGGCCGCGGGCAGCGCGCACAGGTACACCGTCGCGGGCGACAGCTCGCAGATGACGGCCGACTCGCGCACGCTGTACAGGTAGTCGTCGTGGCTGCGGGGGATGAGCTTGGGCAGCCCGGTGCTGCCGCCGGACAGCTGGAGGAAGGCGAGGTCGCCGGAGTGCGGCGGGTCGGCCGGCGGGACGGAGGCGTCGGCGCGCAGTTCGGCGAGGGGCGTGAACCGCCCGGGGTCGCCGACGACGAAGACCTCTCCGAGGCCGGGGACGGCCGCGCACACCTCGGCGGCCAGCTCACGGTGGTCGAAGCCGTCGTGGCGGTCGGCGATGAACAGGGCCTTCGCCTCGGCGAACTCGCAGAAGTACGAGATCTCGGCCCGGCGGTGCGCCGGGAGGCCCATCACCGGGACGACGCCGGCCCGCATCGCGCCGAAGAACACCTCGAAGAACTCGGCGACGTTGGGGAGTTGGAGGACGACGCGGTCGCCCTTGCGCAGCCCGCGGGCAAGCATCCCGGCGGCGAGCCGGTCGGCGCGCGCGTCCAGTTCGGCGTAGCTCCAGTGCCGGTCGCCGTCGGTGACGGCGATCCGCTCCGGGGCCGAGGCGGCGTGCCGGCGGATCATGGCGTCCAGGGTCTCGCCGGTCCAGTACCCGGCCGCCCGGTAGCGGTCGGCTGCGTCCTCGGGGTAGAGGCTCATTCGGCGTTCTCCAGTCCGACGGCGTGCAGGAAGGTCCGGAACTTCGCGGCCGTCTCGGCCAGTTCGTGTTCCGGGACGGAGGCGGCGACCACACCGGCTCCGGCGAACAGCCGCAGCAGGTCGCCGTCGGCCTCGGCGCAGCGCAGGGTGACGACCCATTCGCCGTCGCCCGAGGCGTCGCCCCAGCCGACCACGCCCGTGTAGAGGCCGCGGTCGAACGGTTCCAGTGTGCCGATCAGTTCCCGGGCCCGGTCGGTCGGGGTGCCGCAGACGGCCGGGGTGGGGTGCAGGGCCAGCGCGAGGTCCAGGGCGCTGGTGGACGGGTCGCGCAGCGTCCCGGTGACGGTGGTGGACAGGTGCCACATGGCCGCGGTGCGGATCAGCGACGGCCGTTCGGGGACGTCGAGGTCGTCGCAGTGGGGCGCGAGGGCGCGGCGGACGGCGTCGACCACGAAGGCGTGCTCGGCGAGGTCCTTGGGGGAGCGGGTCAGTGCCTCGGCCCGGCGCCGGTCCTCCACGGGGTCGGCGCTGCGGGCGGCGGACCCGGCGAGCGGGTTGGACACCACGTGCCGGCCCCGGCGGGAGAGCAGCAGTTCGGGGCTGGCGCCGACCAGGGTGGCGGTCCCGCCGGCCGGCACGGCGAAGGTGTAGCCGTGCGGGTCCCGGTCGAGCAGCCGGCCGACCATGGCGGGGATGTCGGTGCCGCCGGGGGCGGTGAGCTCCAGGGTGCGGGCGAGCACGACCTTGGCGAGGGAGGGGTCCTCGTTCATGAGCCGTACGGCGCGGGCGACGGCGTCGCGGTAGCCCTCGGGCGCGGGGACGGGCCGCCGGGTCCACGCGGTCGGCGCGGTGCGGCCGGGCGCGGCGGCGGCCGGGAGTCCGGCGCGCGTCGGTGCGGCGCGGTGCACCTGCTCGGGGATGAACAGCTCGGCGGGCCGGCCCGGCGAGAAGGGGATCGCCCCGACGACCACGGGGTCGCGGCCCTCGGCCCGGGCCGCCGCCAGCAGCCGGCCGGCGTCGGCCGGGTCGGGTACGGTCCGGTGCACGCCTTCGGCGAGCAGGGTCCGGGTGGGTCCGGCGAGGAAGGCGCGGTCGGGGCCCGGCCGGTAGGCGGCCAGGAGCTCGCTGCCGTCCACCGGGGTCGCGACGGGGGACCGGGCTTCGGAAGCCGTGGTCATGGTGCTCCGTTCTGCCGGTGCCGGGGGCACCGGGTGGTGGGACTCGAAGGGGGCGGGCGGTTCCGGGACCGCCCGGTTCGGCGTCAGGCCCGCAGCGTGGCGCCGCCGTCGACGTAGAGGTCGTGCATCGTGATGTGCCGCGCGCGGTCCCCGGCGAGGAAGAGGACGGCCTCGGCGACGTCCTCGGGGGCGGCGATCCGGCCGAGCGGGATCCCGGCCCGGAAGCTGGCGAGGTCGCCCTCGATGACCCGGCGCTCGCTCTCGTCGTCGGTCCACAGCGCGCGCTGCATGGGGGTGTCGGTCGAGCCGGGCGACACCAGGTTGCAGCGCACGCCGGAGCCGGCCAGTTCCAGGCCCAGGCAGCGCATGAACATCGTGGTGGCCGCCTTGGAGGCCGCGTACGCTGCCATGTTCATCCGGGGCACGCCGGCGGCGTTGGAGCCGACGGTGACGATGCTGCCCCGCCCCCGGTCGGCCATCCGGCGGCCGACGGACCGGCAGGTGTGGAACACCCCGGTGGTGTTGACGGCGAAGGTGTGCTGCCAGTTCTCGTCGCTCGTGCTCAGGACCGGCTCGGCGTGCAGGACGCCGGCGACGTTGACGAGGATGTCGATCGGCCCGTACTCGTGCTCCGCGAGGTCGACCAGCTTCTCGACCGCGTCGGCGTCCGTGACGTCGAGGCGGTGCACCGAGGGGTCGGACGGGGAGCGGTCGCAGGCGACGACCCGGGCTCCGCGGGCGGTGAGCAGGTGGGCGACGGCGGCCCCGATGCCCTGGGCGGCGCCGGTGACCAGGGCGGTCCGGCCTTCGAACTCGTCGGTGGATATCGCTGCCATCGGTCAGCGCACCGCCGTGGCGGCCGACTTGCCGGTGTCCCGGCAGGTGCGGCGCGGTGTGGGAACACGGCTGGTGGTGGGCGGCATGGACCTTCTCCCTGGGGTCGGAGCGCAGCGGCTGTCGGACGGACTTGCGAAGCGGTGAGGTAAGGTTAGCCTAACCGCATCGAAGGTACGTCAGGGACCGTCCCGGACATCCCGAGGCCGGACCGGTCGGCAGTCGCGCTCGGCAGTCCCGCGCGGCGGCGCCGCCGACCGGCTGACATCCGTGGCGGGTCGGGGGGCCGCTCCCCGGGGCCGCTGGGACCATGACGCCCATGGCATCCAGGGCATCCGGCACATCCGGCACATCCGGCACATCCGGCGCATCCGGGGCGGGGGCCTCCGGGAGATCGTCGAAGGCCGGGCTCGTCCTGCTGACACTCGCGGCCGGCCAGTTCCTGATGACGCTCGACAGCTCCGTCATGAACGTCTCGATCGCGACGGTCGCCGAGGACGTCGGCACGACCGTGAGCGGGATCCAGGGCGCCATCACCGCCTACACGCTCGTGATGGCGATGTTCATGATCCCCGGGGGCAAGGTCGGCGCACTCATCGGACGCAAGCGCGCGTTCCTGATCGGCTGCGTCATCTACGGCTGCGGCTCCCTGACGACCGCCCTCGCCCCCAACCTGCCGGTGCTCCTGGTCGGCTGGTCCTTCCTGGAGGGGATCGGCGCGGCGCTCATCCTGCCCGCGATTGTGGCGCTCGTCGCCGGGAACTTCGGTGTCGAACGCCGCCCGGCCGCCTACGGGCTCGTCGCGGCGGCGGGCGCCGCCGCGATCGCGGTCGGCCCGCTGATCGGCGGCGTCGCCACGACCTACTTCTCCTGGCGCTGGGTCTTCGCCGGCGAGGTCGTCATCGTGCTCGGCATCCTCGTGCTCGCCCGCCGCATCGCCGACGCCCCCGCCGACCAGAGCCCGCCGATCGACCTGGTCGGGGCCGCGCTCTGCGCCATCGGCCTCGGCGTCTTCGTCTACGGCGTGCTCCGCTCCGGAGCGTGGGGCTGGTTCCTGCCCAAGCCGGACGCACCCGCCTGGCTCGGGATCTCCCTGGTCGTGTGGCTGATGCTCGCCGGCCTGCTCCTGATCCGGCTCTTCCTCGCCTGGGAGGCCCGCGTGGTCGAGCGGGGCGGGGAGCCGCTGGTGGACCCGGCCCTGCTGCGCAACCGGCAGCTCACCGGCGGCCTGATCATGTTCTTCTTCCAGTACCTCGTCCAGATGGGCGTGTTCTTCCTCGTCCCGCTCTACCTGTCGGTCGCCCTGGGCCTGTCCGCGCTGAAGACGGGCGCCCGCATCCTGCCGCTGTCGCTCACCCTGCTGGCGGCCGCGATCCTGATCCCGCGGCTGCTCCCGGACGTCTCACCGCGGCGGGTGGTGCGGCTCGGTGTCCTCGCGCTGTTCGCGGGCGCGGTGGCGCTGCTGGCCGCGCTCGACGCCGACGCCGGTGCGGAGATCGTCACCGTGCCCCTCCTGCTGATCGGGCTCGGCATGGGCGCGCTGGCGTCCCAGCTCGGGGCCGTCACGGTGTCGGCCGTCCCGGACAAGCAGAGCGCGGAGGTCGGCGGCGTCCAGAACGCCGTCACCAACCTGGGGGCCTCGATCGGGACGGCACTCGCCGGGTCGATCCTGATCGGCGCTCTCACGTCGTCGTTCCTGGCGCACGTGGAGGAGAATCCGGCGTTCCCGGCCGAGGTCCGCAGCCAGGCGGTGGTGCAACTGGAGAGCGGCGTGCCCTTCCTGTCGGACGCCCAGCTCACGAAACTCCTGGCCGACGCGGGCGCGACCTCCGAGGCGACGCAGGCGGCGCTGGACGCGAACGAGGCGGCGCGGCTGGACGGCCTGCGCGCCGCGCTGGCGGTCCTGGCGTTCGCCGCGCTCCTCGCGCTGTTCTTCACCCAGCGGATCCCGACGGCCCAGCCGGGCTCGCCGAAGGAGACCTGACGGCCCGGCGGGGGCGGCGAGGTACGGAGGAGGGGCGGCGAGGCACGGCGGGGGAGTCAGCCGTGGTCGGGCCCGCCCGGCGGCGGCGAGGGCTTCGGCTTCTCGGGGGCCGGCCGGTTCCCCGAGGTCGGCCACTTGAGCTCGACCTCGACCTCGATCTCGCCGTCACCGACCTCGACCTCGACCTCGCTGCGGAGTTCGTCGGGGATGCGCAGGGTCATCGTCCCGGGGCCGAGTTCGAGCTCGGCGTTGCCGCCGTGCCGCAGTGCGGCCGCGAGTGCGGAGAGCAGGTCGGCGGCCTCCAGGCGGGACAGCGAACGCTTCTGCTCGAACTTGAGGTCCTTCACGGGTCTCTCCCATCCGGGGTGACGGACCGGAGGCGCCGGGCGGCCGCCGGGTCGGGGTCCCGCGGCCGCCGGACCGGCGGCGGGCGCCGGTCGCGGTGTCCGGGGAGGCACCTCCTGCTTCCAGCCTGCGCGCCTCGGGCGGCCCGTGCCACCTCGGGCGGCCCGCCGACCCCCGACCCCCGACCCCCGACCGCCGACCGCCGGGGCCGGCTCCGCTCCCGGCCCCGGGTCACCCGGTCCGGTCCTCCGGCCCCGTGCCCGTTCCCGGCCCCGTTCCCGTTCCCGTTCCTGCTCCTGTTCCCGGCTCCGTTCCCGCGCCCGGCTCCGGTGCCCCGGAGCGGGCGAAGGCCAGGGCGAGGATCTCGCGCCAGCCCGGGGTCGGCCGGGCGGGCGGAGGACCGGGCCGGTGCCTCGGCACCAGGACGCGCAGGGCTCCGGGGCGGATGCCGCAGACGACGGGCGCGGGCATGAGCAGGGCCTCCCCGTCCACGGCGACCGGGATGCGGTCCGTGTCCGACCCGACCACGACCCGGCGGCAGGTCAGCACCTGCAGGCCCGCCGCCCTGCCGCTGCTGAGCGCGAGTCGGGTCGCCTGGGCCGCGCTGGTCACCCGGATCCCGACGACACCCAGCACGCCGAGGTCCAGCCGGGGTCGGCGGCCGCCCCCGGAGACCGGTTCGGTGCCGGTGTAGGGGTTGTTGCTGACCAGGAGCGCCTGCTGGGCGTCCAGCCGGACGTCCTCCTCCGTCCGGGCGTCGACGAGGTGTCCGCCGTAGCCGAGCAGCAGGTCGGGCAGCGCGTCCAGGGCCGCGCCCGCCTTGGCGTCGCGGTACTCGGGGCGCTGCACGATCTGCGCGTACACGCCGAAGGAGGCGGTGTTGACGAAGGCGCGGCCGCCCACCGTGCCCAGGTCGACGCGGAGTTCCTCCCCGTCGGTCAGCGCGTCCAGGCAGCGGGACGGGTCCGTGCGGTCCAGGCCGAGGTCCATCGCGAAGTGGTTCCGCGTCCCCGCCGAGACCACCAGGAACGGCAGGTCGTGCTCGGCGGCCACCTCGGCGACCCTGGCCTGGGTGCCGTCCCCGCCCGCGACCCCGAGCAGGTCCGCGCCCTCGGCCACCGCCCGACTGGCCAGCGCGGCGACGTCCACCGTGGCAGAGGTGTCCAGGAGGACGACCTCGGCACCCAGCGCCTCGGCCTTCTCGACCAGTCCGAACCGGCCGACCTTGCCGCCGCCCGACTTCGGATTCATGATCAGGAACGGTCGGCGGGGGCGCTGCCCGGCGACCGCGCGCATGCCGTCGGGCCGGCGCACCAGGCGCACCGCGGACCTCGCGCTCGCCGCGGCGGCCGCCCACAGCACGGTCGCCGCCAGTGCCTCGGGCCACAGGCCGGCCCGGGCGTAGAGCACCACGACGGCCGCGGGCGCGCCCACCACCAGCAGGAACCCGAGCGCCCGCACGGCCCCGCGGTGGGACACCGCCCACCAGGTACCGGCTGCCGTGAGCGCCGAGCCGATCACCGCGGTGACGAGGATCAGCACGCCGCCGGGACCGCTCCCGACCACCAGGACCGCCAGCGCGCCGAGGGCACAGACCACGGCCAGCCGGGCCGACAGCCGGGCGCGCCGGGGCACGGCCGAAGGGGGTGCTGCCATCGCCCTCACCTCCTCCGGCCGGCCTCGCCGGCCTCGCCGGGCTCCTCGGCCCTTCCGGCCTCGGTCGCTCCGGCGATCACCCTGGTCAGGCGGTCGGGGCGCCGTCGTCGCGGTGGACCGCGCAGAGGCCCCAGATCACGAAGCCGCTGATGGCGATCACGACGATCGACCACACCGGGTAGTACGGGATGGAGAGGAAGTTGGCGATGATGAGCAACGCCGCCAGCGCCACACCGAGGATCCGGGCCCAGAGCGAGACCCGGAACAGCCCGAGGCCGATGCCGAGGGCGATGATGCCGAGGATCAGGTGGATCCAGCCCCAACTGGTCAGGTCGAACTTGAAGATGTAGTTGGGGGTCCGCACGAAGACGTCGTCCTCGGCGATCGCCATGATCCCTCGGAAGATGCTCAGACAGCCCGCGAGCAGGAGCATCACGGCGGCGAAGACGGTGAGGCCGCCCGCGAAGCCGGACGAGCCGCCGGTGCCGGCGGGAGCGCTTCTGGTGGCTGAGGACATGAGGTGCCTCGATTCGTGCCGACCGGTCCTCCGCGGGGCCGCTGCGGAGGGATCCGGCGGTGTGGAGCCGGTGACGGGTACGGGGGACGCGCCGACCGGGCCGGGCGGACTGCCGCGGGAGCCGGGTGGCGGGACCCGGCCCGTCGCCGGGGATCCGGGTGGATGCGGATGCGGATGGGGTCGGGGTCGGTCGGGGTGGCCGGATGGCCGGTACTGGAGCGGTCGGGTGGCCGGGTGGCCGGAGCCTGCCGGGGTCAGCCCGCGGAGGCGGCGTCGATCTCGGCCACGGCGATGGCGAAGCCGAGGGCCTCGGTGATGTGGGTGGCCGCTGACATCACCCGCGCGGTGCCCACCACCGGGGCGATGGCCACCAGCACGTCCTGGACCTGCTCCGCGGTCACGTCGGACTCCATGGCGGGGCCGAGGTGGGCGAGGTAGGACATCGGGGGCGCGTCCATGGCGACCAGCGCGGCGATGCGGGTGAGGAGGAGCGTCTCGGTGGGCAGCCCGCACCGCTCGATCGAGTCGAGCGTCATCGCGGCGAGGGTGTCCAGGACGGGCGTTTCGGACGAGGTCGTCATGCCGGGTCATCTCCTGAGGGGATCGGGAGCCGGCGCGGGCGATCGTGGGGAACACGCGATTTCCGCCGCGTCGTGCCCCCGTAGTTCAGACCCTAGGAGCATTCCGGCCCGTGTGCACCTTCGTGCCGTCCGGGCGACGCGGTGGGTGGTCGGCCGGGCGCGCACCGGAGTTGCCGGGCCGCCGGGAGCCGGCCGCCGGGAGCCGCGCCGCCGGCCGCCGCGCGGCCCGGGAGCCGGGCGATCCTGGGGCGGCGCCGGGGGAGCGCCCCCGGTCAGGCGCCCGGGGGCGGGGGAGCGTGGCGGCGGCGCCAGAAGGGGTGGTCGGGCCAGCGCTGCTCCTGCCGGTAGGACAGCGCGTGGTTGCCGGCGTACGCGGTGGCGATGCCGTCCAGGAACCCGGCGTAGTCGGCGAGTGCGGCGGGTGTCCGGCCCGGGGCCTCCAGGCAGGCGGCCACCGTCCGGCCGGCGCGGGCGCCGGTGTGCAGCGCGGTGAGGATGCCCTGCGAGGAGAGCGGGTCGAAGGCGAGCGCGGCATCGCCCGCGGCCACCCAGCCCGGTCCGGCGACGGGGTCCAGTCGCAGGCCGTGGGCCGGGGCCCAGCGGGGGACCGGGGTCGCGGCGGGGTCGTACCCGGCCAGTCGGCGGCGGACGTGGCCGGTGCGGGTGATGCCGTGCCAGAAGCCCTCGGGGGTCCGGAGTGCGGGGTCCGCGAGGTCGGGGTCGGTCAGGTGGGCGACGAGGCGTCCGGCCGGGACCAGGGTGGTGTACCACCAGCCGTGGGGCGCCGCCTCCACGAGTGTCCGGGCCTCCCGGTCCGCGTCCCCGCCGCCCTCGGAGCCCCCGCCGCCCCCGCCGCCCCCGCTGCCCACGGGGCCCTCGGGGCGGCGGACGTCGAACACGGCGTAGGCGGCGACCAGGCGGTCCTGCCGGTGGCGCAGGCCGTGTCGGCGGCCGATGACGCAGCGGCGGCCGGTGGCGTCCACCGCCCACCGGCTGCGCAGTTCCCGCACGGCGCCGGTGCCCCGGTCGCGGACGACCAGGCGGCCGTCGGCGCGCCGCCGCAGCACGGTGGACGGCCGGAGTTCGGCGCCCGCCGCGACCGCCGCGTCCCGGAGGAACGCGTCGAAGCGGACCCGGTCGAGGTGCCAGCCGTGGCCGTACGGGTCGAGGAGGTGGCTGCGGCCGTGCAGCGCCGCCGAGCCCCAGGCACTGAGGGTCCCCGTGGACCGGGGATGCCCGGCGGCCAGGAAGGCGTCCAGCAGCCCGAGGTCGCGCAGCAGCGGGCGCGCGACGGGCGGCAGGAACTCGCCGATCCTGAAAGCACCGGTCCGGGACTCGGCGGCCCCGGTGGCGCCCGGTCCGGCGCCCGGTCCCGTGCCGGCGCCCGGCGGGCCGTGCCCGCCAGCGCCGTCGTCGAGGAGCACGACCCGGTGGCCGGCGCCGGCCAGGACCAGGGCCGCCACCGCGCCCGCCGGGCCGCCGCCGGCCACGACCGCGTCGGCGTCCCCTGCGTTCCAGGAGTCCCCGGTGTCCCAGGACTCCCCGGCGTCGCGCGGAGCCGCGGTCACCGGCGGTGGAGGCGTACGACCTTGTCGATGAAGCCCGCCGACACCTCCTCGTCGGGCTGCTCGGCCATGGTGACGGCGGTGGCCAGCGCGGACTCGCCGAGGGCGGGGTCGGCGCCGAGCGGCACGTGCAGGGTGACCAGGTTGCGGGCGGCCGGCGGGGCGGGCTCGCGGGGGAAGGACACCTCCGACTCGACGAGCATCTCCGCCGGGAACCGGGGGTCGTCCGCGACGCCGGGCCGGCGCTCGACGAGCCCGAGCCTGCCGAAGTCCGTCACCATGGCGTTGATGGTGTTGAGGTAGCCGGAGGGCAGCCAGCGGAGCCAGGTGCGCCGCTTCTCGAAGGCCGCCAGCCGCTCCTCGTCGGGGCGGGAGGTGTCGACGACGACGTCGTACTCCTCCTCGGCCAGGACGTGGTTGGGCACCCGGGCGGGCCAGAACGTGGGCAGGTAAGGGTCGTACTTGGGGCCGAAGCCCGGCAGGCCGTAGCCGTAGCCGGAGAGGCAGCTGGCGGTGTCGGTCTGCCACGGCACGGCCATCCAGCGCGTCAGGTCGCCCGGACGCTGCCCGTAGAGCGGTCCGTCGTACGCGAGTGCGATCTCCGGGGTGAGCTTCGGGCCGTAGGACGGCGGCCGGGGCGCCTTCGGGTCGCGGTGGCGCACCCGGAACGGGGCGCTGTACAGGGTGGTGTGCCGCATCGGCCAGGTCAGTTCGCAGCCGGGGTGGAAGGCGTCGGCGAGGCAGAACGACAGGGCCGCCCGGTCCAGGGCCTCGGGCCGCCGGGAGAGCGGGAGTTCGTCGAGGGACGGCGCGGGCGGTGCCTGCGGGTCGTGGTCGGCGGTGAAGTCCCCGTCGGCCCAGCGGTCCAGCAGGCGGTACTGGAGCGGGGAGAGCGTCACGTGCTGGCGTTCGGAGTCGGGCGGCAGGTTCATCGCGTCGCCGTAGATCGCCGGCCACGGCACGGGCGACATCCCGTCCCGGTCGTAGTTGCGCATGGTGGCCCAGACCTGCCGGCGCAGCTCGCGGTGGACGGGCGAGGGGTCGGCGAGCTCGGCGAGCCGGTCGGGGTCGAGGAAGTTCACCCGCCCGCCGTGCCCGAACTGGGCGGCCAGCCCGTGGTTGACCCACTGCAGCCCGCAGAGGCGGCGCAGCACGGGCAGCACGTCGCGGGTGAACGACACCTGCTGCGGGGCGGGCAGCAGGCCGGCGGTGACGAAGGCGTCGCGGACGAGGTCGTACATGGTGCGCACCGAGGTGAGTTCGGGCGCGTAGTTGGGCGGTGTGGTGACCACCCAGGCGGGTTCGACCGGGATGCTCCGCCCGTCGATGCGGACCTCGGCGGTGACCGGGCCGTCGGAGACGTCGTCGTGCCAGCCGTCGTTGTTGGCGAAGGTGTCGGCGGGGGTGTCCGTGGCCGAGGCGGAGACGCCCCGGCCGCCGAGGAAGAGCAGCCGGCCGCTCCCGTCGGTGCGCAGCTCGCCGAGGTAGACGGGCCGGTCCAGGAAGGTGCCGGTGTCGAAGCGGTACTCGGGCCGGTCGGAGCGGTCGCGGCCGCGCACCGAGCGCGGTCCGGGGTCGATGACGAGACGGTCGCGCTGGGCGGCCGGGACCTTGGGGTTGCGCAGCAGGCTCTCGTCGGTCCGTTCCGCCTCCGGGATGTCGAGGGCCAGCTGGAACTGGTACCAGGCGGCCTTCGAGTTGACGACGTGGACGGTCCACCGCAGGTCGGCGTTGTCGGCGGTCAGTTCGGCGACCGGCTGGCCGGCGGCGTTGTAGCCGTAGACGCGGAAGCGGACGGCCTGGCGCTTCAGGGCGCCGGTGGCGTCCTTGTAGCTGCCGGCGGGCA
Source organism: Kitasatospora sp. NPDC042419 (assembly GCF_056437345.1). Classification (NCBI taxonomy): domain Bacteria; kingdom Bacillati; phylum Actinomycetota; class Actinomycetes; order Kitasatosporales; family Streptomycetaceae; genus Kitasatospora; species Kitasatospora sp. NPDC042419. The sequence goes on from NZ_JBWKAW010000009.1 coordinate 62,692, forward strand.
GCGCGGGCTCGTCCTCGGTCTCCGGGGCGAGGAAGTACTCGTCCGGGCTGTCGCCGACCCGCGCCACGCCGATCGCCGGGTGCACGGCGGCCCGGACGATCCGGGTGTCGCGTCCGGGCGGCGGGGTGAGCTGCGGGCGGGCGGGGCCGGGCTCGGTCGCGGGGACGCCGTTCACGTCGCGGCGCTGTGCGGCCGAGGCCGCGTAGACGGCCCGGCGGGCGTCGGAGATGCTGCCCACCGGGCGGTGCTCGGCGAGGCTGTGCCACGGGTTGAAGGCGAGGTTCTCCCCGTAGGCGGCCTGGCCGCGGGCGCGGACGTCCTGCTTCCGGAGGGTCAGCCGGGCCACCCGCACCGGTGCGCTCGCGGACTCCTCCCAGCGGACGGTGGCCCGGTCCAGGGGCATGCGGGGCGGGTCCTCGCGGAACTGGACCAGCAGGTCGAAGGCGGCCGGGCCGGCGGTGAGCCGGTGGCGCAGGTCGGCGCCCAGGTAGCCGGGGTCCTCGTCGGCGGACACCGCCGCCGGGTCGCCGGGCTCGCAGCCGGCCGGGACCAGCTTGTACTTGACGAAGCGTTCGAGGCCGAAGGAGTAGGGCAGCACGCTCCAGTACGTGGCCGTGAGGACGCTCTCCTCGGTCTTGGCCATCGCGTCGAGGACCTCCCGGGTGACGGGGTGCTCCCGCAGGTACGGCTCGTAGTCGCCGTCGACGACGCCGGCCCGGGTGAACTCGCACATGTCCTGCGCGGTGTCGACGAAGAAGACGTCGTGGTTCTGCAGCAGCAGGTCCTGGGTGCCGGCCTCGGTGGCGCCCTCCAGCAGCTTGGGACCGGGGACCCCGTACAGCTTGATGCCGATGCCGAGGGTGGTGCGCAGGTCGGGCCGACCGGGCACGGTGTCGCTGGAGAACCGGACCCAGGCGGACAGCCCGTCGGCCCGCTCGTGGGCGGTCTGCAGGAAGCCGACGCGCAGTTCGGGCGGGAGGTCGGGGTCGACGGTGAGCACGCCGCGGGCCACGCCGTGCGGCTTGAGGAACACCGGCCGCTGCGCGGGGTCCTGGCCGCGGGAGATGCGGGCGCCCTGGGTCATGTCGACGAACATGTCCCGCAGCGCCGCGGTGGGGTCGTCGGCGCAGTCGGGCAGGTCCGGCTGGCCGGGGCCGGGGACCGCGTCGGAGGGACCGGGGGTTCCGATCATGCTGTGCTCCCGTCAGTGCGGGGGCCTGCCGGTGGTCCGGTGGGGGGTCGCCCGTCCGCATCCTGGGTCCAGCGTGCACGAACATGTGGGGAGGGGGCACCGGGGTACCGCCGAACCGGCTAAGGCGCGCCCGGGAGCCCGGCCTGCGCGGCTGTGGAGAAACGATTGCGGGAATGGCTGAAAACACACCTATGATCGCCGGGTGAATCACGAGGTCATCGATGGAATCCCAGTCCTGTGGGCCCCCGCCCCCGGGCCGCTGGAGGCAGCCCTGGTCTTCGGCTGCGGCGTGCGGGACGAGACGTTCCGGACGCTCGGGGTGACCCACCTCGTCGAGCACCTGGCGATGAGCACCCTGCCCCGGCTGCACCACGACCACAACGCGTCGGTCGACCTGTCCGTCACCGAGTTCACCTGCTCCGGGCGGCCCGAACAGGTCGTGGAGTACCTGGCAGGCGTCTGCGCCGCCCTCCGCGACCTCCCGCTCGACCGCATCGACCAGGAGGCCGGGGTCCTGGCCGCCGAGGACGGCCGGGCCGCCGACCCGCAGACCGCGGAACTGCTCTCCCACCGCTACGGCGTCCAGGGCCTCGGCCTCGCCGCCTACCGCGGTCCCGGCGCGGACCGGATCACCGTCGAGGCCGTCCGGGACACCGTCGCCCGCCACTTCCACGCCGGCAACGCCGTCCTCGTCCTCACCGGCCCGCCGCCCGAGGGACTCCGGCTGCCGCTGCCCGCCGGTACGCGCCCGGACCGCGGCACCGCCCAGCCCGTCCTGCTCGACACCCCGTCCTGGCGGCAGGAGGACGTGCCCGGCCCCGGACTCGCCCTGCACGGCGACCTGAACGACCTGGCCCTGTTCCTCGCCGTCAAGGTGCTCGCGCACCGCCTGCGCGAGACCGTCCGCCACCGCCACGGGCTCTCCTACGACGTCGCCGAGGGCGTCGCACTCGCCGGCCGCGGCAGCGGCGAGCGCGTCATCGGCCTCGACGCCCGCGAGGGCCAGGAGCAGCGGGTCACCGAGCTGCTCTGGGAGGAGGCACTGCGCCTGGCCCGCGAAGGCGTCACCGAGGAGGAGCTCGCCGAGGAGCGCGAGGGCCTCCGCGAGGTCTGGACCGACCCGCGCTCCGTCCTCCACGAGCTCACGCACGCCGCCACCGCCCTCCTCTTCGGCGAGGAGTACCGCGACGTGCCCGCCCGGTCGGCGGCGCTCGCCGCCGTGACGCCCGAGCGTGCCCGGCAGGCCCTCGCGGACGCGCTCCGCAGCGCGCTGCTGGTGGTGCCCTGCGACGTCGAGGCCACCCTGGCGCAGCCGGACGGCTCGCCGCTGCCGCGCCACCGCTGCGTCCGGCACACCGACCTCCCCTCCGACGGACAGGTGTTCCGGCCCCGACTGGCCGAGCGGCTGCGCTACTCGGCGGCCCGCCGCACCCGGCTCGTGGTCACCGGGACCGGGGTGTGGGCGCGCGAGCCCGACGGCCTCCTCCACCACGTGCCGTTCGACGAGGTCGTCGCCGTGGAGGTGCGCGGTCCGGGCCGGGTGGTCTTCGGGAAGGACACCTGCTTCGTCCCCGTCGTCCCCGACCTGTTCGCCGACCTCGGGCCCGCCGTCCGGGCCGTCGACGCCGCCGTCCCGGCCGAACTGCTCTACCACGCCTCGGCGCTGCGCCCCGCCGACTGACCGACCACCGCTTCCGGCCGCCCGCCCGCACGAGAGGTGGGCGGCCGCCTCCCGTGCCACCCGCTCCGCACCTCCCCGAGAGACCGCCATGCCCACGTACGCCGCCGTCACCTCCGCCCCGTCCGACCAGGTCCTGGAGGCGCTGAAGCGCTCCAAGCGCGGCGGCTACCTCTACGCCGGCGCGCACGGCACCGGACTGCTGTTCGACCCGCCCAAGCCCCGGTTCGGGCGGATCAGCCGCAGCCGGATCATGGACCCGGCGTGGGCGCTCGCCGTCGACACCAAGACCGCGGTCTGGCTGCTGGAAGGTGCCGACTGGGGCGCCGCCGTCACCGCCTGTTTCCCCGGTGGCGGGTTCGAGGAGCTGGGCTGGGCCGCCGACTGGACCCCGCCGGCCGATCCCGCCGAGGCCGCCGCCGCCCGGGCCGCCTGGGACCGGCACTGCGGGAAGGTCGCCCGCAAGGCGGGCCTGGCCGACCCCGCGGCCCTCGCCGAGGTCCGCAACGACCCGGGCCCGGACGGCACCCGCACCCCGCCCGAGGAGCTCCTGCGCCGGATCTGCGAACTGGTCGGCGGGCCCTCCGTGGTGGTCGGTCAGTCGCTGGGCCTCCAGGCCGGGCCGGCCGGGCGCGACTTCGTCCGCTTCGAGGGCAAGGGCGGGCGCTGAGGCCGGGGCGGTAGCGGCGGCGCGCGCCTCTTGCCGCACGGCCCCGGGGGGAGGGGGTGCCGGGGGCGGGGGGTGCCGGGGGTGCCGCTTTCCCGCCCGCCCGCCTTCCTGCCCGCCCGCCTTCCTGCCCGCTCGCGCCGCCGGGCCCGGGCCGACCTGTCACCCGCCGACCTGTCGCGCGCCCGGGGGACATGACAGGCCGTTCCGGCCACCCGGAGGTCGCCCGCCGGTCATTCGGCGGTCGGGAGGGGTGGGTGGGTCGGCTGTTTCCCCGAACCCGGGACTCCGTTCGTGGACGGCTGCCATGCTTCCCTCCAGCACGATGTGACATGTCACAGGGTGTGCTCGGTATGTGCCGAGGACACCCGACGAGGGAGGGAATCCTGATGAAGCGTCTTTCCGCCGTCCTGGCCGGCGTCGCGGCCCTGGCCGCACTCACCGGCACCCAGGCCGCGGCCGCCACCACCCCCGCCGGTCCGGCCGGTCCGGTCGGGGCCGTCGTCACCTGCGGTAGCCCGGGTGCGCCCGGGTTCCTCCAGACCAGGGCCTGTATCGCCGTCACCGGAACCCAGGTCCGCCTCTACGGCACCGCCTACCCGACCAACCCGAGCTGGGTGGCCCAGAACGTCGGGTTCCGGCTGTCCGGCAACGCCGTCGGCCTGCCCCCGCTGCCGCCCATCACCCCGAACGTCCTGGTGCCCGTCGGCGGCCGTTCGGTCGGCGACATCAACATCACGGTGCCCTGCGGCACGACGGTGAACGCCGAGTTCAGCGTCGACCAGTTCGGCTGGCCGCCGTCGACGGCCACGGTCTCCACCGTCGTCACCTGCTGATCCGCCCACCCGTCCGAGGCGCCTGACCGCCTGACCGCCCGGTCGCCCGGGGTGTCCGGTCGTTCCGGTGTCCGGGCGACAACCCCGCCGTCCCCCGGCCGCCTTGCCGGCCGGGGGACGGCGGACTCCGCTCACGATCCGCCCCGGCCCCCCGGGGTGCCGGAGCCCGCGCCGCCGGAACCGGGTCGGCGGCCGTGGGAGCCGGGACCAGCCCGATGGCCGCCCCGAGGAGTGCGGCGGCCAGGGGGAGTGCCGGACTCCTCCCCTTGGGACAGGAGCACGAAGAGGGCCGCGCGGGGCAGGGCCGCGCCGAGACCCGCCCGGACCGGGTGCCGGGCGGCCCGCCGCCGGAACCGGGTCGGCGGCCGCTCCCCGCCCAGGGCCCGGTCGAGCGCCCGGACCGTACGACCGGCAGGCCGCCGTCGGTTCGTCACGCCGCAAGCGTGTGGCAGCCCTTCGCCCGCATCACGGGCGGAGCGGCCGCCTGGCACCGGCGGCCCGGCCGCGAATCCGAAGGGTCCGCAGGGCGCGTCTCAGAACTCGTCCGCGCCGTTGCGCAGCTCCGGCGTCCAGTAGCCGGTGGCCCAGACGGCCGGGTCGACGGCGATGCCGGCCGGGCCGGGGGCCTTGACGGTGGCCTGGCCGCCGCCTCCGGCGAGGGTGACGGAGAACGCCGTCACGGCCTCGGTGTCCTCGTGGGCCCCACCGTCGGACAGCTTCACGACGGCGTAGGCGGGGGCGCCCGCGTCGAGGGTGACGGGTGCGGCGGGCTTGCTCTTGGCGACGGCGGGGACGGTCTCGCGGTGGCCGTCGAGGAACCGGATCAGGGGGAAGTCGACGAGCCGGCAGCCGTGGCCGGAGGTGTTCTTCGCCGTCAGGACGATGTGGGTGTGGGGCGGTCCGCCCTGGAGGGCGGCGGTGACGGCGACGTCTTTCGTGGTGCACACCGGAGCGGCCGTGCCGGCGGGGGCGGTCGCGGCGGTGGTCTTCCCGGTGTCGGCGGTCCTGCCCGGATCGGTGGTCCTGCCCGTGCCGGCGTTCGCGGCCGGGGCGGTGCCCTGTGCGTTGCCGTTGCCGCTGCCCCCGGCGGAGCCTGCGGCGGACCGGGTCGGTGAGGGCGCCGCCCCGGTGGGCGTGGTGCCGGAGCCGCTTCCGCCGCAGGCGGTCAGGGCCAGGGCGAGCACGGCGGTACCGGCGGCGGCCAGGGCGGTGGTGCGGTGGTGGAAGGTGCGCATGGTGGATCCCCGTTGTCAGTGGTGTGGTGACGCATGGTCCGGTGGTGGGACCGGGGATGACCGTGCCCCGGGGGCCGTCCCGGCCGCCAGGGGCGGCCGCCGATTCGGGACGCTGGAACGTTTTCCAGCCGTTGACCTGCGGAAACGATCCTGCCTGGAACGGTGGGACGGGACGGGCGGGGTGGTGGCGCAGGGTGCCGTCGGTCGCGCGGGCGGCGGTGGGCGGGCCCGGGTGCGCTCCTCGGGATTCCGCTCGGGACGCGACGAGGGCCCCGACGTGGTCGGGGCCCTCGTGGAATCCGTGCGGTGTCACGCACGCCCGGTGGGGCCGGACGTCGTCCGGCCCCACCGGCGGGCGGTCAGCAGCGGACGCTGCGCTCGCACTCGAGGAGCTGCTGGATGTAGGCGTCCAGCGCCCGGGCGCGGGCCTCGGCGACGTTGGCCTCCTGGTAGTGGCCCTGCTGGCGCAGCCGGTTGGCCTGGGTGTGGAGCTTCTGGGCCTGGACCCGGAGCTCCTCGACGTTGACCGAGACCGAACCGCGGCCGGCGGCCGAGGCGGACTGGGCGGGTGCGACGGAGAGGAGCAGGCCTCCCGCGAGCACGGCGGTGACGGCGAGCGTGGACATGCGACGACGCATGATTCCCCCTGGTTTTCCTGATGTTTCCTGACATGACGGCCATATGTCGAACTGATGACCGGTCAGTAGTGTAAAAGATCTTGTCCGATGCTCGGACACCACCCACCGCTCAGCGGGCCCGCTGACCTGCGGAGCCCGTCCGCACGGCCCCCGCGCCGGCCGCCACCACCAGGACGACCGCCAGGCACTGACCCGCCGACAGCGCCTGCCCCAGGACCAGGAACCCGGCCAGTGCCGCGATCGCCGGGGACAGGCTCATCAGCACCGCGAACGTCGCCGAGGGCAGCCGGCGCAGCGCCAGCAGCTCCAGCGTGTACGGCAGCCCCGAGGACAGCAGCGCCACCGCGATCCCGGGCCCCAGCACACGCGGTTCGAGCAGCGCGCTCCCCGCGGAACCGATCCCGAGCGGCAGGCTGACCAGCGCGGCCACCGCCATCGCGAGGGCCAGTCCGTCCAGTCGCGGGAACCGGGCACCGGCGCGGGAGTTGAAGACGATGTACACCGCGCACAGCGCACCCGCGCCGAGCGCGAACCCTGCGCCCACCGGGTCGAGCCCGTCGAAGCCGTCCCGCCCGAGCAGGAAGACGCCGGCGAGCGCCAGCCCGGCCCACAGCAGGCTCACCGCCCGCCGGGCGGTGACGACGGACAGCAGGAGCGGGCCGAGGACCTCCAGGGTCACCGCCGGGCCGAGCGGGATCCGGTCGATCGCCTGGTAGAAGACGATGTTCATGCCGCCGAGCGCGACCCCGAAGGCGCCGATGACCGCCCAGTCCGAACGGCTGCGGCCGCGCAGCCGGGGGCGGCAGAAGGCCAGCAGCAGGACGGCCGCGATCGTCACCCGCAGGGTGACCACGCCGAGGGCTCCGACGCGGGGGAAGAGCAGGGCCGCGACGGCGGAGCCGAAGTGGACGGAGAGGCCGGCGGCCACCACCAGCCCGATGCCGCCGAGGCTGCCGCGGCCGGAGGCGACGGGCACCCCCGCCCCGTCCGTACCTGTCCCGTTCGTCCCGGATCCGTCCGTCCCCGCTCCGCTCGCCGGTGTCGGCGCCGCCGTCGGCGCTGCGGTCGGTGCTGCGGTCGGTGCCGCCGTCGGGGACGTCGTCCCCGCGGACGCCGCCACCGCGAACGCCGCTGCCGCGGGGACCGCCGCCCCGGACCGTGCTCCCGTCATGACCGTGTGGGGCCTCGTGTTCGTCATGGCTCCACGCTAGGAATCCGCCCGCTCCGCGTGAAATGCCGATCGAACGGTGGTTATGCTCTCCGGGCATGACCATGGAGCTGCGCCACCTGCGGGCCTTCCTCGCCATCGCCGAGGAGGGCACGATCACGCGCGCCGCGGCCCGCCTGCACATCGGCCAGCCCGCGCTCTCCCGGACACTGCGCCGGCTGGAGGACCACCTCGGCGTGCGTCTGGTCGACCGTTCCACCCACCACCTGGAGCTCACGGCGGCCGGCCGGGCGTTCCGCGACCGGGCCGCCGCCGCGGTGGCCGCCGTGGAGGCCGCCCTCGACCCGCGCTCCCTGACCGTCCTTCCGCTGCGCCTCGGCCACCCCTGGGCCGCGCTCGGCGACCACACCATCCCGCTGCTGCGCCGCTGGGACGAGGAGCACCCCGACGTGCCGTTGGAGCTGCGCCGCATCGACGACCGCACGGCCGGGCTCACCCGGGGCCGGGTCGACGTCGCGCTGCTGCGCGGGGACGTGGCGGCGCCGGACCTGGTCACGGAGCTGCTGCTGGAGGAGGAGCGGGTGGCGGTGGTGCCGGCGGGCAGCGGGCTGGCCGGCCGCGACGTCCTCACGCTGGCCGACCTCGCCGCGTGGCCGGTCGTCCTGAACACGGTGGCGGGAACCACCACCCTGGACCTCTGGCCCGCCGCCGCGCGCCCGACGGTGACGATCGAGGTCACCAACACGGACGAGTGGCTGACGGCGATCGCGGTGGGCCGGGCCGTGGGCGTCTCGACGTCGGCGACACCCCGCCTGCACCGGCATCCCGCCCTCGCCTACCGGCCCCTGGCCGACGCCCCGCCGGTGCCTCTCCTGCTGGCCTGGCGGCGCGGCGTCCCGGAGCACCCGGCGATCCCGGCCCTGGTCCGCCTGGCCCGCGAGCTGCTCGCCGACGGCTGACCGACCGTCGGGCGGCGGGGCGGCGGGGCGGCGGGGCGACGGGGCGATGGGGCGATGGGGCGGCGGGGCGATGGGGCGGCGGGTCAGCGCGTCTGGGCGAGGTCCAGCAGGCGGTGCATGACCGCCACCGGCAGCGCCGGATTGCACGCGGCGGCCGAGGCCTGGGCCGGCCGGGTGAGCCGCCGGAGCAGTTCGTCGGCGGGCAGCCTGGGGTCGCTGACCGCCCAGCCGCCCACCTCGGGGTCGTCGGCGAGCCGCAGCACCAGCTCCGGCCCGGCCTCCGGGTCGTCCAACGCGGCGTGCCGCAGGCGCGGGTTGGGGTCGTCGGCGAACCGGGCCAACCCGGGCCGGGCGAAGTTGCGGTGGTGGCGGAACCCCGACCAGTACCGGTCCTGCACCGTGGCGTACAGCTCCACCAACAGCTCGTGCGGCGCGTCCTCGCACCGCTCGGCCAGCGTGCGCCGCACCCGCTCGTCCTCGTCCGCCGCCAGCAGGGCCACCACGTCGGGCGCCAGGTGCGGCTGGGCCGCGAGCACCCTCCGCAGCCCGACGTGCGCCGACCTCGCGATCCGGCGGGCCGCATCCGGATCGGTCGCCTGCCGTGCGATCCAGGACGGCGGTGACCAGAAGTCCTGCCACACCGTGCACGGGATCGCGGTGCGCTGATCCTCCGTCAGGTCCTCCCGCATCGACACCGCGAGCCGGACGTCGTTCTCGGGATCCGCCGCCAGTCGCAGGGCCAGTGCGGTCGGCACCTCGGGATCGGCGGCGGCCTCCAGCCGGACCACCCGGTCCGGGTGCGCCACCCGCTGCTCCGCCGTCAGCGCCGGCACCGGCTCCGGCACCGGCGCCGCGACCGGCGGCTTTCCGCTGCCACTGACGATCCGCCGGATCTTCGGTTCCGGATCCTCCGCGAGGACCTCCAGCACCCCGGCGGGGACACGGCGCTTGTACTCGAAGAGCATCACCGCGTAGACGAACCGGACCCGGGGTTCCGGATCCCGTGCGAGCCGGGCCAGAACGTCGACGTCCGCCGTCGCGTTCTCCGCCACGTCCAATCGGCGCCGGACCTGCGGCGAAGCCACCAGCAGCTCCGTCGCCGCGGCATCCAAGGTCCTGTGCCGGAGCCAGCCGCCCGGTATCGGCAGCTCGTCGAACTCCAGCAGCCGGGTCAGCGCCTCCACCGGCAGCGCCCGATTGCCCGCGAGCCCCTGGAGCCAGCCGTCCACCACATCGCCGTCCGCGGCCGCCCGCTCCAGCGCCCCGCCCAGTCCGTCCATCCGCCCATTCTCGTCGACCCCGCAAATCCTGGTCGCACCGTTCGGGGAGGCTCGTGGAGGGGTGCTGATCAGGCTGCTTCGAGCCGTGTGCCTTCGTGGGTCCACCGACAGGGCTTGGCGGTCTCGTCGTGCCCGATCGCACGGGCCTCCACCGCCCGACGGGCTGCCCGCCGGCTCCTTGGAGGGAATTCCTCGACCGCGCGGGCGACCTCCACGTCAGCGGATCAGCCGTCCGATCAACACCCCTCCACGAACTTCTGCGGAGCAGTACTGGATCCGAAAGAGGGGGCCCAGCTCCGCCCGAGGCGCGTGCGGAGGCCATGTCTGCTGCGCACACGGACGGCTGACACATCGTGAGACGCCGGATCCCGCACCCCACCAGGGGGATGACGCGGCGACCTCGCCTCCCTATGGTCTAGTCCATGTTGAAGCAATCACTGAGATCCGTCTGCGGCGCGGTGGCCCTGGCGCTCGCCGCCGCCCTCGCCGCGGCGGGACCGGCCGAGGCCGCGCCCGGCCCGTCCACCCCGCCGCTCACCTGGACGGACTGCCCGCCCGACCCCTCGTCCGCGCCGGTGGACCCGCGCCTGCGCTGCACCAGGATCCGCGTCCCCCTCGACTACCGGGCGCCGTCCGGGCCGACCATCGAGATCGCGGTGTCCCGGCTGTCCACCGCGAAGCCGGGGCTGCGCCGCGGCATCCTGGTGCACAACGGCGGTGGCCCCGGGGTCGCCAGCCTGAACATCCCGAGCACCCGCGTGAACGACTACCCCCAGGCGGTGCTGGACCGCTACGACCTGGTCAGCTTCGACCCGCGCGGCGTCGGCTACAGCACCCCGGTCACGTGCGGCCGCACGGCCGCACAGCTCCCCAACGAACTCGTCTTCCCGTTCCCCGGCCCGGACGGCTCCATCGCCGCCAACGTGCGGTTCGCCCGCGACGTCGCCCGGGACTGCCTGGCCAACGGCGGCGAGCTGATCCGGCACCTGAACACGCCGAACACGGCGCGCGACCTGGACCGGATCCGCGCCGCCCTCGGCGAGCCGCGGATCTCCTTCCTGAGCGCGTCCTACGGCACCTACCTGGGCGCCGTGTACGCGGAGCTGTTCCCCGGGCGCACCGACCGGTTCGTCCTCGACGCCAACGTCAGCCCCAACGTCACCTGGCAGGAACGTTTCTCGCTCCTGGACCCGGCCAGTGAGGCCCGCTTCGGCGACTTCGCCGCCTGGGCCGCCGCCCGTGACGCCGACCTGCACCTCGGCGCGACGCCCGCCGCCGTGCGCCGGAACTACCTCGACCTCGCCGCGAAGCTCGACCGCACCCCGGTGACGCACCCGGTGGCCGGACCGGTCAACGGCGGCCTGTGGCGCGCGATCTACCGCTTCGACGCCTACCACACCGCGTTGTTCCAGGAGATCGCCGACTGGTGGCGCTACCTCGCCGCCGACGGGAACGGCCCGGTCCCGTACTGGTGGCTGAACCGGACGACTCCCGGGATCCCCGCGGACAACGACGTGGCCGCGCTCTTCGCCGTGGTCTGCAACGACAGTCCGGCGCCGCGCAACATCGCCCGCTACCAGCGGAACGTGACCGCCAGCCGGGCCGAGTACCCGATCCTGGACGGTCTGGGCGCCAACATCTGGCCCTGCGCGTTCTGGCCGGAGCCGCTCGAACCGCAGGTCAGGGTCACCGACCGGGGGCCCGCCAACATCCTGCTGCTGCAGACCAGCCGGGACTCGGTGACCCCGTACGAGGGGGCGCTGGCCATGCGGTCCGCGCTCGGCCGGCGCGCGAGGATGGTCACCGTCGACGGCGGCAACCACGGGGCCTACGACCCCGGCACCCCGTCCTGCGCGGTCACCGCGGCCGACCGCTTCCTGGCCGACGGCGTCCTGCCCGGGCGAGACCGGTACTGCGGCACCGATTCGACCGGCACCCCCGCCGCAGCGCCGGCGCAGGCGCCGCGGTTCGCGCGCCCCGGGGTCGGCGGGCTGCTGTCGGTCCGCTCCTGACGCTCCCGGCGCTCCAGCCGTTCCAGCTGGTCCAGCCGTTCCAGGCGTTCCCGGTGCTCCCTGCACCACTGTCGGGACGTCGCCACCGGGCCGGCCGCCGGGCCGGCCGCCGGCCGGGGCACGCGCCGGGCGGGGCCCCTCCCGGGACCCCGCCCCTGACGGACCGCGATCAGCTCGCGATGCCGCAGTACTGCTGCTGCTTGCCGATCGCGCGGTAGACGCAGTCGGCCGTCTCGACCAGCCGGAGCACCGCCTCGCGGTTGCGGCTGGTCTCGCGCCCGATCACCTCGTCGGGCGGGTAGAAGCCGCTGCTGCCGTTCGGCCCGGGGTACATCTCGAAGGTGTAGGCGAACACCCGCTGCGCGCCCCACAGCCAGTCGTCGATCGAGCCGTCGGTGATGTAGAGGTCGCTCGACTGCTCGGGCGTGTAGCCGTTGGTGCCGGCCATCGTCCGGCCCAGCGTGGCGAAGGTGTTGTACTCGTCGGCGGTCATGCCGGTGGTGGTGTTGGCGGTGGTCCAGCCGAACGGCCAGAGCACCAGCTCGCTGTACGTGTGGAAGTCGATGGCGGCGGTGATCTGCTGCTTCCCGCCCACCACCCGGGTGCGGACGAAGTCGGCGACCACCTTGGCCTCCTTGGCGGACTCCGGCGCGCTGCCGCGGTAGGTCTCGCTGGAGGTGGAGCCGGAGGAGCCGCCGCAGCAGCCCCACTTGTAGTTCCAGTTGCGGTTGAGGTCGGTGCCGACGCTGCTGCTGCCGGAGTTCGGCTGGCGGTCCTTGCGCCAGCTCCGGTAGCGGCCGGTCGCGATGTCGTACTCGCCGCCGTCCGGGTTGAGGTCGGGGATCACCCAGATCTCGCGGCCGTTCACGGCGTTGGCGATCCTGCTGTCGGTGGCGTACTTGTCGCCGAACTCGTGCAGCAGGTAGAGGGCCATCTCGACGGTGAGGTGCTCGCGGGCGTGCTGGTGGGCCGTGAACAGCACCTCGGGCTCGTTCTCGTCGGTGCCGACGTTGTCGCTGATCTTGACGGCGACGATCGGCCGGCCCTCGTAGGAGGTGCCGATGACGCGCTTGCTCATGATGGCGGGGTGCGCGGCCACGACGGCGTCGATGTCGGCCGCGGCCTCCGCGTAGTTGTGGTAGCCGGAGTCGGCGGACGGGAAGTCGTACACCGCCGTGCCCACGCCCTGCTCCCCGGGGTCGGCGCCGTACCGGGGACCGGGCAGCGGGACGGGGGACCAGCCGAGCGCCCGCAGCCGGGCGGCCTCGGCGGGGGTGGCGCTGACGACGACCGAGTCGGGCCGGACGGCGTCGACCGAGGCGCCGGTCGCGGCGACGGCCGTGCGTTCGGCGACGGTGCGGGGCCCGTCGAGGCGGTACTGCCGGACGGTGTCGGCCGCGGTGGCGGCGCCGGCCGCCGCGGACGGATCGGCGACCGGGTGCGCGGCGGCCTGGACGGTGAGCGGGGAGGCGAGTGCGAGGGCCAGCAGGACGGCGGTGACCGCGGCGGGCTTCCCTCGGCGGGGCAGTCGCATGACTGTCCTCCTGTGGGGGATCCGTAGGGACGGAACAGGGGAGGAACTGCGGCGCGCGCCAGCATGATGGTCCGTCAATGTCATGAATTCGTCAAGGAGTTGGGGCGTACCGAACGAACCGGTCGCGCCAGCTCACCGGGCTCGCCGGGCCAACCGGGCTCACCCGGCCAACCGGGCTCACCGAGTGGTGGAGGTCGAGCCGATCTCCACCACCCGGGCCCACCGCGGCGGGACGTCCGGCTCGTGGTCGGGATCGTCCTCACGCCACGAACCGCCCGCCCGGATCCGGCCGAACAGGCCGACCACCGTCCGGCACGGCGGCCGGGTGGTGGGCCACGGTGTCTGCCCGTCGGTCAGGACCACGAGGACGTCCGGCCGGGGCCACCTGCCGAGCGCCGCCGCGAAACCCGTCCGCAGATCCGTCCCGCCACCGCCCACCAACGGGATCCCCTCCGCCCGGCACAACGGGTGCACCGCCTGGGCCGCCGCGTCGCACGCCAACACCGTGACCATGTCGCGCCGCCCGCCCACCGCCCCCGCGATCGCCGCCACCTCCAGGAGCGCGCTGCCCAGTTCGGCGTCGCTCACCGAACCGGAGGTGTCGATCACCACGGACACCCGCGGCGGCCTGCGCCGCAGGCTCGGCAACACGGCACCGGGCACCGACGCCGAACGCCGGGACGGCCGGCCGTAGCTGTAGTCGTCACCCGCCCCCGGACCGGCCGCCGCCGAACGGACCGCCGCCCCCAGCAGCTCCCGCCACGGCTGCGGCGGATGGAACGCCTCCTCCGCCCACCGCCGCCACCCCTTCGGGGCCTGCCCCGGACGGCCGTTGATGCCCTGCGCCACCCGGAACCGGACCGCGTCCCGCTCGTGCTCGCGGAGGCCGTGCGCACCGTCCGGCCCGAGGTCCCACCCCCGCTCCAGCCCGTCGGCGCCGCTGCCGCAGTCCAGCCACACCAGGCCCTGCGTCAGCGGCCCGAGCCGGAACCGGCGCAGGTAGTCCTCCATCAGCTCGCCCTCGGGCAGACCGAGGTCCGCCGGCTCGACCGCCCCCTCCGGCCGGACCAGCCCGTCCCCGAACACGTCGTCGTTGATCTCGCAGTCCGCGGCGATGTTCATCCGCAGCCGCTCGCCCCGCCCGGTCAGCCCGCGCTCCCGCGCGACCCGGTCGCTGCGCCCGTGGTGGTCGCGCAGGAGGTGCGACACCTCGTGCACCCAGACGCCGGCCAGGTCCTCGACCGGGGTCAGGGCCACGAACGCCGGTGAGACGTAGCAGCGCCAGTGCCGGTCGACGGCCATCGTCGGGACCAGCCGTGACTCCACGACGTGCAGGGCGAACAGGGCCGTCGCCAGGTAGGGGCGGGCCCGGACCGCGTGCAGGCGGGCGGCGAACAGCTTGTCGAGGTCCAGCGGCGCGGGAGCCGGCGCCGCGGTCGCGGGTCCTGCTGCCGGTCCGGCCACCGGTTCGGCTGCCTGCGCGGCCGCCGGTGCAGTCGCCGGTGAGGCGTCGGGCGCCCTGCCCCACGCGGTGTCGGGGTCGGTGTCGTCGGCGGTGCCGGGGACGGTGTCGTGGGCGGTGCCGGGGACGGCGTCCCACGCGGTGTCGGGCGTGCTGCTCCGCACGGGCGTGCTCATCGACCCGCCTTCGCGGTGCGGGCGGCGGCCGTGACGGCCGCGCGGTCGGCCCGCCGGGACAGGGCCACCGCCCCGGCGAGCCCCTCGATCGACGCGGGCACGTCCCAGTCCTCCCGGCGCAGCGTGGCGAGCGTGGTGGCGGGCACCACCACCAGGTCCGGCGCCCCGGCCTCCACCGCCCGGACCAGCAGCGCCCAGGCGGCGTCCCAGCGCGACCGCTCCGGACGCCGCCGGACCGCCGCCACCACACCGTCGAGCACGGCCTGCCGGAGGTCCCCGCGCTCGGGCAGCACGGCGGACGCCGGGTCGGCGAGCAGCGCCTCGGGATCGGGGAGGTCCATCCGGTCCAGGCTCGCCAGCAGCTCCAGCCCCGGACCGTCCCCCACCGTGCCCCGGACGAGCAGGGAGAGTACCTCCCGGTCGGAGCCCGCGGCGGTCGCGAAGGCGATCAGGCGCAGCGTCATGTCCCAACTCCGGGGCGACGGCCAGGCGCCGCCCCGCCGGGCCTCGCTCTCGGGCAGCCGGTGCACCAGCGTGGGGCGGACGGCCAGCAGCCCGCACACCGCGCGGCGGGCGAAGTCCACCGCCACGGTGAGGCGTTGCGGATCGAGCCGGGGCAGGGTGGCGCGGGGCCAGGTCCCGCCGAGGCCGCGGACCACCACCTCGGGGTCGTGGATCCACTGGAGGTGGACGAAGCGGTTGGCCAGCGGCGGGCTCAGCTCCCAGCCGTCCGCCGCCGAGGAGCGCGGATTGGCGGCGGCCACGATCCTTACTCCGGGCGGGAGTTGGAGGGAGCCGATCCGTCGTTCCAGGACCAGGCGCAGCAGCGCGGCCTGGACGGCCGGCGGGGCGGTGGACAGCTCGTCCAGGAAGAGCAGCCCCCGTCCGGCCCGGACCAGGCGCACCGCCCAGTCGGGTGGGGCCATCGGGACACCCTGTACGGCGGGATCGTCCCCGACGACGGGCAGCCCCGAGAAGTCGGACGGCTCGTGCACGCTGGCGATCAGGGTGGTCAGCGGCAGGTCCAGGGTATCGGCGAGCCGGGTGAGGGCGGCGGTCTTGCCGATGCCGGGTTCTCCCCAGAGCAGCACGGGGAGGTCGGCGGCGACGGCCAGGGTCAGGGCCTCCAGCCGGGCATCCGGGCGGGGTTCGGTGTCGGTGTCGCGGAGCAGGGTCAACAGCTTGGCGGCGAGGTCGAGTTGGGTGGGCGCGGTGGTCAGGGTGGGCATGGCTGTGGAAGCAGGCATGGGCAACTACCTTCGGATTCGGAGCGGGTGGGGACGGGGTGGGGCTGAGGACGGGGTGGGACTGGGACGGGGTGGTGCCGAGACGTCAGCGGGAGGCGGCGTGGCGCGGGTGCGAGCGGCGATCGCCGGGGCGCCGGCGGCCGCCCGGTCCGCTGCCTAGTCCGCTGTCCGGTCCGCCGGTCGGGTGAGGTCGGGTGCCGATCAGACCGGCCCTGAACAGCCCGTGGACGATGCGCTGTCGGGCGGCCGCGTCCAGGTCGTCCCGCAGGGCGCCGGCCCGCGGCAGCGCGTCGGGACCGAGCAGGCCTTCGACGACGGCCAGCGCGCCGGCGGTGTCGCCGTGGTCGAGGCGTGCGCGGACGTCGTCGAGGTTCTCCGGGCGGCGGTGCGCCTCGTCGATGACCCGCAGGCAGGGGAGCGGAGTGCCGGTCAGGGCGACGAGCAGCTCCTCGCGGCGGAGCTCCGCCGGGTCGTGGTCCAGCGGGGCCAGTACCCCGTCGACCAGCCCGATCCGGTGCAGCTCGCCCCGGCACTCGACCAGCCGGGGCCGCCCCGCCGGGTCGGAGGCCGCAGCCGGTCCGGTCGGCCGGTGGCCGGGCACCAGCGCCGAGGCGACCAGCGGATGCAGCCGGTCGGCCCGGATCAGCCCGGCGCGGAGCAGCTCCAGGTCCGGCGGCACCCAGGTCGCCGCGTCGGGCAGGACGGGCAGGCCCGCGACCCGGGCGGCGGTGGCCGGTGCGGCGGCGGACCCGCCGCCGTCCGACGGCACGTCGAGGACGAGCCGCTGCCGGGAGCCGAGCCGGACCGCCACGGCCCCGGTCGAGCGCCCCTCGGAGCGGAGCAGGATCCCCGCCTCGGCGGCCCACCGGTCCACCGCACAGCTGAACCCCGGCGGCGCCGGGAACCCTTCGGCGGGCGGCGGCCGGTCGGCCCCGGACCGGACCCGCAGCTCCTCGGCCCGGCGGGCGTCCCACAGATGCCGGTGCAGGTCGAGGCGGAACCGCCGGCTCGGGTGCGGATGCGGGTGCCGACGCGCGCGCCCGTCGATGCGGGAGGCGTCCCACAGTGCGAGGCTGACCCGTTGACCGGCGTCCGCCCAGGCCGGGGGAGTCCGGACAACGAGCTGCACCGACCCCGAGCCGTACCGCGCCAACGGCACGGTCAGCCCGGGCCGCAGCAGCCCGTCCGGAGCGGTCCTCGGCAGATGCCAGCGCAGCAGGTCGGGCGCCAAGTGCCGTAGATCACGGCGGACTTGCGTCGCGAGGTCCCGTCCGTCGGTCCGTGCGAAGGATCGCAGGTCGAGATCGACATCGACACCCGCGGCAGCACAGGCCCCCGCCCAGTCGCCGACCCGGCGGCGGGCGGTGGCAGTGTCGATCACGGTGGGTGGCACGGCGAACTCGCGCACGCGCAGCCAGAAGGAAAGCCGGGAATCCCCGTTCGCGTTCTGAGTGAGCATCAGCACTCACCTTGCGCGGACGGGACCCCCGATCTGTCAGAAGGAGTCATCATCGCGCCGACCCTACTGCCCCACCCGGAGCCCCGCCACTGTATTTCCCTGCGGTCCGGAGTCCCCGCGTGCGCGGGGCAGATCCCGTATCGGATCAGGGCTGTTCCTCGGGAACCGGGTCATCCCCGCAGACGCGGGGCCGACAGGACGTCTCGCGCAGCCCTCTGGCACATGTAGGAGCCATCCCCGCCCGGGCGGGGGGTGTCACCATGACGGGCCCGGTCGCGTAGACCGGCATGGAGCCGGAGCCATCCCCACATGCGCGGGGTCGATAGCGCGGCCGCCGTACTCGCGTCGGTGATCGAGGAGCCATCTCCGCGTGCGCGGGGTCGATCTCAGCGACGGCACGCCCCAGGTGATCGACGGGGAGGCATCCCCACATGCGCGGGGTCGATGCGTTCCGACGTGTGAGTCTAGCCCGTGGGGGTGGGCGGTTCATTCGGTCCCGGAGGTCAGGCTGCCTGACGCCCGGTCCTCCAGGAGGCTGCGGTACCGCGGGCGCGGACAGCCGGGAGGGGCCGCCACGCTTGAGACGTCACGCCTCCGTCGTGAGGCCGTCCCTCCCGCGATCGTGCGGCTGGCAGGCATCGACCGCGCGGGTGGTGGCGGCCGGGTGGCTATCGCCGGAATCCCCTCCTCGGGTCGTAGTGGAGGCCGAGGGGGCCGCTGACGCACCGGCCGGTGGTGGGGTCGAAGAGGGCGGTGGGGCGGTACTTGAGGGCGGGGGCGTCGATGGCGGGCCAGGCGTCGGGAGGGGGGAGCCGCCGCTCGCCGGTGGTCCAGGAGGCGGGGACGGCAAGGGTGTTGAGGAGGAAGTCCTTCTGCTGCCGCCGCCGCTGCCCGGTGTCGCCGGGGTGGTAGGCGGTGTCGACCGGGAGGTGTCCGGCCCGGTCGTAGGTGAGGCGCCCGTCCGGGCCGGGCTGCCGGTAGAGGGCGAGGAACTCGATCGACGGCGCGCCGAGCCGGGACAGGGCGGCGATGCCGGGTGCGCCGGTGGTCCGGCCGTCGCCGTCGCCGTGGGACCGGCCCGAGGCGAGCCGGTTGGCGGTGACGGGTTTGCTGCGGCTCCTGCCGTAGGGCCGGAACGGGCGGGCGTCGGCGTGCGCGTGCTC
This sequence comes from Kitasatospora sp. NPDC042419, assembly GCF_056437345.1. Classification (NCBI taxonomy): domain Bacteria; kingdom Bacillati; phylum Actinomycetota; class Actinomycetes; order Kitasatosporales; family Streptomycetaceae; genus Kitasatospora; species Kitasatospora sp. NPDC042419. The sequence continues at coordinate 81,398 of NZ_JBWKAW010000009.1, forward strand.
GTCGGCGAGAAGGGCCCGCCAGGCGGCGCCGGTGCGGTCGAGGAGTGCGGCGAGGGCCCCCGACACGGCCGGACGCTCGTCGCCGTAGACCTCCTCGACGAGCGCGCTGCCGTGCTCGGGGGTGACCATGCGGTAGACGCCCGTGGCGTCCGTGCGCCGGGTGAGGGCGTGCCAGGTGGCGGCGAGCGTGTAGGGGGCGTAGACGTGGCCGTCGGCGTCGGCGGGTGGTTCGACGGCCGGCAGCCCGTCCTCGTCGGGGTGCCACAGCACCGTCATCCGGGGCTCGGCGCACGACGCGGGCCGGCGGTTGGCGGCGTGCCGGTGGAGCCGTCCGCGCCGTTGGACGAGGAGGTCGACGGGTGCGAGGTCGGTGTACAGGCGGTCGAAGTCGATGTCGAGCGACTGCTCGACGATCTGGGTGGCGATGACGAGCAGGCGGCGCGGGCGCAGCGGGTTGGCCCGTCCGCGTTGTCCGCCGGGGCCGAGCGCCTCGACCAGGCGGTTCTCGACGGGCAGCCGGTCGCGGCCCATGAGCCGTCCGTGCAGCAGGACGATCTCGTGCTCGCCCCAGCCGTACGCGGCGGCCGACCGGAGTACGGCCGCGTGGAGTTCGATCGCCGGGTCCACCCGGTTGCGGACCACGACGGTGATCCCGCCGCCGCCGTCGTCGCCGTCGCCGTTGTCGTCACCGTCGCCGGCGAGGAGGGTGCGGGCGAGCCGTTCCGTCCCGGGGTCGGTGGCCATCACCAGTTCGGTGCGAACGGGGCGAGCGGGCGCGTCGGCGCCGGTGCGGCTGACGACGCCGTTCTCGTCGACGACGGTGATCGGTCCGTTCTGCCCGAGGTCGGTGAGGGGCCGTTGCAGTCCGGTGCACCAGGCGTCGGTGAGCAGCTTCCGGGTGGCGGCGGGCAGGGTCGCGGAGAGGACGACGACGGACGCGCCGGCGTCGGCGAGCCATTCGACGGCGGCACCGAGCATGCCCTGCTGGAAGAGCTGGTAGGCGTGGGCCTCGTCGATGACGACGACCTTCCCGGCGAGGCCGAGCAGCCGGAGCATCCAGTGGCGCGCGGGCTGCGGGGCGAGGACGACCTGGTCGACGGTGCCGATGCCGAAGGTGGAGACGAGGCCGAGGCAGCGCCGCAGGTACCAGGGGTGGAGGACGATCCGGGTGGGGCCGTCCTTCCACTCGGGGGTGGTGTCGTTGCAGGCGGCGGCCTCGATCGGGTCGTGGAGCACGTCGAAGGCGCTCTGCTGCGGTGTCCGGGTGCCGTCGAGGAGCCGGTGGACGAAGTCGGTTCCCTCGGCGGCACCGTGGACGACGGCGAGGTTGGCGGTGCCTCTGGTGCCCGTGGTGCCTTTGGTGCCCGCCGTGCCTGCGGTGTCGGTGCTGCCCGCGCTGCCGGTCGCGCGGGTGGCGAACGTCCTGAGCTCGGCGGCGATCTGGTTGGTGGCGGCGCGGGTGGGCATGGCCAGGTACAGGCCCTGGTGGCCGCAGGTGCGGGCGAGTGCGTGGGCGGCGGCGAGGGCGAGCCGGGTCTTGCCGGAGCCGGTGGCGGACTCGACGACGACCAGGGCGGGCCCGTGCCGGGGAAGGGCGGCGAGGGCCGCCGCCTGGAACGGGTGCGGTTCGGTTCCGGGGAAGAGCTCGCTCCAACTCGCCTCCACAGGAGACCACTTGTCGAGGAGGAGTTCGCCGATGGCCTGGTCGGCCTGGCGCCGGGAGGCCGCCCACCACGCGGTCGGCGTCTCCTCCGGTCCGCGGAAGGCGAAGTGGTCCTCGCTCGAAGCGAGCCAGTCGGCGAGGACGACGAGCCCGGCGAACAGCGGCAGCACGGCGGGGCGTTGCGGCCGGACGAGCTCGGGAAGGTCGGCGAGCGGTGCGCCGATCAGCTCGGCGAGCTCGGTGACGAACGCCCGGTGGACCGGTTCCCAGCGGCTCGACGGTGCGGCGCCGAAGGCCCGTTCGACCGATTCGGCGTCGGGGATGTGGCCGTGGTGGCCGCCGAGGAGCAGGGCGGCGGTGTGCAGGCCGGTGACGCAGGGGCCGGCACCGCCGCAGTCCTCGCCGGTGCAGCCGAGCAGGCGGGGGAGGTGTGCGGCGGTGATGTGCTCGTGCCGGGAGGCGACCTGCGCGGCGGGGTGCGGATCGGCGGGCAGGCCGACGGCGTCGGCGAACGCCCGCCACTCGTTCCGCGCGCGGCCCCGCAGGAGTGCCGCCTCGTCACGGCGCCCCGTGCCGAACTGGCGGAGGAAGCAGCCGGATCCCTTGCCCAGGTCGTGCAGGGCGGCCAGCAGCATGACGACCCTCCGGGCGGTCGCGTCGTCGCCCGCGCCGAACGCCCGGGCGAGGCGCGAGCGGATGCCCGGAGTGAGGTAGCGGTCCCACAGCTGCCCGACGCAGGCGGCGGTGTCGAGCGCGTGTGCGGTGAGCGGGTTCCAGGCCGGACCGCCCGCGCCCCGGGACCTTCCGCGTTGATCGGTCTTCGCCCAAATCGCGTGATGGGCGAGCCACTTGGCGAACTGATGATGTGTCAACCACGCCTCCCGGTCCTGGTACTGTCGTGCTCGAACCGCAGCCCGACAGGGCTGCGCGAGTAGGCGTCCCGCGGCAGGCAGGACCCCTGGAACCGACCTGCCCCGCACGGGCCGAGGCGCCCGGCGGAGCGGAGGAACACCCCATGCGATGGGACCCACGCGAGCAACCATGCATCCCCGCACTGACAACCGGCCCCGGGACCGCGGTCACGGCCGTCGAGGCGCTCCGCGACGCCGACCGGATCACCGCCGTCTACGGTGACACCCCCGGCGAGACCGCCGCGCTGCTCGAATGGCTGCTCGGCCTGCTGTACGCCGCCGGTTGCCACCCGACCGACCCGGACGAGTGGCGGGACCGGGTCGTGGGCCGGGAGTCCCTCGAACCCGCCGCCGACTGGCTCGCCGGGCACCCGGGCGTCTGGGACCTCTTCGACCCCGTCCGGCCCCTCGGCCAGAACGCCGGACTCCTGCCCCACCTGGCCGCGTTCGGCGTCGGGCCGGCCCAGCTCGTCATCGAGCACGCCGGCGACTACAACCAGCACTTCGACCACCGCCACCTGCACCACCCCGCCCCCCTGCCCGCCGACCGGGCCTGGCGGGCGATGCTCACCCAGCACACCTTCGGCCAGGGCCGCCGGGCCCGCATCCCGGCCCAGCAGATGGGGCTCCCCGCTCCGTTCACCAACCTCTCCGGCTGCCGCCTCGGCTCCCGCGTCCGCGTCTTCGCGCTCGGCCGCACCCTCGGCGACACCCTCCGGCTCAACCTCGCACCCTGGGAGCCCGACCCCGACGCCGACCCCGACCGGAGGGCCGGGACCCTCAACCTCACCTGGGGCGACCGGTCGGACCGCCGGCCCTTCGGCAGGACCGGGGCGCACGAGACCCGGCTCCCGGACGGGCCCGCCGACTACCACACCGTCCTCGGCCGATCCGTCGCACTGCGCCCGGTCGCGCTGCCGGACGGCGGGATCGGCGTCGACCGCGTACTGGTCGGCCCCGGCGAGACGCTCGGCACGCTGCCCGCCGCGTACCGCGACGACGAGGTCCTGACCATGCGCGACAACAAGGCCGTGGTCCTCAGACCCCAGCAGTCCCGCGAACTCTGGCGCGAGGCGCACGCCCTGTACGCCGCGGTCCCCACCGAACGCACCAAGGGCAACGACCTGTACGGACGCCTGGCCATGCTGCGCGGTCTGCGCCCCGAACTGTGGGCGGTCGGGCTGCTCGCCGACAAGGGCACCCCGATCGCCTGGGTGAGCGACCACTTCCCGTACGTCCCCGGCCGCGAGGCCGACCTCCGGCAGTCCGCCGAGCAGGGCTCCGCGATCGCCGAGTACGCGGCGACGGCACTCCGCCGCGCCGCCGAAGCCGCCTGCGACGCGACCTACCCCAACCCCAAGCCCGCCGACAAGGCGGGCCAACTCGCCCGCTTCAACGGCGAACCGGAGCTGTGGGCCGGCACCGGGCCGGAGTTCCACGGCCTGCTCGACGCCGCCGCCGACGGCGTCCCCGTCCACACCGCCCTGGCCCGCTACGGCACGGCGGTCCGGGCGCTCGCCACCGCCGCGCTCACCACCCGCCTCAACAGCCTCCCGCCGACCGGGGCGGGCATGAAGGCCCGCGCCCAGGCGCTCAAGCGGCTGAAGGACGAGCTGGACAGCCGGAAGGCCCCCGACCCCCTGAAGGAGACCGCCGCGTGAACGACCCCGCTCCGGACCAGGCGGCCCCCACCCCCGGGCGGCTGCTCACCTCCTGGCTGTGCGGGCTGGTCCGCGCCCGCCAGTACGGGCAGCTCGCCGACCTCCGCCGGCCGGCCGCACCCACCCGGGCCCGCCTCACGGCCGAGGGCTTCGCGCCCTCCGAGGAGACCCGCGAACTCTTCGGGCAGACCGCCTTCCTCTTCGCCCGCCACCACGCCGGCCGCCTGGAACCGTCCCCCGGCTCGGGCGACATCGGCGCGGCGCTGCGCCGGATCGGATCCGGTGCCGGCCGCGGCCCGGCCGACCCCGGCGCGGTGCGGCTCCTGGACCGCGTGGTCGCCGCCCGGCGGGTGCCGTGGCGCCACCTCCAGCACGTGGTCGAGCGGTCCCGGTCCTGCGACACCGTGCCGCCGTCCTGGGCGGCGCTCACCGAGGACCTCGCCGCCTGGAGCGCCAGGGGACGGCCCGTCCAGTACCGGTGGGCGCGCTCCTTCTACACCCCGAGCGGCACCCCGGCCCACACCACGACCCACACGCCGACCCACACGCCGACCCACACCCCGACCCACACGCCGACCCACACCCCGGCCCACACGCCGATCCGCACCGAGGCCTACGCCCCGGACCACCCCCCGACCCACGTACCCGAACCGCGCGGGGCGATCCCCGCCCCGGCACCGATCGGAGACGCGCAGTGACCACCGCGCCCGCCACCACGACCACCGGCGACCAGTACCTCTCCCTCCACCTGCTGGAGACCATGGTCGCCGTCCTGCCGGTCCGCGACGAGAACGGCATGCCCAAGGCGATCAGCCTCGGCGGTGACCTGCGGACGATGATCACCTCCCAGTCCCGCCGCCGCGCCGAGCGCACCCACTCCCGCAACCGCGCCAACAACGGCGACGGGCCGCTCGCCGGCTACGCGATGGGCCTGCGCACCCGAGAGTGGGCGAAGATCACGGCCGCCGCACTGGAGGCCCACGGCTGGGACCGGGCGCAGGCCCTGGCCACGGCCAAGGGCGTGCTGAGCGGCGTCGGCCTCAAGTTCGGCGACAAGCCGAACACCGCCGACCTCACCAAGGTCCTCCTCTTCGCACCCGAGGACGCCGGCCGCGTCCTCGCCGACTACCTGCACGGCAACGGGGACGCCGTCGCCGCCTGGGCCGAGGACTACACGGCCGCACAGACCGCCGCGGCCGAGCGGAGGACGAAGGCCGCCGCCAGGCGCAGGGCCCAGGCCAAGGCCCGCAGGGAAGGCGCCGCCGCCCTCGTCGACGCCCCCGCGGCCGCCGACGAGCAGGGGGCGGACGGCGACGAAGCGGAGGAGAAGCTCCCCGCCCTGCCCCGGACCGTCCGCGAGGCCGTGCTCACCGCACTCGCACCCCGCGACGCCATCGACATCGCCCTCTACGGCCGCTTCCTCGCCGAGATCGCCGACTCGCCGAACGTCGACGGCGCCGTCCAGACCGCGCACGCCTTCACCGTCCACCCGGCCGAGCACATCGACGACTTCTACTCGGCGGCCGACGACGCCAAGCTCGACCGCAGGAACCGCACCCGGTCCGGCGCGCTCGACCACCTCGACGCCGCCGAGGACTCGGGCGCCGGCATGACCGGCTACCAGTCCCTGATCTCCGGCACCTTCTACCGCCACGCCGTGCTGGACCGCCACAAGCTGCGCGCCAACCTCCTCACCTCCGGCATGGCCCCCGAGGACGTCGACACCGCGGCCGCCGCCGCCGAACGCGAGGTCGTCGACGCCTTCGTCAACTCCCAGCCGCGCGCCAAGACCAACACCACCGCCTCCGCCGGATCCCTCCCCAAGCTCGTCATGGCCTTCGACGGGAAGCGCCCGTTCAACTACGGCCTCGCCTTCGAACAGGCCGTCTTCGAGGAGACCGACGGCCCCGCGTCCCTCCAGGCCACCCGCCGCCTCCTCGCCCAGCACGCCCTCGTCACCCGCAAGCGCGACGACATCACCCCCGCCCGCCTCCTCACCTACGACCTCGCCGTGGAGGCGCTGCTGGCCGAGGAGGCCGCGAAGGGCACCCTCCCGGGCAGCGAGGTCGACACCGTCGAGGAGCTGACCCGCCCGTGACGGACGCCGTCCTCCTCGCCCGGCTCGCCGCCCCCCTCCAGTCCTGGGGGAGCGCCTCCCGGTTCGACCGCCGCGGCACCCAGACCCGCCCCACCAAGTCCGGCTGCATCGGCATGATCGCCGCCGCCCTCGGCCTCGACCGCACCGACGACCTCGGCCGCCTCACCGAACTCCGCTTCGGCGTACGGGAGGACCGCCCCGGCACACCCGTCCACGACTACCACGTCGTCGGCGGCGGCCCCATGCCGCTGCGCCCCCGCGACCTGATCACCGACCACCGGCGGGCCGCGGCCGCCTCCGCCCGCCTCGACGCGGAGACCGGCCGGTCGTTCGGACGCACCGCCGGGACGGCTCCGGCCTCCTGGTACGGCGCGCCCAAGGAGATCGCCCCGGACGAGCGGACGGGCGCCCTCACCGCCGGCAACCTGCGCCGCGACCCCATGCGGACCTACCGCTGGTACCTCGCCGACGCCGCGTTCGTCACCGCCCTCCAGCACCCCGACCGCGGGTTCCTGGAGGAGATCGCGCACGCCCTCGAACACCCCCGGCGGCTGCTGTGGCTCGGCCGGAAGTCCTGCCCGCCGTCCGGGAGCATCGCCGGCGGCGTCCACACCGGGACGCTGGAGACCGTCCTCCGGTCCACCGGCCTGCTCCCCAACGCCACGGTCACCGCGCCGCTGGCCTGGACCGAGGTCCCGCCCGGGACCCGTGGCGCGACCCGGACCACCGACCAGCCGGAGACGTTCGACCCGGACCGGCGGATGCACGCCGTCCGCTGGGAGAGCAGGACCCGGCTCACCCTCGACCCGGAACCCACCATCCGCTGGGAGGACCTGATCCCGTGACGGCCCGACTGATCGCCTGCCACAGCGTCCTGCACCTCGACGCCCGGCACCCCGTCGCCGCCCGGTGCCTGCTCGACGCCCAGGACATGCACCGGCTCGTCATGAGCGGGTTCCGCGGCTGGGTCGAGGACGGCCAGCCGGCCCCCCGCGCCCAGATGGGCATCCTGTCGACGTGGAGCGTGGACCTCAGGAGCAACACCCTGGTGCTCGTCGTCCAGTCCAAGGTGGCCCCCGACTGGTCCCACCTCCCCGGGCAGGCGCTCGTCGAGAAGGTCGACACCATCAACGTCGACGAGCCGCTCAGGGCGGGCGACCGCTTCACCTTCCGCACCGTCATCGCGCCGCTGACCGCCCGCCGGGACCCGAAGAACCCCGAGCGCGGGACGAGGAAGCGCCCCCAGGCCAGGCCGGACCACGTCCGGGACTGGCTCATGAAGCGGTCGGAGCAGCCGGCCGGGGAGCCGGACGGGGAGTCGACCGGGGAGTCGACCGGGTCGGGGGACACCCGGCGGATCGGCGCGGTCCTCGACCGCGAGGCCATCGCCATCCGCATGCTGCCGCCCGTCACCAGCCGGCACCACGAGGGGCTGAAGATCAGCCGCTCGGAGGTCCGCGGGCGACTCACCGTCACCGACCCCGAGGCCTTCCTGACCACCCTGGCGGAGGGTCTCGGCTCGGGCCGCGCCTACAGCTGCGGGCTGGTCCTGGTACGCCGGACCTGACGCCCGCCACCCGCCGCCCGCACCGTGGTGCGGTAGCACCACCCCCTGCCCACGGGCGGGGACGGCCCGGGACCCGGCGGCTCCCGGGCCTCCGGCCCCGCCTCCGGTGGGGATGGCTCCTCCTTCATTGCCTCGGCGGCCATGTCGGTGTCGTCGGCCCCGCTGCGGTGGGGATGGCCCGTGGAGAGTGAACGGGTCGGGGAAGTCGGTCTCGGCGGCCCTGCTGCGGTGGGGATGGCCCGTGCCGGAAATCCGTCTTGCGGCCGATCTGTTTGTCGGCCCCGCTCCTGCGGGGATGGCCCGGTGGTTCCGGCCCTCATGGCAGCCGCCGACTGATCGGCTCCGCCCCGGCGGGGACGTGCGGTCCGCCCGCGGGTGCGGGGCCCGCCCCGTCGCCGTGTGCACTTTGCAAAGTACGTTTTTGCTTTGCAAAGTGCAGCACCCGGGTCACGGCGTACGCCGGCCCGCCTCAAGGTGGCGGTGGCGGTGGCGGTGGTGGGGGCGAGGACGGCGGGCGCGAGGCCATCGGCATCGTCGGCGCGGCCGGAGGCGGTGGAACCGGCGAGCCCTGCGGTGCCCGCGCTTCCTGCGGTGCCGGCGCTTCCTGCGGTGCCGGCGGTGGCTCCGCCGCCTCCGGCTCGTCGGGCAGCAGCCGGATCCCGTGGCGCAGGTGTACCGCGCCGGGCAGGTCGTAGGTGCGCCGGCGCTGCGCGACGGTCTGGCGCCCGACGGACAGCGTGCCGGTGACGGTGCAGCTCCCGGCCCGGATCTCCGCCAGCCGGGCCCGCCGCACCACCGCGACCACGCCGTCCAGTTCGATGGCGAGGGCCAGCGTCATCCGGACCGACCCGGCCGGGGTGCCGTCCACCAGCAGGTCGACGTGCGGGCTGTTGGCCGAGGTGATGCGGTGACTGGCCAGGGCCACGACCTCCTCGGTACCGGGTGCGGCCCGGGTGCGCTGGGCGGCCGCGGTCAGAGCCGCGTGCCGGGTCCACCCGGCGGCGGCGAACTCGAACAGGCTCCGGTCGAGCATGCCGTCCAGCGCGGTGGCCACCTCGTGCTCGACGGCCCGCCCGGCCGCGCCGGTGAACCGGGGCACGCCGTGCAGCAGGGCGTCGACGGTGCCCTCTTCGCGCAGGGCCTCGGTGAGCGCGTCCACGGCGCTGCCGGCCTCCGCCGAGAACAGCAGCTCGCGGGTGGTGGCCGGGTCGGTCAGGGTGACGCCGTTCATTCCTCCTCCTCGTCCCCCCTGCCGTCCTCGTCGCCGATGCCCTCCATGTCCCCCTCGCCCTCCTCGCCCTCCTCGCCCTCCCCGGGCTCCTCGTACTCCCCGGGCTCCTCGTCCGCCTCGACGCGGTGCGTGCCGGGATCGGGCCGGGGCTCCAGCCGGACGGTGCGGGTCGGGCCGGCCGGGTCGCCGGTCTCCGTCACCTGCGGCAGGGGCGGCTCACCGGGCGAGGGACGGACCGAGACGTGCCCCGACACCCAGCGCGGCGCCCGGTGGCGGCCGAGCAGGTGGACCCCGGCGGCGACGGCCAGCACGGCCGCCCCGCCGGCGGCCGGTCCGACGACCAACGCGACGGGCACCGCGTCCTCCGGTTCGGACCGGCCGTCGGGGCTGGGACTGTCACTGGGACTCGGGTCGTCAGTGGGGCTCGGGTCGTCGCTGGGACTCGGTCCGTCACTGGGGCTCGGACTGTCGCTGGGGCTAGGGTCGTCGCTCCGGTCGGGCGGCAGGACCTCGAACCCGGTGTCGGCGGCCATGTCCGGGTACGCCGGGCACACCGCGTGCAGCGTGTAGCGGCCCGGCTGGGCGTCGTCGTCGATCTGCGCGGTCACGGTGAACCCTCCGTCCGCGTCCGTGGCGACCTGCTGCCAGACGTTGCCGTTCCAGGACAGCTCGACCTCGGTGCCCTGGCAGTCGAACCCGGTGCCGGTGATCACCAGCTGCTCACCCGCACGGCCGCTCGCGGGGTCGGCGCGCACGCCTGGACGCCCGTCCTGCGGTTCGCTCGGGCTGCTCCCGCCGGCGGGGACCACGGTGAACGTCGCCTCGGCGAAGTACTCGGAGTCCGGGCCGCAGGACGCCTCCACCGGGTGCCCGCCCGGCGTCGCGCCGGCCGGCACGGTGAGCGGGCTGTCGAAGGCGCCATCGGCCCCCGGGGTGACCCGTCCGAGCGTCTCCCCGTCCCACCCCAGGACGACGGAGGAGCCCTTGGGACAGGTGAACCCGGTGCCCGTCGCGGTGAACGGCTGCCCGGCGGCCCCGCTCGCCGGGGTCAGGGTGAGGGTCTCGTCCGCGCTGTCCGTCTCCTCGACCGTGAACGTCGCGGAAGCGGTCAGGGACGGCGCGATGGCGACGACGCTGCCGACAGCGGAGCCGGAGCCGGCGCCGGGGACGGGTGCGGAGCCGGGCGCGTGGTCGGGCGCGAGAGCGGGTGCGGCGACGACGGGGCCGTCGTCGGTCGGGGTCGGCACACTGGGCGACGGAGCGGCGGTGCAGTAGGCCGTCACCGTGTGGGCCCCCGGGGCGGCGCCGGCGGGGACGTCGACGTACCCGGTGAACGGTCCGCTCGGATTCGCCGCCGCCGTGCCGGCCGGGTCGGAGTCCCAGTACAGCTGCACCGAGTCGCTCCCGGGCGTACAGGCCTCGAAGCCGGTTCCCCGGACGGTCACCCGGGTCTCCGCCGCCCCGTGGTCGGGGGAGAGGAGCAGCTGCGGCTCTGCGTGTGCCGTCGGGCAGAACAGCAGGGAGGCGACCGCGACCACGACGGCCAGGAGCGCTGCGGTCGGTGCCGGGCGCACCGGTCGGCCGGTGCCTAAGGACATCGCCGACCGCCTCCGGGGCGGCGAGGGGCGGCCCGGGTCCGGTGTGCGGAAGACCTGGCGGGGTGGGAGTCGCCCCCGTCGGCCGGGTGGCGCAGGTGTCGGTTCATCGCCGACCGTCCTTCCACGAACCTTCTCCCATCATCCCCCCGCTCGCGATCCCCACAACGCGATCCCCACTACGCGGTCGCGACACTGCGGTCACGGCAGTGCGGTCGCGGCACCGCGGCCGTCCGCGTGCGCGGTCCCGCACGTGGTCCCTCGTGCGATCCCCGCTCCCGCGGGGCACCGGTCCTACCGGGTGCCGTGGCGGGCCTGGCGGCGGTAGTGGTCGAGGATGTCCTGGCGCAGCAGGTCGCCGAAGCCGGCGGACTCCAGGCGGAGGCCGAGCTGGGCCTCGGTGATGCCCAGGGCTTCGGCGGCGGAGGGCAGGTGCCAGTCGTGGGCGGCGACGCGGTCGAGGAGGTGGCCGCGGCGGACCTGGCTCTCGGAGAGGCGGAACGTCTTGAGGTAGGCGATCCGCCCGGTCTCGTCGGTGATGGCCTCGCCGATGTGGTTCTCCTGCTTGGGGCGGAAGTCCGGCAGGAAGCGGGAGAGGGTGAACCGGTCGAGCCGGTGCACGACCTGCTGCCGGTGGTCCGCGGCCAGCAGGCCGCCGGCCATCGTCGTGTCGTGGAACCGTGCCCAGGCGCGTTCCTCCTCGTCGACGGCGGCGCGGAGGCCGGCGAGCGAACGGATCGGCCCGCTCAGGTCGGCGCGGAAGTCGGGCACCGGCGCGGACAGGGTGCCGTAGTGGTGGATGAGTTCGCCGTAGAGGTCGAGCAGGAGACTCTGGTGCAGGGCCCGGTAGTCGTCGGGGTGCGGCACCACGAACGCGGCGGCGAGGGCGTCGGCGACGTACACCACGAGGCCGCACTGGCCGGGGTGGAGCTCGAACACCCGGAGGGCGTCGGCCAGTCCGCGGACCTGGTCGCCGCTGTACGCCTCCTCGGCGCGCGGGGACAGCCCGCGGTGCAGGGCCCGCTCGGACCACTGCTCCCAGGCGATGGACGGTCCGCCGAAGTGCAGCGAGAGGTACCCCTCCAGGGAGAGGTGGAGGGGCAGGAAGCGCAGCCTGGTGGTGCTCTCGCGCTTGACCGTCCGGCGCGGGATCCGGAGCCGGACGCGTTCGGGCTCGGTTCCGGGTCCGGTCACGGCCGGGCCGAGCCGGGTGCCGTAGGCGGCCGCCGCGGTGCCGTCGCGCGTCCAGTCGGCGACGAAGCCGTGCGGGATGTACGCGTGGTAGCTCCGCCGCCGGTCGATCGGGACGGCGGTGGGCGCGGCGAACTCGTCCGCGTGGATCTCCTGGTGGAGCCGGAGGTCCTCGTACGGCTCGTCGCGGACCAGCGGCACCAGCCGGACCCCGCCCCACACCTGGGCGGGCCTCGCGGTGAGGCCGGTCAGGTCGAGCCGGAACGCCTGCGGTGCGGCGGTCATCGTGCCCCCTCCGCGTGCCCGGCGGCCCCGGCCCCGGCACCGGCCGCGTCCGCGGAACCAATCGTGTCGGCGGCCCCGGCGGCCCCGGAGGTACCTGCGGCTCCCGTGGTGTGAGCGGCCCCGGCCGTGCCCGCCGCCAGGAACCGTTCCGTGCGGACCGCCAGGTGGGCCGTCAGCTCGGCGAGGTCGGTGCGGCCCTCCGCGAACCGGGCGAACTCGACCAGCGCCGGCAGGTCCTCGGCGTCGCGCAGCCCGGCGGTGGGCACCGTCGGGGCCAGCCGCCGGACGTCGAAGTCCTCGGCGTCGTACACCGGGTTGAGGTGCACGACGCTGGTCCGCCGCTCCGGGTCCAGCCGGGTGCGCCACACCCGCAGCACCTCGGCGGCCAGTCCGGGCGGCGCGTTGTCCCAGCCGTCCGAGACGATCAGCAGCCGCTGCGGTGCGGTGTCGAGCGCGTCGAGGATCCGCCGGCCGAGCGGGGTCGGGCCGGTCGGGCGGGCGAGCAGCGCGTCGGTGCGGCCGGAGGTCCACAGTGCCGTGTACTCGTCGGCGAGCACCTCCAGCAGGAAGTGGCTCGCCAGTGCGGCGGCGAGCGGGCGCCGGCGCTTGCGGCCCGAGCCGTAGGCGGAGAAGCTGTCGTCGAGGACGGCCGTGACCCGCCCCCAACTGCCCTCCCGTGCACCGGCGGAGCGTGCGGCCCGCCGGGCGGCGTCGCGCAGGGCCCCGGTCAGCTCCGCGCGCCTGGCCGTCCGGTCGGCGGGCGGCAGGCCGAGGACGTAGGAGGCGAGCCGGGTGAGCGGCATCCGGGCCAGGTCGGTGCCGACGGCGGTGGCGCCGTGGCCGCGGGCGGACTCCTGCAGGCGCAGCCGCTCCAGCGTGGTCATCCGCGGTGTGATGCGGTCCAGGAAGGTGGCGCGGGGGATGCCGTGCCGCTGGGCGAATCCCTCGGCCACCGTGTACGGGAGTTCGTAGAGGGCCGACTGCTCGTGGTGGGCGCGCCGCCAGGCGTCGAGCAGCGGCGACGCGAAGCGGGCGCGGCGGCGCGGGGCGTACAGGAAGTCGCCGGTCTCCGCCGCCGCCGGCCGCAGGTGGGTGTGGCGCAGCGCCAGTTTGAGGCCGGTGCGGTACTTCACGGCGTCGAAGGCCTGGTCCGGGCGGGCGGTGAGCCAGTCGCGCAGGATGGCGCGGGTGCGGCGGTTGTTGACCTTGGCCCGGCGCAGTTCGGCGATCAGCCGGTACACGCGCTGCGGGGGGAGCAGGGCCAGCCGGCGCGCGATGAGCCGGCCTTCGGTGTGCCGCTGCTCGGCGGTCGCCTCGCGGGCGTTCTCCAGCAGCCGCCGGACGATCAGTGCCGCGTTGTGGTCGTTGATGTCGAGGGCGAGCGCGGCGGCGTACGGCCCGCGGTAGTTGACGAGCATGTACTCGTGCAGGAAGTCGAGCGAGAGCCGTTGCTCGTCCGCTCCGCCGTGGAACTCGTGCTGGCCGGTGCCGGTGATCGCGGCGTTGACGAAGAGCAGTACGTCCTCGGCGGCGACGAGGTCGCCGTACGTCTCCACCGTGCGCTCCCCGCCCCTGCTGCTCGTCCCTGCTCCTGTCACCCGGTCCCGGGATGCCGGCCGGGGAATGGGGGCACGAACTGCGAATCAATGCTGTAGAGGCGCGTTCCGGAAGTCGCACCGGAGTCCCGCGGCCGGCCCGTCGACCGTACCAGAGGCCGGCCCGGCCGCCGTGCCGATATTCGGACCGGCGGCCGGGCCTCCCGCCGCTCTCCCGCCGTCCTCCCGCCGCGCCCGTGCCACCGCGTGCCGCGCCCGTGCCGTCACCGTGGCGCCCGAGGTGGATCAGGCCCAGGGCAGCGCCGCGCGGGTGCGCCAGTACGCCTCGGCCGGCTCGGCGAGCGGGGCCAGTCCGGCGAGCTGCGCCGGGGTGAGGCCGAGCCCGACGGCGGTGAGGTTGGACGCCAACTGCCCGGCGGTGGCCGCCCCGGAGAGCACGATGTCCGCCCAGGGCTGGGCGGCGGCCGCGGCCAGCGCGAGTGCGTCGCAGGACGCGCCGGTGTCGGCGGCGAGGGCGCGCAGTGCGGCGGTGTCGGGTCCGGTGGCGTTGCGGTCGGCGAGGCGGCCGTTGGCCATGCCCTCCTTGACCACCACCAGCAGGCCCGCCGCGTGGGCCTCGGCGAGTGCCGGTCCGGCGGACGGCTCCAGGACGTTCCAGGTCGACTGGACGGCGGCGAACAGCGGCCGTCCGTCCGCCCGGACCTCGACCGCCGCCCGGACGGTCGCGGCCTGTGCCGGGCCACTGGTGGACAGGCCCACCCGGACGCCCCCGGCGGCCAGTTCCGCCAGCCGCGCGTGCAGCGCGGGGTCGGTGAGCGCGGGGCTGTCCGGGGTGACGGAGTGCACCAGGTACACGTCCGGGTGCGTGCCCAGCAGCGCCCGGGTCTCCGCGACCTGACGGTCGAACACCGCCGTCGAGTGCTCCTTGACCTCGTGCACGGGCACCCCGGAGGTCCGCCAGTCGGCGGTGTAGGTGTAGCCCCACTTGCTGCCGACCGTCACCTCGGCCGCCGCCCCGGGACGGGCGGCCAGCCACTCGCCGAGGAACTCCTCCGCGCGGCCGTAGGAGCGGGCGGTGTCGAAGTACCGGACACCCGCCGCGTAGGCGTCGTCGAGGAGGGCGTGGGTCCGTGCCCGCAGCGCCTCGACGGTGCGTTCGGCGGGCAGGTCGAGGTCGCGGCCGAGCGTGATGTAGCCGGGCCGTCCGACCGCGGCCGTGCCCAGGCCGAACCGGGCCACCGACGGTCCGGCGGCTGAGGATGCGGCGGGTGCGGTCGGCATGGCGGGGCTCCTTCGGCGGTCGCGGCGGGCGGCGGCAGGACGCCGGCCCGTACCGAACCCTATCCGCCGTCATCGACCGGACCGCCTCTGACCTGCGCCGACCCGGAGCGGGGACGGCTTGCGTGCGGTCCGCCCAAGGCCTTTGCACGGCCCACCCAAGGCCCGGCCACGGCCCGCCCACGGCCCACCCAAGGCCTGGTCCGGTGGCGGCCCTGCCGGGGACCGTCGGCCGCGGTGGGTACGGCCGGGGCCGCCCGAGTCCGGGCGGAGGGGGCGTCCTATGCTGCCGGGGCGTACGGATGATCACCGGCGGAGAGGGGCGACGACATGACCTACCGGATCGAACGGATCGGGCTCGCGGACTGGGAGCGGCTGCGGGAGGTGCGTCTGACGCAGCTGCTCGACACCCCGATGGCCTTCCTGGAGACCTACGAGACGGCCCTCTCCCACGGCGAGGAGGAGTGGCACGCACGGGTCCGGCGGGTGAACGAGCCGGGCAGCGTCGGTCTGGTGGCCGTCGCGGAGTCGGGGGAGTGGGTCGGCACGATGATCTCCTTCACGCCCGAGCCCGGCTCGGCCACGCTGGTCGGCGTCTGGGTGCACCCGGACCACCGCGGCCGCGAGCGCGGTGTGACGGACACCCTGCTGGACGCCGTCGTCGGCTGGGCCCGCGCGGAGTCCGGGGCGGAGCGCCTGCTGCTCTCCGTGCACGAGGAGAACACCCGCGCGGCGGCCTTCTACCGCCGCCGGGGCTTCGAGTTCACCGGCGGCACCAAGCCGTACGCGCTGGACCCGGCGGCACGCGAGCTGGAGATGGCGCTCGCCCTGGGCCCGCAGGGCTGACGCCACCGCCGCCCACCCGGCGCCCGGGTCCGCCGGCCCGGGCACGCCGTCCGCGCCGCCACCCGGGCGCCCCGCACCCCACCCCACCCCACTGCACCCCATCGCACCGCGCGGGCTCCGCGACCGTGATCCGGCCCGCCTGCCGGAGCCCGTGGACGACCGTGCGGTACCGGAAAGCAGGACTCCCGGCCATCCGCCCGTACTACCGGTGAATCCACGGCCGGACCGCCCCCGGACAGGCAGGAATCCCTTCTGACGGAGGGTCCCGCCTGGCTAGGCTTCGAGTCGTGAAGATCGGAGTCAACATCGTCAACTTCGGCCCCGGCACCGACCCGGGAGCCCTGCGGAGCTGGGCCCAGACCGTGGAGGGACTGGGCTTCGACCTGCTGATGGTCTCGGACCACATCGCCATCACGCCCGATGTCGCCGAGCGGTATCCGGAACCCTTCTACGAGCCCTTCACCACCCTGTCCTGGCTGGCGGGCGTCACCACGCGGGTCCGGCTCGGCACCACCGTCCTCATCGCCCCCTACCGGCACCCGCTGCTCACCGCCCGGATGGCGGCCAACCTGGACCAGCTGAGCGGGGGACGGCTGGTCCTCGGTGTGGGGGTCGGCTGGGCGCGGCAGGAGTTCGCCGCCCTCGGGATCCCCTTCGAACGCCGTGGCCGCCTGACCGACGAGCACCTCCGGGCCGTCCGGGAGGCCTGGGCCGACACCGCCGGCCACGGCGGCCGACGGATCCCGGTCTGGGTCGGCGGCAACAGCGACGCCGGGGTGCGGCGCGCCGTGCGGTTCGGGGACGCCTGGCACCCGCTGCGCCCCACCATGCCGTGGCTGCGCGAAGCGGCGGTCAGGCTGAAGGCGGCCGCCGACGAGCAGCAGGCCCCGGTGCCGGCCTTCGCGCCCCGGATCGCCCTCCGGCTGACCACGGCGCCCGTCGGCGGACCGGACCGCCTCGCCGGCGAGGGCACGATCGACCAGATCACGGCGGACCTCGACGAACTGCGGCTGCTGGGCGCGGAGACCGTCGTCCTCGACCCCTACGACCGCGACCCCCGGACGACCTGTCACCCGGAGACGGGCTGGCAGGCCCTGGCGACGGTGGCCGCGCACGTCCGCCCCCACCACGACCGGGGAGACCACCGCGACCACAGCGGCCGAAGCGGTCACAGCACCCGAAGCGGCGACGGCACCCAGAGCACCCACCGCACCCACAGCGACCGAAGCCCCCACGGCAACCGAACGGACCCGTCATGACCGCACCCGGCGACCACACCCTCCTCCGACGCGCCGTCGCACTCGCGGCCGAGGCATGCGACGGCGGGAACCCGCCGTTCGGCTCGCTGCTCGCGGGACCGGACGGGACGGTCCTGGCGGAGGAGCGCAACACGACCCTCACCGACCGGGACATCACCGCACACCCGGAGCTCAAGCTGGCGCGGTGGGCCGCACGGGAGCTGGACCCGGCCGCGGCGGCGCAGACCACCCTGTACACCAGCTGCGAGCCGTGCGGGATGTGCGAGGCCGTCATCCGCCAGGCGGGTCTGCGGCGGGTGGTGTTCGCCCTGTCCGGCGAGCAGCTCCTGGAGATCAGGCCGGGCAGTGGCCGGCTCCCCGTCCCGCAGGAGGGCCCCGCACTGCTCGACGAGGTGCGGGCCGTCGTCGAGCCGTACTACCGCTGACCACCCGATCCACCGGCGCCCTCCTCCCGCCCCGACCACCGGCCCCCGCGCGCCGACCGCCGCGGCCAGCCCCAGTCCGTCCGCCGTCCGTCCGCCGGCCGTCCCCCGCCCGTCCGCCGTCCGTCCCCCGCCCGTCCGCCGGCCGACGGCGCGGGGACTGTCGCAGGGGTGCGATAGTTTGTGGTCGCTCCGGGGAGGCGGCCGGGAAATCAGGTGCCCGTGCGAGGGGTCCTGTGCTTGCCTGTGTCGTGTCGTACACAGGCAGCGGACCAGTTGCTTCCACGTTCCCGATGCCGCACCACAGGAGGCTCCACATCAACGCCGTGATACGCAGGACCGTCCGCACCACCCTGGTCGCCGCCGCCTGCAGCACAGTTCTCGCCGCCGGGCTCGCCGCGTGCGGTACCGTCCAGCAGCTCACCGCCGCCGAGAAGGTCTCGGACGCCTTCGGGAAGCTCGGCGCGAGCAAGTCGTTCAGCGCGAAGGTCTCCGTCGACGCCACC
The DNA here is from genome assembly GCF_056437345.1 of Kitasatospora sp. NPDC042419. NCBI lineage: Bacteria > Bacillati > Actinomycetota > Actinomycetes > Kitasatosporales > Streptomycetaceae > Kitasatospora > Kitasatospora sp. NPDC042419. The sequence goes on from NZ_JBWKAW010000009.1 coordinate 99,467, forward strand.
CCCGCTCAGATCGAGGCCTTCGGCAACGCCACCGGCGAGAAGATCGACGCGGAGAGCGCGGCCGCGCTCTCCGCCGTGAGCCTGGCGGTCTCCTACAGCGCGGACAAGCCGCTGAAGGACGTCCAGCCGAGCAAGGGCGCGGACGGCAAGGCCGCCGACCCGCTGCTGACGGACAAGTCGCTCTCCTTCTCGTACGCGCTGACCGGCAAGGGCGGCAAGTCGCTCGTGGAGTTCCGCCAGGTCGGCGGCAAGGCCTACGCGCAGGCCGACCTGGCGGAGTTCGCCACCCTGGTCGGCGAGGACCCGTCCGAGGTCAAGGGGATGACGGAGGGCCTTCCCACGGCCATCCAGGGCGGCCTGACCGGCAAGTGGGTCTCCTTCGACCCGGCGTCGCTGAAGAGCTCCGGCAAGTCGGCGGGCGGCAAGGCCGGCGCCTCGCCCTCCGCCGCGCCCTCGCTGGACCCGAAGGTGTCGGAGAACCTCGCCACGTCGCTGAAGAACATCTTCACCAACAACGTCTCCTTCGAGGACAAGGGCAAGAAGGACGGCAAGGACCTGATCACCCTCAGCGCCCCCGCCCGCAAGCTGGCGGACGACCTGCTGAAGGCCTTCGAGCCGGTGGCCAAGGAGGTCCCGAACGTCGGCAAGCTGCCGAAGTCGGTCCCGAGCGACGTGCCGGACCGCAACGTCGCGGTGGACGTCTACCTCGACGGCGGCGCGCTGTCCGCGGTGAGCTTCGACCTCGCCCAGCTGGAGGAGAAGGTGCCCGCCGGCACCACCCTGCCGGTGAGGATCGCCTTCGGCAAGGACGCCCCGGCGGTCCAGGCGCCCACCGGCGCCGCCGAGATCACCGCGGCCGACATCGAGGGCCTCTTCGGTGACCTCGTCGGCGGCGGCCTGGGCGGCGCCGCGCTCGGCGACTCGTCCGATCCGGCCGCCGACGCCGCGCCGCTCACCGACGCCCAGGTGAAGGAGCTGACCAAGGGCGGCGTGCTGAACGAGGAGCAGGTGCGCCTCTACAACAAGCTGGGCCTCGGCTACGACGAGATCAAGGACCTGGCCTCCGCGGGCGCGTGACCCCGCCCCGCCCTGCCCTGACCTGATCTGGGTCCTTCCCTTCCCCGGTCCGATCGTCCACCCCGCCCGCCGTCTCCCGGTGGGCGGGGCGGACGCGCGTCCGGCCGCCGTCGGCCACTGCCCGGGGCGGGTGGTTCCTCCGCCCCCGGTGTCCGCCCCCGGTGTCCGTCCTCGCGAACCGGCCGGGTGGCCGTGCGTCAGGCCCGCCTCAGATGCTGGTGAGACTGACGCTCTCGAAGCTGGGCCTCGGGCCGGCCGACACCGGCTGCGGCACGGACGGCACGATCGAGACGGAGAGCGGACCCTCCGGCAGCAGGCCCTGCTCCGTCAGCCGCTGGACCTGCTCGGTGACGTCGTACCTCGCGTCGTGCGCGTCGGCGCCGGCCATCCCGAAGAAGGAGATCCAGCCGACGAAGTAGGGGCCTTCCGGGTCGAGGTCGCCCTCGGGGCCGTTGAGGAAGACGTGGAACGGTGTCCCGGGCGGCATGTTGGAGTGCACGTTGTGCACGGTGAGGATGAGGTTGGTCTGCGGCTCGTCGCTGGCGGCGAGCGAGCGCATGGCCCCCTGGACGCCGCTCGGTTCGAGGGACACCGTGGTCGCCGCCCGGACGTCGAGCGGTTGCCGGGGGTTGGCGACGGACGCGGCCAGGACCCGGTTGCCCGCCTGCGGGGCCGTGGCCGGCGGTACGTGCAACGGGCGGGTGCCCGTGCCGTCGGTCAGCGACTCGTACCCGTAGTTGCGCGCATCGTCCAGGACCGCCTGGCAGGAGGGTCGTCGCTCCTGTCCGTTCTCGTCGAAGAAGATGAACTCGTGGTCCAGCCAGGACGTGTGGTCCGGGTTGTGGTTGCCCTTCTCCAGCCAGCCCGACCAGAGCCGGTCGAGGTTGGCGTGGTGCAGCCAGAAGATCGGGTCGCGGGCGGAGCCGTTCACCCGGCCCATCCAGCCGCCCACACCGCCGTGGATCTGGTTGTGCGGGACGTTCTCCAGGTCGCCGAAGGCGAGCTGGAAGTGGGGCATGGTGGTGTAGGTGATCTCGCTGCCGAAGGTCGGCTGGACCGAGGACTGGCCCTTCGTGGCGGCGAAGATCGGCTCGCTCATCGCCGTGAAGGGGTTGACGTCGACGTAGGGGAGGACCTCGAACAGGGAGTTCGTCCCCTGGCTGCGGTGCGGGGTCTGCCAGAACTCCTCCTCGGTCGCCGGGTCCAGGTCGTCCGGGAGGAAGAGCGGGTTGTCGACCGTGAGGCTGGTGCTGCCCGGGCGGTCCGGCATCTTCGGGTTGCGGAAGGCCGCCGGGAGTGCGCGCGAGGTGAAGTTCGTGGGCCGGGACCTGGTGGGTGCGTCCAGGGCGTAGTTCCAGTACGGCAGGGCCCAGGTCGTGGAGGGGTCGGGGGTGATGCCCTCCTCGGCGGCGATCTCCTTGATGGCCGCCCGGATGATCCGCTCGAAGTACCAGAGGTAGCCGCGGTGCCACGGCAGGAAGAACCAGCCGCCGTGCGGACACTGGCTGAAGGCCTCGTGCGTCTCCGTGATGGTGGGCGGGATGGCGTGGATGCACCCCTGGAACTCCCAGCTGGTCGGCTCGCTGAGGGGCCGCTCCTGCATCCGGCCCACGGCCCGGGCGTACCAGTACATCACCGGGTCCCACTCGGCCAGCTTGCTCGCGTCTTTTCGCTCGAACGTGCCGTTCGACATGTCACTCCTAGGTTCGGGCGGGACGCCCTCGTCGGGCGCCCCGGATTCCTACCGGTGGCGACGACCGCCCCAACGGTCTTTCGTCCACAAACGTTCTGCGGGGTGAACCGCACGCGCCATCCGGACGTGCGGCGGGGTCGGGGCCGGGCGGTCGCAGGACCCTGGAACGAGGTGATCGAACTGCCTCACCTTGTCCAGGAGGGACGAAATGAACGTCATGGAGTTGACCGGGACGTACACCTACCGGAGCTTTCTGGAGGTGCCGGATCCCGTCGACGACTTCAACAGGCTCCGCTTCGCCCAGGCGCAGCTGAAGCTGGTGGCCGAACAGGACGGCGCCGTCAGCGGTCAGCTGATCCTCTCGGACCCGGGGGAGGAGCCACTGATCGTCATGGACATGGTCGGACGGGCCTCGGCCTCGCCCCGCGTCTCGTTCACCCTGACCGGTCGGGGCCGGCCGCCCGTCGCGGACTTCCACTACGAGTACGACGGCGCCGTCCTGCGCCACTGGGAGGCCGGGATCGACCAGCGGATCGTCCTCGCCGGGACGGTGCTGCGGGCGGAGCCCCACGGGGGCGCGCCCGCCGGGCAGACCGCGAGCTTCCTCGCGGTGCGGCGCGACGGCGCGTGACCGGGTCAACGGACGACCCGCCGTCAGCTCATGCCGAGCAGCATGTAGACCATGCCGATCGACATCACCGTGCGCCGCGAGGCCACCAGGCCGGGTGAGGCCGGGGCGGGCGAACCCGGCGCGGCCGGTCCGCGGGCACGGGCCGGCCGCGCTGCCGCGGTCCGGTCGCCGGAGCCCGGGCGCCGCAGCAGCGCACCGGCGCCGCAGACGGCGTAACCCAGGAAGTACGCGGCCAGTGCCAGCAGGGTCCATTCCGGTACCGCGGCATGGGCGCCCCCGTGGGCGGGACCGCCACCGGAGTGGTGGTGCGCCGGTGCCATGAACAGCATCAGGGCGGCCATGGCGGCCGCGCCGAGGATGTGGTGGGGATAGTGGAGCCAGCCGTCGTCGAGCGCGGTGCGGGGGCGGCGGGCCAGCCGTCCTGCCAGGAGGAGGGCCGGCCAGGCCGCGGACGCGGCGAGCAGCGACGCCCATAAGGCGCGCGGCAGGGGGTCGAACGCCGGTGCCGTCATCGCGACCATGGCGAGTGCCATCACGATCTCGGTCGGTTCCAGCCGGCGGTCCGGGCAACGGCGCCCGACGACGAGGACGCAGTGGGCCGCGCACCAGCCGGTCAGGGCGATCAGGAGCACGGTGGCGATCACGGGCTCTTGCACGGGAACCCCCGTTCCATGGCCGTACTCCGGCCCCGGCGGCGCCGCAGGACGGTGGGTGCGGCCGGCGGTCGGACGGCCCCGTTCCGGCGGGCCGTCCGGACCAGGGATGACGGCCCCCGGACGGTGCGGCCGGCCGACGGTCGGGGCGGGCCGGGCTGCTGCGCCTGGTGGGCGCCGTACGGGTTCCCTTCCACGGTAGGCCGGGCCGCCGGTCGACGCGCGGGGAGGCCTCGCCGGTGCGGAGGGGTCCGGTCGCCGTCCGCCTCCGCCCCGCCTCCGGACACGCCTCCGCCCCGCCTCCGGACACGCCGCGCGGGTGGTCGGCCGTGCTCGGACGGCGGGTCAGCCGGTAGGGCGGCGAGCCGGGCGGTCGGCAGGTCGGCGGGCGGCGGGCGGGTCAGCGGGCGGAGCCCCGCCCCTGCCCGCGCCGCCGCCACCAGACGACGGCGGTGGCGAGCACACCGACGCCGACGACGGCGCCCACGGCGACGGGGACGGCGGACGAGGAGTCGCCGCCGCCGTCGGCGGAGCCGACCGGTGCGCCGGTGCTGCTCCCGGAGGCCGTGGCGGTCGTCGTGGCCGTGGTGGTTGTGGCCGTGGCCGTGGTGGTGGCCGTGGCGGCGCCGGTGCTCGCCGGGCTGCCGGAGGGGGCGAGCGCTGTGGCCCCCGGCGAAGCCGCCGCGAGCCTCAGGACGGGCGCCGGGTGGGCGGGCTCGGCGCCGCTCCGGGGGAGTTCGATCCAGCGGTCGACACGGCCGTCCCCGTAGGTCTCCAGGGTCTTGAAGACCAGGGCGTCCGTGTCGGGCAACTGCCTGATGGTGACCTTGTGCACGGCGTCCTGGCCCACCGGGAGCGCGGGGCCGCCCACCGTGTAGCCGTCGGCGGTGGTGGCGAAGGTCCAGCCCGCGGGGGCGCCGGCGAGTACCACGTCGGCGGGCCCGATGCCCTCCGGGAGGACGACCTGGACCTTCGCGAGACCCGCGGTGTCGGACTCGGCCTCGCCGGTGAAGGTGACCGTGACGTTCGTGGCCAGGGCCCGGGCGTCGTCCGCCGCGACCTCGACGTGCGCGAGGGCTGCGGTGACCGTCATGACGGTCGCGGCGGCGGTCAGCGCGGCCGTGGTGGCGGCGCGGGCGACGGCCCGTGAGCGGCGGACGGGCATGGCGCTCTCCCGGGCGACGGCGGCCGCTCCGAGCGCGGCCGTGACAGGGCCATCCTGCACCGGCCGGGTCCGGACCGCCTCCACGGGAGCCGGCGCCGGAACCGGATCCGGCATCGACCCGGAAGCGGCCCTCCCGGACGCGGCCCTGTGATTGTGTGGTGCTCCGTGCCCGACTCCAGGAGGCCGCTGTGTCCCGAACGCCCCAGCAGATCTTCCAGAGCTACGTCCATGCGGGTGCCCTGACCCGGAACGCCGACGCCCTCGCCGAGAACTTCACCGAGGACGGCGTCCTGGAGGTTCCGCTCATGCCCGCCGACGGCGCCTTCCCCAGGAGGCTGGTGGGGCGTGAGGAGATCCGCAGGACGATGGCGGCCTACTACGAGCAGCAGGCGGCGGCGGGGGGCCGTCCGCCGAACCTGGAGAAGTCCGGCTACGTCCTGCACACGACCTCCGACCCCGACGTGTTCATCGCCGAGATCGACACCGTCTTCGACGGCGACGGCGACGGCGACGGGGGTGGCGGTGAAGGTGACGTGACCGTGTCGCTGGTGCAGATCTTCCGGATCCGGGACGGGAGGATCGCCCGGCTGCGCGACTACTTCGCGCCCGAGCTGATGAGCTGATGAGCTGACGGGCCGCCCGACGGGCCGACGCGGGTCGGCGGGAGCCGCACGTGGCCCGTCGGCGGGGAAACTCGCTGGCGGGCCCCGGATCCCATGAAGGATCATGGAACGCATGAGCGACCAGCCCTCGAACCACGACCAGCCCGTACGGTGGACCCAGGCGACCGTCTACCCCGACATGTGGGTGAACCCCGACGACGACCCGCGCGACCACGGCGGAGCCAGCCCCGAGGGCGAACTCGCCACGCTGCTCGACTTCCTGACGGGCTACCGCATGACCCTGCGGATGAAGTGCGAGGGCCTGGACCCGGAGCAGCTGGCCCGCCGGTCGGTCCCGCCGTCGACGATGTCGCTGCTCGGCCTGCTCCGGCACCTCGCCGAGGTGGAGCGGGACTGGCGCAACTGGATGACCGACGGCGAGCCGCTCGCGAAGCTCTACGGCAGGCGTGACGCGGACTTCGACGAAGCCGTCGCCGACCAGGCCGTGGTCGACGCCGCGTACGCGGACCTGGAGCGCGAGCAGGCCGAGACCGACGCGGCGCTGGCCGCGTACCCGGACCTGGGCCTGCGGCTGAAGGAGGGCGGGATCCCGGTGCGGGAGCTGATGGTGCACCGGATCGACGAGTACGCCCGCCACTGCGGACACGCCGACCTCCTGCGCGAGTGCGTCGACGGCCGGGTGGGCCAGTGAGCCCGTCGCCCCGGCCGGCCACCGCCCACGAGTGACGGGCGGTGGCCGCACCCGCGACCGGTACGGGAGCCCGGCGCCGGCGAGGTGGTGACCGGCGAGTGGTGGTCGGCGAGGTGGTGGCTGGCCGTGGAGGCCCCGGGTCGTCAGCCGGCGGTGTGCCGCAGGACGTCGAGGATCTCGCCGGTGATCGCGGCCTCGTTCTGCTCGAACACCGGCCCGGTGAGCTGCTCGGTCCGCTCCGGGAGGCCCGTCAGCACGGGCGTGTGCAGGTGGCCGCCGGGCAGCTGCGGGGCGAGTTCCAGCCGCAGCCGGTTGGTGCGGTAGGCGACCTCGTTGGAGAGGTAGCCCCCGCCGCCGCCGGCGACCGCGCGGGAGCCGGGGGTCGGGCCGTCCGCCCGGTCGACCGGGCCGTCGGCCCCGGCGGGGATCTCGGTGACGGTGGTGTTGACCTCTACCGGGTACGGCTGCTGGACGGCGGTCATCGGCCCGGTGGGCAGGCTGGTGGCGATGAACTCCGCGCCGGGGCCCAGGCCGGGAGCGGTGACGGGGTGCTCGCGGGTGCCGCCGGAGAGCGCGCCGGCGTTGTCGGGGTAGGGGTCGGCGGAGCGGGACCGGCCGGCCCAGGCCTCCAGGGTGAACAGCCCGGGGTAGCCCTGGCTGATGGTGGTGATGAGGTCCGCGGAGCGGCGGCCGGGGGCGAGCCGCGGAGCGAAGGCGCGCTCGACGATGCCGCGGTCGAAGTCGCCGTAGCGGACCGGGAACAGTACCGCCTGGATCTCGGCGGGGGTCCCGTCGGCCAGGGTGATCCGGCGTCCGTCCAGCTGCAGGGCCGCCGAGCCCGAGGGATTGGCGCGGCGCAGCTCGGCGTCCAGGCCGAACGGGTCGAACCCGCTCACGAAGATCCGGCGCACGCCCGGACGGCCGGCGAACCCGCTGTCGGAGAGTCCGCGCGAGGCGTCCTCGAAGCGCTGCCGCAGGGCGGCCGCGTCGACGGGGAAGTCCGGTTGCCAGCGGTCGAGTCGGACGGTCATGGCGACCCTGGTCCAGTACAGCGGCCGGTCGTCGGCGGTCGGCAGGTCACCGCCGGGGCGGTGGCCCTGGGCGCGGTCGACGCCGGCCCGCCAGAGGGCTTCGCCCCAGGCGTCGACCAGCCGTTCGGCCTGGGCGGCGTTGCGCGCGGTGCAGAGCGCGGCGGGGAAGCGGCGGACGAAGTCGCCGAAGCCCCCGCGTTCGACCAGGGCGGTGGTCCGCTGGTCCGCGGTGCGCGCCTGCTCCCGGTCCAGCGGCGCGGTGTCGACGGTCCGGCAGGAGGGCCGGGCCGGCTGCGCGGTGGCGGTGGCGGCGGGGAGGACGGCGGCGGCGAGTGCGCCGATGAGGGTCGCGGCGAGGGCGGCACGGCGCCCGGCGGTCGTCATGTCGTGGACACTACATTCCGCGTCCGGTCCCCACCAGGGCGTCGCATCGGAGCACCCGCCGGGACGGCGGGTCGTCCCGTCCTGCCGGGAGGATTCGCCCGTCGCCCGTCGCCCGTCGCCCGTCGCCCCTCGCCGGTCAGTTCCCGGTGAGCTGCTGGTGGACGCACTGCGTGTACTGCCGGAGGCTGTCGGGCTGGTAGCACTCCTGCGTCTCGTTCGCGTACCAGGCGAAGAAGACGGCGACCAGGACGGACACCACGATCGCGATGGCCGACGCCACCACGCCGGTGAGGGCCCTGCCCCGGCCGGTACCGGTCCGCTTGGCCCTCGTCAGGGCGACGACGCCCACGACCAGGCCGACGCCGCCGACCAGGCCGCCGACGAAGAAGATCGACGTGCTCAAGCCGATGACCCCGAGCACCATGGCGGCCCCGGCCGGCCCGTTGGTCGACGCCGTGCGATGCGGCGGCATTTCCATTCCTCGCGTGTTCATCAAACGTCCTCCGGTCGACTGTTCAGGTGTTCAGATGCTCAGGTGTTCAGGGCACGATCCTGGCCTCCGGGATCGCGCACGCGCATCGCGGGAAGGCGGGAGAAGGCCCTCCCCCGATCGGGGGAGGTTGCCGCTGAGCTGCCCGGTCATACTGGGGCGACCATGATCAGAGGACTCCGGCCGCTGCTGCGCGGCTCCACGTATTCGGGCATGCTCTTCGCCTATTGCGGCGCGTTGGCGAGCCTTCCGCTGCTGCCCTTCGCCCTGCTGCCGACACTGGCGTGGCCGTCCGCTCCCTTCGGAGCGCAGGCCGCCCTGGTCCTCCTGGCCTGGGCGGCACTGATCGGCTCGGTCGGTCTTGCCCGTGCCGTGCGGCGGGCACTGATCGCCTTCGCCCGCCCGCTTCTGAGGGTGCCGTTGCCGTCCCCCGCCGCCGCGCCGTCCGGCGCCGACCGTTGGCGGACTCCCCTCTGGCTGCTGCTGCACGTGGCGCTGGGGTGGACGGGGGCGCTGACGAGCGGCGTGCTGATCCTCATGGGGATCGCCCTCCCCGGGGACTGGCTCGGTGCCGACGCCGAGCTGAGCCTGTCCGGCCGGGAGTTGCGGTCCGACGGCGGATGGCAGAGCTGGGTGGTGGCGCTCTGCTGCCTGCTGCTCGCGGCGGTCGTGTGCATGGCGGTGACGAGCGCGCTGCGGTGGCTGGCGCCCAGGCTCCTCGGTCCGTCGGTGGCCGAGCGGATCGCGCTGATGGCCGAGCGGGAGCAGCGTCTTGCCGAACGCAACAGGCTGGCCCACGAGTTGCACGACTCGATCGGGCACACGCTGACCGCCACCACGATCCAGGCGGCGGTCGCGGGCGAGGTGCTCTCCGCCGACCCGGGGGCGGCGCGGGCCGCGCTGCGCAGCATCGAGGAGTCGGCCCGGGCCGCGCTGGAGGATCTGGACTACGTACTGGGCGTACTGCGCGAGGAGAAGGCGGAGACGGCACCGACCCGGACCCTCGCCGACCTGCCCGAGCTGCTCGACCGGTTGCGACACGCGGGCGCGGTCCTCGATGTGGAGCTGTCCGGCGACTTGGCGCAGGTGCAGGGGACGCTCTCCCGGGCCACGTACCGGATCCTCCAGGAAGGGCTGACGAACGCGTTGCGGCACGGGACGGGCGGTCCGATCGGCGTCCGGGTGGCGGTGGCGCCGGACTGCCTCGAACTCGGTGTGGTCAACGGGGCGGGCGCGGGCATGCGCACCGGCGCGGGCGTCTTCCGGACGTCCGGGCACGGCCTGCCCGGCCTTGCCGAGCGCGTGCGCCTGCTGCACGGCGAGATCGAGGTCGGCCCGGACGGGCCGCGGCACTGGCGGCTGGCGGTCCGGCTGCCGGTACGGGGCTCGGCATGACCGGTTCCGACGCGAGTCCGGCCGCCGCGACGGGCGCCGGCTCCGGCCCCGACGCCACCAGCCCTGACCGCACCCCCGTCACCCTCTTGATCGCGGACGACGACGAGGTGACCCGCAGCGGTCTGCGCACCCTGCTCGCGGCGCAGCCGGGGATCGACGTGGTCGGAGAAGCAGCCGACGGCGTCGAGGCCGTCGAGCAGGCGCGGCGGCTGCGGCCGGACGTGGTCCTGATGGATGTGCGGATGCCGAGGTGCAACGGGATCGAGGCCACCCGGCTCCTCCTCGCCGAGCCGGCCCGCGCGGCCCGCGCGGCCTGTGCGGCTCGGTCGGTCGCACCGCCCAAGGTCGTGGTGATCACCACCTTCGAGAACGACGGTTACGTCACTGCGGCGCTCGGCGCGGGGGCCAGCGGGTTCGTGCTCAAGCGGCTTCCGGTCCGGCAGATCGCCGAGGCGGTGCGGGTGGTGGCGGCGGGGGAGGCGATCCTCTTCCCGGCGGCCCTGCGCCGGATGGTCGCCGCCCGCCCGCTGGGCTCCGCCGAGGCGCTGCCGAGGGCGGCGCTGACGGAGCGGGAGGAGGAGGTGCTGCGGCTGATGGCCACCGGCCTGACCAACCCGGAGATCGCGCAGTCGCTCATGGTGAGCCTGGAGACGGTGAAGACGCACGTCGGGAACGTGCTGACCAAGCTCGGCGCGCAGAACCGGACCCACGCGGTGGTGATCGCGTACGAATCAGGCCTGGTGGTGCCGGGGTTCACCGGCTGACGCGCAACGTGGTGCTCGGCGTGCCCGGTCGGCCGGACACGCTTGTCGGCGCCGAGCGGTCACGCTTCCTGCGACCGGTCGTGAGTCGTGCCCGCTCGGTCGGCGGCGCACAGTCTCACCCGGTGATGCCGAACGTCGACCTCTGTGACCTTCACGGTGATCAGCTCGCCTTCGTCGATGAGCTCGTCGGGGGATTCGACCGGTTCGTCGGTCAGTTCCGAGAGGTGCAGGAATCCCTCCACGTCAGGAGCGAGCCGCACGAACACGCCGAAGGGAACGATCTTGACGATCGGCCCGGTGAGAACTCGGCCGACCTGGTCCGCGAAGCGGATGAGGGGATCCTCCTGGAGTGCCTTGAGCGAGAGCGTGGCCTGTCCGGTCCGGGTCTCGGCAACGATCACCTTCGCAGTGATCCGCCGGCCGGGTTCGACGACTTCGGCGGGGTGGCCGATCCGGGACCACGTCAGGTCCGGCACCCGGACGAAGCCGGTGCACAAACCGTCAGGTTCGCCGTCGAGATGAACGAAGACCCCGAAGTTGTGCACCTCCGCGACGATCCCGGTGACAACCCGTCCGCGCTCCAGTGCAAGGAGGAAGGACCGCAAGGCCGGGATCTCGCAAGCCCTCGCGGAGAGGCGAAGCTGACCTTCACCCCAACGCCCGATCTCCTCGGCGTCGAGCTCCTGGCCGATGTCGAAGACCTCGGAGGGGTGCTCCACCCGACGCATCGAAGCCTCTTGCCGAGGAATCCGACCGATCTCGGTCCTCCCCCCTTCGGCATCCACGAGCTCCACGAGGGCATCCACTCCGTCGAACCCGATGACCTTCACCGCTCTCACGGCCCCCGGCCGGAGCTGGTCGATCAAGGACTGCGCGCGAGGGTCAGGGGTTGGCTCGGACATGGAGCTGAGCCTAGTCGGCGCCGGCCGCACCGGTCCCCACTCCCGTGACCCGGTTCATACCGATACCTCTGCCCCCGCGTCTCGACGAACGCCGACCTCGGCCCCGGGGGCGCTACTTGATCAAGTGAAAATCGGGATGCGGCAGCCATGCCTCCAGAAATTCCACGTCCCCGACGTGCCGAAGCCACCGCTCACCGCCCCAGGTGTCGTAGGAAACCTCCACGAGCCTTCCCGGGAGGGCCGACGTCAGTGCTCTCGCCCGGGCCAGTACCGCCTCGTTCCCCGTGTCGTCTCCCGCAGCGGGGCGGCTGCTCAGGAGACCGGCGAAGTCGACCAGCGCGTCGAGACGGCGGGCTAGAGCGAGCGCCAGGTGGCCGAGCAGCACGTGGTTCACCGGGCCCGAGCAGCCGGCGCCGACCACCAGTCCCTGTACCGGTGGACGCGAGAAGGCCGAGTAGTCCTCGTCCTCGGCAGGTATCTCCTCGTCCTCGGACAGGAAGAACACGCCGACGTCGGCTGGATCGAAGGCCTGCAGGCCCAGGGGCGAACCGTCTCGCACCCAGAAGTCCACGTTGTCGCCGGCCTTGGTCTCCACCGGGTCGCAGAAAGTCTCCAACCACGGGGCCACATCGGTCAGGATGTCCGCGAACCCGCGTGGTTCGAAGAGCCACAGTCCGAGTGCCGGTCCCGACATGCCGCCCCCAGAGCTTCGTGGCCCAGGCGCCACCGAGACCCGTTTCTACCAGGTCCCGGCGGTGGACGTCTGAATCATTTCGAGTAACAGCCCTGCCCTGGGCGAAGCGGCCTCGCCCTGGTGGCTGCGCGGGTGATGACCGCCGTGCACTTCACCAGGGCACTTCACCAGGGCACTACGCCGGCGTCGTCGAAGAACCGGCCCGTCGGGCCGTCGTCGGGCAGGGTCGCGAGCTTGATGGCGATGGCCGCGCCCTGTTCGGGGGTGCGCACGCCCCGGAAGCCGTTGAGGTCGGTCGCGACGTAGCCGGGGCAGCCGGCGTTGATCAGGATGTTCGTGCCGCTCAGCTCCCGGGCGTACTGGAGGGTGACGGCGTTCAGGAACGTCTTCGACGGCGAGTACGCCACGGCCACCGGACCTGCGGTCGGCTCACCAGTGGTCCCTGACTGCCGGGTGAGGGAGCCGACACTGCTGGACATGTTCACGATCCGCGGCGAGGCGGAGCGGCGCAGCAGCGGCATCATCGCGTTGGTGACGCGGATGACGCCGATCACGTTGGTCTCCACGACCGTTCGGACGGTCGCGAGGTCGACGCGGGTGGGTTCCTGCGGCATGCTGCCGCTGATGGCGGCGTTGTTGACGAGCACGTCGAGTCGCCCGGCCTGTTCCTCGATCAGCCGTGCGGCGGCGGTCGCGCTCGCGTCGTCGGTCACGTCCAGCGGTACGCCGAACGCGTCGACGCCGGCCGCGCGCAGTTTCTCCACCGCGGCCTTGCGACGCTGATCGTCGCGGGCGCCGACGCCGACGCTCCAGCCGAGGGCGCCCAGCCCTGCGGCGATCTCGTAGCCGATTCCCTTGTTCGCACCGGTGACCAGCGCAATCGTTCGTTCGCTCATGGGGACCATGCTGCTCCCGGACCCCGGCGGGGGTCCAAGACCGATTGGGTGGGCAACGATACCTTCCAGGTATCGATCCGGAGTACCGTGGCCGGATGGAGACCAGGGAACTGCGTTACTTCGTCGCTGTCGCCGAAGAGTTGCACTTCGGGCGCGCCGCGCAGCGGCTCGGGATCGCACAGCCGCCTCTGTCACGGGCGATCCAGCAGCTCGAACGCCGACTCGGGGCAGCGCTGCTGGACCGGACCAGCCGCACCGTCGCGCTGACCGAAGTCGGCTCGGTGCTGCTGGCCGAGGGACGGGCGGCCCTCGACGCGGTCGAAGCGGCCGAGCGCCGGACCCGCCGCGCCGCCCTTCCGCCGACCGGCCGTCCTGGCCTGGTCCTGGTCGCGAAGGCCAGCGCGTCCCGCGAACTGCTGGCGGAACTGCTGGACGCGTACGCCGCCGAACCCGGCGCGGTCGCCGTCGACGTCATCCTGTGCGGCCCGGCCGAGCAGGAACGACTTCTGCGCGAGGGCCGGGCCGACGTGGCGCTGCTGCACCGGCCGTTCGACTCGACGGCCGGCTTCCACACCGAAGAACTCGGCACGGAGGGCCAGGTCGTGGTCCTGCCGGCCGGGCACCCGCTCACCGTCCGGACCCATGTGCACATGGCCGACATCACCGGGCTGCCCGGCCTGCCCCTGCCGCGCTGGCCCGACCCCGACGGCAGCTACCCGCCCGGCCCCGGCCCGCAGGTCCGCGACCACGCGCAGTTGTTGCAGCTCGTCGCGCTCGGCCGTGCCTGCGCGGTCTCACCGGAGTCGTGCCGGGCTCAACTGCACGGTGACCTCGCCGCCGTGCCCGTGCTGGACGCGCCGAAGGTCACCACCGTGATCGCCTGGCCGCCGCACAGTCGGTCCAGAGCCGTCGCCGACCTCGTCCGGACTGCGACCCGCCTCCGGTAGTTCCCATACGCCTGGCCGGGTTCCACCTGTGGTGTCCCGGCTCGGCTGTCCGGCGTGGCCGGTCGCGGCCGTGGCCGGCCATCGATTCCGAACGGCCGGCCATCGGTTCCGGTCGCAGTCCCGGTCGGCGCTCGGGATGTTGCAGTGGATGAAAACAAGCAGGCATGATTGCTTTTTCTGGCTCACGGTGCCACTCTGCTCACCGACGGCGAACATGGGGCCCACCGGTCGGGGAGGCGCACGCGTGGAGTCGAAGGCGGAGTCGGGGTCGGAGTCGAGGCCGGTGGAGCGTCCGGTCCTGCGGGTCGGCAATGCGTCGGGGTTCTACGGGGACCGGTTCCCGGCGGTGCGGGAGATGCTCACGGGCGGGCCGCTGGACGTGCTCACCGGGGACTACCTGGCCGAGCTGACGATGCTGATCCTGGCCCGCGACCGGCTCAGGGACCCCTCGCTCGGGTACGCCCGCACCTTCCTGCGGCAGATGGAGGAGTGCCTCGGCCTCGCACTGGAGCGCGGAGTCAGGATCGTGACCAACGCGGGCGGGCTCAATCCCGCCCGACTGGCCGATGCCATCGGGGAGTTGGCGAAGCGGCAGGGCCTGCACCCGGCCGTCGCCCACGTCGAGGGGGACGACCTGCTGCCGCGCCGGGCCGAACTCGGCCTCCCGGAGGGGCTGCTGGCGGCCAACGCCTACCTCGGCGCGTTCGGCGTCGCGGAGTGCCTGACGGCCGGCGCCGATGTGGTGGTCACCGGTCGGGTCACCGACGCCGCGCTGGTCGTCGGTCCGGCGGTCGCCCACTTCGGTTGGGGCAGGGGCGACTTGGACGCGCTCGCGGGCGCCGTCGTCGCCGGGCACGTGCTGGAGTGCGGGGCGCAGGCCACCGGCGGCAACTACGCCTTCTTCCGGGAGCACGACGTCACCCGGCCGGGATTCCCGATCGCCGAGCTGCACGCCGACGGGTCCAGCGTCGTCACCAAGCACCCGGGGACGGGAGGCGCCGTCACCGTGGGCACTGTCACCGCCCAACTCCTCTACGAGACGGCCGGACCGCGCTACCTGGGGCCGGACGTGACGGCGCGGCTGGACACCGTCCGGCTCACCCGGGAGGGCGTCGACCGGGTCCGGATCGACGGGGTGCGCGGTGAGGCTCCGCCGTCCACGCTCAAGGTCGGGCTCAACCGGCTGGGCGGGTACCGCAACGAGGTCGTGTTCGTGCTCACCGGGCTGGACGTCGAGGCCAAGGCGGCCCTGGCGCAACGGCAGTTCGAGGACGCCCTGGACGCGGCGGGCGCGCCCGGGGACCGCCCGGCCGAGCTGCGCTGGACCCTGGCCCGCACCGACCACCCGGACGCGGCCACCGAGGAGGCGGCCTCGGCGCTGCTCCGGCTCACCGCCCGGGACCAGGACGCCGACCGGGTCGGCCGTGGCCTCGGCAAGGCGGCGGTGGAGCTGGCGCTGGCCGGCTACCCGGGCTTCCACCTGGCCGCGCCGCCCGGACCCGGGGCGCCGTACGGGGTGTTCACGGCCGTGGCGGTGGACGCGGCGGCGGTCGAGCACACCGCGGTCCTGCCGGACGGCCGCCGGGTGGCCGTCGCGCCCGCGGCCCAGTACACCAGTGCACGGCCCGCCCCGGAGCCGTCCACCCCGGAGTCGTCCACCCCGCCCCCGTCCGCCCCGCCCCCGTCCGCCACCGAGCCGGTCCCGGCCGGGGACCCGGGCCCCGCGCTCCCGGAGCCGCTCCCCGGTGGCGGCCCCACCCGCCGGGGACCGCTCGGCCTGGTGGCGGGCGCCCGCAGCGGCGACAAGGGCGGCGACGCCAACCTCGGCGTGTGGGTCCGCGACGAGCCCGGCTGGCGCTGGCTCGCCCACACCCTCACCGTCGACCGACTGCGCGAACTCCTCCCCGAGACGGCGGAACTGGAGATCACCAGGCACCTGTTGCCGAACCTCCGGGCGCTCAACTTCACCGTCACCGGCCTGCTCGGCGAGGGAGTGGCGGCCCAGCACCGCTTCGACCCGCAGGCGAAGGCGCTGGGGGAGTGGCTGCGCTCGCGCCACCTCGACATCCCGGAGGCACTGCTGTGACCGTCCTGCCCACCCGCCTCGACCCGGGCGGTGCCGACTTCGCCGAGCACCGCGCCGCGATGCTCGCCAAGCTCGCCGAACTGGACGCCGAGCACGCCAAGGCGCTGGCCGGCGGCGGGCCCAAGTACGTCGAACGCCACCGCGGGCGCGGCAAGTTGCTGCCGCGCGAGCGGATCGAGCTGCTGGTCGACCAGGACTCGCCGTTCCTGGAGCTCTCCCCGCTCGCCGCCTGGGGCAGCGACCACCCGGTGGGCGCCGCGCTGGTCACCGGGATCGGCGTGATCGAGGGCGTCGAGTGCGTGATCACCGCCAACGATCCGACCGTGCGCGGCGGCGCCTCCAACCCCTGGACGCTGCGAAAGGCCCTGCGTGCCAACGAGATCGCCCTCGCCAACCGCCTCCCGCTGGTCAACCTGGTCGAGTCCGGCGGCGCCGACCTGCCCAGCCAGAAGGAGATCTTCATCCCCGGCGGCGCCCTCTTCCGCGACCTCACCCGGCTGTCCGCCGCCGGAATCCCCACCGTGGCCGTGGTGTTCGGCAACTCGACGGCGGGCGGCGCGTACGTGCCCGGGATGTCCGACCACACCGTGATGGTGAAGGAACGGGCCAAGGTGTTCCTGGGCGGGCCGCCGCTGGTGAAGATGGCGACCGGCGAGGAGTCGGACGACGAGTCCCTCGGCGGCGCCGAGATGCACGCCCGTACCTCCGGACTGGCCGACCACTTCGCGGCGGACGAGCCGGACGCGCTGCGCCTCGCCCGCCGGATCGTCGCCCGCCTCGACCACCGCAGGGCGGGCCCCGGTCCGGACCGGGCGGCCGAGCCGCCGAGGTACGCCGAGGAGGACCTGCTCGGCATCGTCCCGGGCGACCTCAAGGTGCCCTTCGACCCGCGCGAGGTGATCGCCCGGATCGTCGACGGCTCCGACTTCGACGAGTTCAAGCCGCTCTACGGCACCAGCCTGGCCACCGGCTGGGCCCGTCTGCACGGCTTCCCGGTCGGCATCCTGGCCAACGCGCAGGGCGTGCTGTTCAGCCAGGAGTCCCAGAAGGCCGCGCAGTTCATCCAGCTGGCCAACCAGCGCGCCGTCCCGTTGCTGTTCCTGCACAACACGACCGGCTACATGGTCGGCCGGGCGTACGAGCAGGGCGGCATCATCAAGCACGGCGCGATGATGATCAACGCCGTCGCCAACTCCCGGGTGCCGCACCTGTCCGTGCTGATGGGTGCCTCCTACGGCGCCGGACACTACGGGATGTGCGGGCGGGCGTACGAGCCGCGGTTCCTGTTCGCCTGGCCGAGCGCCAAGTCGGCGGTGATGGGGCCGCAGCAGCTGGCCGGTGTGCTGTCGATCGTCGCCCGGCAGTCCGCCGCCGCCAAGGGGCAGCCCTACGACGAGGACACGGACGCGGCGGTCCGGGCCGTGGTGGAGCAGCAGATCGAGGCGGAGTCGCTGCCGGTCTTCCTGTCCGGGCGGCTCTACGACGACGGGGTGATCGACCCGCGCGACACCCGTACGGTGCTCGGGCTCTGCCTCTCGGCGATCCACAACGCGCCGGTCGAGGGCGCGTCCGGCTACGGCGTCTTCCGAATGTGAGGGGGAGCAACGTGCAGATCACCCACCTGCTGGTGGCCAACCGCGGCGAGATCGCCCGCCGGATCCTGCGCACCTGCCGGGAGCTGGGCATCGCGACCACCGCCGTGTACGCGGACCCGGACGCCGGTGCCCCGCACGTCCGGGAGGCCGACGCCGCAGTCCGGCTGCCCGGCGCGGCGCCCACCGACACCTACCTGCGCGGCGACCTCCTGATCGCCGCCGCGCGCACGGTCGGTGCCGACGCCGTCCACCCCGGGTACGGGTTCCTCTCCGAGGACGCCGGGTTCGCGCGCGCCGTGCTGGAGGCCGGCCTCGTCTGGGTCGGCCCGGGGCCGGAGGCGATCGCCGCGATGGGCTCCAAGACGGCCGCCAAGGAGCTGGTGGCGAAGGCCGGCGTGCCCGTGCTGGACGCCTTGGACGAGCCGACCGAAGCCGACCTGCCGCTGTTGGTCAAGGCGGCCGCCGGCGGCGGCGGGCGGGGCATGCGGGTGGTGCACCGGCTCGCCGACCTGGCGGGGGAGCTGGCGTCGGCCAGGGCGGAGGCGGCGAAGGCCTTCGGCTCGGACGAGGTGTTCTGCGAGCGCTACCTGCCCTCCGGCCGGCACGTCGAGGTGCAACTGCTCGCCGACGCGCACGGGACGGTGTGGGCGGTCGGCGACCGGGACTGCTCCCTGCAGCGGCGGCACCAGAAGGTCATCGAGGAGGCGCCCGCGCCCGGCCTCGACCCGCGGGTGCGCGCGGCCCTGCACGAGGCCGCCGTCGCCGCCGCGCGGGCGACCGGGTACGTCGGCGCGGGAACGGCGGAGTTCCTGCTCGCGCCGGACGGCCGGTTCCACTTCCTGGAGATGAACACCCGCCTCCAGGTGGAGCATCCGGTCACCGAGGCGGTCACCGGTCTCGACCTGGTCGCCCTCCAGCTCACCGTCGCCGAGGGCGGGCGGCTGGTCGGGCCGGCCCCGGAAACGGTCGGCTGCGCGATCGAGGCCCGGCTCTACGCCGAGGATCCGGGCAACGCCTGGCGGCCCTCGACCGGCACCCTGCACCGCCTCGAAATCCCGCTCCCGCACAGTGAGTTCACCGGGCGCGGGCTGCGGCTGGACTCCGGTGTCGCCGACGGCTGCGAGATCACCTCGCACTACGACGCGATGCTGGCGAAGGTGATCGCCTGGGGGCCGACCCGGCCGGCCGCGGCCCGGCGGCTGGCGGACGCGCTCGCCCGGACCCGCATCCACGGGCCCGTCACCAACCGGGAGTTGCTGGTGCGCTCGCTCCGGCACCCGGAGTTCCTGGCGGAGCGCCTGCACACCGCCTTCCTCGCCGAGCACGCGGCCGGGCTGACCGCGCCCGGGCTGACCGCGCCCGGGCCGGCGGACCCTGCCGCCCCCGCCTCCGCCCCCGCCCTTACCGCCCCCGCACCCGCCCTCGCCGCGCTCGCCGCCGCCCTGGCCGACGCGGCGGGCCGCCGCACCGCACTGCCGTCGGGGTGGCGCAACCTCCCCTCCCAGCCGCAGGTGAAGCGCTACCGGACCGCCGACGGCGCTGAGTCGGAGGTCCGCTACCGGTTCACCCGCGACGGACTGCGGGCCGAGGGCCACCCGGACACCGTCCTGCTGGACTCCTCGCCGGAACGGGTCACGCTGCGGACGGGCGCGGTCCGCCGCACCTTCGACGTCACCCGGTACGGCGACCGCGTGTACGTCGACACCCCGTCCGGCACCACCGTCCTCGTCGCGCTGGACCGCTTCCCCGACCCCGCCGCGCAGACCGACCCGGGGGCGCTGCTCGCCCCGATGCCCGGCACCGTGGTCCGGACCGCCGCCGCCGTCGGGGACACCGTCACGGCCGGGCAGCCGCTGCTCTGGCTGGAGGCGATGAAGATGGAGCACCGCATCACCGCACCGGCCGACGGCGTCCTCGCCGAACTCCGCGCCGCCCCGGGCCAGCAGGTGGAGCTCGGCGCCCTGCTCGCCGTGGTGCAGCCCGCCGGCTGAGCACCCGCCCCCCGGAGGGGCGGAGGCCCCCGCCCCCACCCGCCCCGACCTCCCTGCCCGCTGGGAGTCGCCGCCCCACCCCCTGCCCGCTGAGAGCCGCCGCCCCGACCCCGCCCGGAAGGACCAGGCCATGTCCGCACCGCGCACCACCGCCCCCGGCAGCCCGCTCATCGAGACCCCCGAACGCCGGGACCTGCGCCGCGCCGTCGCCGACCTCGGCGCCCGCTACGGCTCCGCGTACTACCTGGCCAAGGCCCGCGCCGGCGAACCCGCCGACGAGCTCTGGGCCGACGCCGGCAAGGCCGGCTACCTCGGCGTCAACCTCCCCGCCGAGTACGGCGGGGGCGGCGGCGGGATCACCGACCTGGCCATCGTGCTGGAGGAGCTCGGCACCGCCGGCTGCCCGTTGCTGCTGCTGATCGTCTCCCCGGCGATCTGCGGCACGGTCATCGCCCGCTACGGCACCGAGGAGCAGAAGCGCGCGTGGCTGCCCGGGCTCGCGGACGGCAGCCGCCGGATGGCCTTCGGCATCACCGAGCCGGACGCCGGCTCCAACGCCCACCGGATCTCCACCGTCGCGCGCCGCGACGGTGAGGACTGGCTGCTGACCGGCCGCAAGGTGTTCGTCTCCGGCATCGACCACTCCGACGCCGTCCTGTTCGTCGCCCGTACCGAGGACGCCCGGTCCGGCAGGCTCAAGCCCGCCCTGTTCGTCGTGCCGCGCGAGACCCCGGGCTTCGGGTTCCGGCCGATCCCGATGGAGCTGGTCGCCCCCGAGCGGCAGTTCCAGGTCTTCCTGGACGACGTCCGGCTGCCGGCCGACGCCCTGGTCGGGGACGAGAACGCGGGGCTGCTCCAGCTCTTCGCGGGCCTCAACCCCGAGCGGATCATGACCGCCGCGTTCTCCCTCGGCCTGGCCCGCCAGGCGCTCGGCAAGGCGGTCGAGTACGCGAAGACCCGTACGGTCTGGTCGACTCCGATCGGCGCCCACCAGGGCCTCGCGCATCCGCTCGCGCAGTGCGCGGTGGAGATCGAGCTCGCCCGGCTGATGACCCAGAAGGCCGGTCTGCTCTACGACGCGGGCGACGACCAGGCCGCCGGTGAGGCCGCCAACATGGCCAAGTACGCGGCCGGCGAGGCGGCGGCGCGGACGGTCGACCAGGCCGTGCAGACCCTCGGCGGCAACGGCCTCACCCAGGAGTACGGCCTCGGCGCCCTGCTGGCGGCCACCCGGGTCGGCCGGGTCGCACCGGTCAGCCGCGAGATGGTGCTCAACTACGTGGCTCAGCACACCCTCGGCCTGCCGAAGTCCTACTGAGGCCCGCCCGAAGCCCGAAGCCCGAAGCCGGAAGCTCGGAGCCGGGATCCCGAGGCCCGGAGCCGGGATCCCGAGGCCCGGAGCCGGGATCCCGAGCCCCGAGCCCCGAGCCCCGCCCGAGCCCCGAGCCCCGCCCGAGCCCTGCCCGAAGCCTCGAACGGATCGTCGCATCATCGTTCTGGCATCTGACCGCCTCGCAGCGGACCCGGCCCTCCGACCTCGGCGTTCACGGACCGCGCCGTCTCTTGCGCCCCGCGCGCTCCGCCAAACGTCCGTCACTACGACGCACCGACCGGCCACTGTCCGTATGCTCCTGTGCGCGCCGTGCGGCCGGTCGTCCAGGACCTTCCGCCGGCCGCCCTGCCCCGCGCCAACTACCGCACAGGAGGCACGCCTTGGTGTTCCACAGCGAGTTCCCGGACGTCGGCATCGTCGACCTGCCCCTGCACGACGCCGTCCTCGGCGGCGCCGGGCGCTTCGGTGACCGGCCCGCCCTGGTCGACGGCGTCACCGGGGAGACGGTCACCCACGCCCAGCTCGGAAACGCCGTCCGCCGGGTCGCGGCCGGACTGGCCGAGGCGGGCGTGCGCCAAGGCGACGTGGTGGCCCTGTTCAGTCCCAACTCCATCGGCTACCCGATGGCCTGTTACGGGGCGACCCGGGCCGGTGCCACCGTCACCACCGTCTCCTCCCTCGCCACCCCCGCCGACCTGGCCGGCCAGCTCGCCGACAGCGAGGCCCGCTGGCTGATCACCGTCTCGCCGTTCCTGCCCACGGCACGCGCCGCCGCCGAGAAGCTCGCCGCCGGGGGCCGCCCGCTCGCCGGGATCGTCGTCCTGGACGGGGCGCCGGGCCACCTCTCGCTCGCCGACCTGCTCGCCGCCACCGGGCCCGAACCCGAGATCGCCCTCGACCCGGCCACCGACATCGCCGTCCTGCCCTACTCCAGCGGCACCACCGGCCTGCCCAAGGGCGTCATGCTCACCCACCGCTCGATCGCCACCAACCTCGCCCAGACCGACGCCCTGTACCGCCCGGCGGAGGGCGAACGCGTCCTCGCCGTCCTCCCCTTCTTCCACATCTACGGCCTCGCCGCCCTGCTCAACCAGCCGCTGCGGTGCGGAGCGACCGTCGTCGTGCTGCCCCGCTTCGACCTGGAACAGTTCTGCCGCACCATCGAGGAGCAGCGCGTCCAGGCCCTGATCGTGGCCCCGCCGATCGCCCTCGCCCTCGCCAAGCACCCGGTGGTGGACCGCTACGACCTGTCCTCGGTCGAGTACCTGCTCTGCGCCGCGGCGCCGCTGGACGGCGACCTCGCCGAGGCCTGTGCCCGCCGGCTCGGCCTGCCGCACATCCTCCAGGGCTACGGCATGACCGAGCTCTCCCCGGTCAGCCACCTGATCTCCCCCTCCGAGACCGAGCCGTCGCCGGGCTCGGTCGGCCGGATGGTCCCGTCCACCGAGCTGCGGGTCGCCGCCCTCGACGGCAGCGACCCGGACCTCGGGCCCGGTGAACGCGGCGAGCTGCTGATCCGCGGGCCGCAGGTGATGAGGGGCTACCTCGGCCGATCGTCCGACACCGCCGCCACCATCGACGCCGACGGCTGGTTGCACACCGGGGACGTCGGCTTCGTCGACGAACGCGGCTACCTGCACATCGTCGACCGGGTGAAGGAGCTGATCAAGTACAAGGGGTACCAGGTCGCGCCCGCCGAACTGGAGGCGCTGCTGCTCAGCCACCCGCAGATCGCCGACGCTGCCGTGATCGGCGTGCGCAACGCGGAGGGCACCGAGTGCCCGAAGGCCTTCGTGGTGCGCGCCCCCGGCAGCGCGCTCACCGAGGAGGAGGTGGCGGCCTTCGTCGCCGGGAAGGTCGCCCCGTACAAGAAGGTCCGCGTCGTGGAGTTCCTGGAGGCCGTCCCGAAGTCCCCGGCGGGCAAGATCCTGCGCCGTGAGCTGCGCGCCCGGGAGGCCGCCCGCTGAGGCCGCCGGCCGGGGCCGCCCCGCCCCTCCGGCCGCACCGGCCGGACCGCCCGCCATCGCCCGGCCCGGCCCGCCACCAGCCACCAGCCGCCGGCCGCCGTCTGGCAGGATCTGGCCCACCCCCGGAGCGGGCCCCGGAGCGGGCCCAATGCGGGCCCCGAAGCCGACCCGCCGCACGAACAGGAACCGCCACCGCAGATGACCACGCACCCCGCCGCCCGCGCCCCCCAGCAGGACCGCAGCCGCGCCACCCGGGCGCGGCTGCTGGCGGCGGCCGTCGACTGCCTCGCCGAACTCGGCTGGAACGGCTCCACCGTCGCCGTGGTCGCCGAACGGGCCGGCGTCTCCCGGGGCGCGGCCCAGCACCACTTCCCGACCCGCGAGGACCTCTTCACCGCGGCCGTCGAGCACGTCACCGCCGAGCGGCTGGCCGCCGTGCGCGCCCACGCGGACGAGCTGCCCGCCGACGGCCCGGCGCGCACCGAGGCCGTCGTCGGCATGATCGTCCGCCTCTACACCGGCCCGCTGTTCCGCGCGGCCCTCCACCTGTGGGTCGCCGCCGCCACCGAGGAGCCGCTGCGCGACCGGATCATCGGCCTCGAAGGGCACGTCGGACGCGAGGCGCACCGCGCCGCCGTCGAGTTCCTCGGCGCCGACGAGAGCGTGCCCGGCGTCCGCGAGACCGTCCAGGCGACCCTCGACATGGCACGCGGTCTCGGCCTGGCCAACCTGCTCACCGACGACGGTGCACGACGATCCCGGGTGATCCGACAGTGGGCGGGCGTTCTGGAGGGTACGCTGCGGCCGGTACGCCCATGACGCCCGTACACCTGACCGAACGAGGAACCCCTTACCAAGGGGTCGCCGGGCGGCCGATGTCCGTGCAGTCTGGAGAAGAACCCCCGGCCGACACGGACCGCGAGGCCCCGCCCGGCCGGGCACGAGCCGAACCGGGGTGCTGCCTGAATGCGGAGACACGAGTGGGACGCGACCGACGCCGCCGGCCACGATCCGGGCGGCCCCTCCGCACGTCTGGACGGCCATCGGCTCGTTCCGCTCGCCACCGCCCTGCTCCAGGACGACGGTCTGATCCTGCACTGGAGCGAGGACGCCGAGGAACTGCTCGGCTACTCCGCCGAGGAGGCCGTCGGCAGCTACGCCGCCCAGCTGCTCACCGCCGCCGACGACCGCCCCGAGGTGCTGGAGCTCTTCGAGCGCATCATGGGCGGCAAGGGCTGGTCGGGCGTCTTCGCGGTCCGCCACCGTGACGGCCGCACCGTCGAGCTGGAGTTCCGCACCTACCCGATCGCCGGCCCCGGCGGCACCCTGCTGCTGCTCGCCACCGCCTCCGACACCACGGCCCTGCACCGCGTCGAGGCCGACCTCGCCGTCCTCGACGGCATCTTCGGCCAGTCCCCGATCGGGATGGCCGTCTACGACACCGACCTCCGGTACGTACGGCTGAACGAGTCGCTGGCCCGGATGAACGGCGTCCCCGCCGCCGCCCACCTCGGGCGCCGGATCAGCAGCGTCCTGCCCGGCATCAACAGCGCCGAGATCGAACAGATCATGCGCCAGGTGCTCGCCACCGGCCGCCCCGTGGTCGACGCCCGCTCGCACGGCCGCGTCCCCGGCGACCCGCGCCGCGACCGCGCCTGGTCCGCCTCCTACTTCCGGCTGGAGGACTCCACCGGCCGGGTCTTCGGCGTCTGTTCCTCGATCATCGACGTCACCGAACGCTTCCAGGCCGAGGCCCGCGCCGCCCGCGCGCAGGAACGCCTCACCACCATCGCCGAGGCCACCGCCCGGATCGGCACCACCCTCGACCTCCAGCGCACCGCCGAGGAGCTGATCGAGGCCGTCGTCCCGCGGTTCGCCGACTTCGCCACCGTGGACCTGCTCGAAACGGTGCTGCGCGGCGCCGAACCCACCCCCATCCCGGAGGACCGCTCCGTCCAGCTGCGCGCCGTCGCCGTCGGGGAGTCCTACGAGACGGGCCTGGTGCACGCCGTCGACACGGTCGGCGAGGTCACCGAGTACGCCCCCGGCCGCAGCTACAACCAGACCCTGCGCAGCGGCCGCCCGCTGCTGCGCGCCCACGTCGACGAGGAGGTGCTGCGCGGACTGGTCGCCTCCGAGGACCGCGTCGCCCCCGGCATCGAGGCGGGCATCCACTCGTACCTGATGCTCCCGCTCATCGCCCGGGGCATGGTGCTGGGCGGCGCCGAGTTCATCCGGATGCGCAACCCCGAGCCGTTCACCGCCGCGGACCTCGCGCTCGCCGAGGAGCTGATCGCCCGCACCGCGCTCGCCATCGACAACGCCCGGCTCTACCGGCGCGAGCGCGAGACCGCGCTCACCCTGCAGCGCAGCCTGCTGCCCCAGGAGATCCACCGCACGCTGGGCCTGGAGATCGCCTACCGCTACCTGCCCTCCAGCGTCACCAGCGAGGTCGGCGGCGACTGGTTCGACGTCGTGCCGCTCTCCTGCGGGCGGGTCGCCCTGGTGGTCGGCGACGTCATGGGCCACGGCATCCGGGCCGCCGCCACGATGGGCCAGCTGCGCACCGTCGCCCGCACCCTCGCCACCCTGGACATGCCGCCCGAGCAGGTGCTCACCCGGCTGGACGAGACCGCCTCCGGCATCGGGGAGGGCCAGTTCGCCACCTGCATCTGCGCCGTCTACGACCCGCTGGAGCGCACCGTGCAGGTCGCCTCGGCGGGCCACCTGCCGCCCGTCTGGGTCGGCCCCGACGGCACCGCCCGCCGCGTGGAGGTGCCGCCGGGCGTGCCGCTCGGGGTCGGCGGCGTGGCCTTCGAGTCGGTGGGGTTCAGCCTCCCCGAGGGCGCCATGGTCGCCCTCTACACCGACGGCCTGGTCGAACGGCGCGGCCGGGACCTCGACGACGGCATCGACCTGTTCGCCCGCACCCTCTCCGGCCCCGGCCGCACCCTGGAGGAGAGCTGCGACGCCGTCCTCGCCGCGCTGGTCACCGACGGCACCGACGACGACATCGCGATGATCATGGCCCGGGTGCTGCCGCTGCCCGCCGACCGGGTCGCCACCCTGCCGCTCACCGGCGGCGGAAGGCTCCCCGGCAAGGCCCGCCGCTTCACCCGCAGCACGCTCGACGGCTGGGGCCTGTCCGCCCTCGCCGACTACGCCGAGCTGCTGGTCAGCGAACTGGTCACGAACGCCCTGCTGCACGCCGACGCCCCGCGCCGGCTCCGGCTCTTCCGTGACCGGGTGCTCACCCTGGAGGTCGCCGACGCCGGCGGCCAGACGCCCCAGCTGCGCCCCTTCGCCGAGCAGGACGAGGGCGGGCGCGGGATGTTCCTGGTCAGCGAGCTCGCCCAGCGCTGGGGGAGCCGGCTGACCAGGGACGGCAAGGTGGTCTGGGCGGAGCTGGAGCTCCCGTTCGGGACGGTCTGACGCGGCTCGGAGCAGCTCGGCGCGGGTCGGCGCGGGCCGGCGCGGCGCGGAGCAGCTCGGAGCGGGTCTGCACAGGTCTGCGCAGGTCTGACGCGGGTCTGCCGTGGGTAGGCTCCGGGCGCCCGCGGGTGGGACGGGGGCCGTTGTCCGGGGGAGGGACGGGGTTGTGGCGAGGGTTCCGCACGTGGTGGCCGACCGTGCCTGGTGCGGCGGCTTCGGCCGCTTCCTCTCCTGCGAGAGCGACCGCCGCTCCGAGCGGGGCTCGGCGCTGGTGGTGACCGCGCCGACGCTCCTGCTGTCGCCGGCCGGGGTGCTCCAGCTGGCCCACGGCGTCGTCGGGGTCGGGTCCGCCCTGGTCGCCGGACCGGCGCTGCTCCTCTCCCTGGTGCTCTGGCGCCACCGGTCGGGCGGGCGGAAGCCCTCGCTGTACTGCTTCGAGCGGGGCGCGGTGCTCCTCCGGGACGGCAGCGCCGACACCTACCTCTGGTCCGAGCTGCGCTGGCGGGCGCACCGCTGGACGACCGGGGAGGAGGAGCGGGGCGTCCGGGAGGTGCGGATGGAGCTGCTGACCCTGGACGGCGAGCAGCTGATCGACCTGCGCGAGCTCCGCGCGGTGGTCGTCGAACGGGCCCGCCGCGCCCGCAAACCCTAGGCCACGCCCCGGGCAGCACTGCGGGGCCCGGTCCGCATCGGACCGGGCCCCGCAGTCGTGCCGCTACACCCCGGCCTTCTCCGGGGTCCGTCCCTGCTCCTGCTCCTGCTCCCGGGCCGCGCCGGGACGCTCCCGCAGCAGCCGCCAGGACAGCACGGCCGCGCCCAGCAGCAGGAGGCCCGCCAGGACCGCCGCGACGTTCAGCCCGTGGACGAAGGCGTCCCGGGCGCTCGCCAGCAGCGGCCCGGCCAGCGTCCCGGGCAGCCCGTGCGCGGCCTCCACCGCGCCGCCCAGCGACTCGCCGGCCTGCGCGGCCGCCGCCGGGTCGGCCCCGGCGGGGACGATCAGCCGGCCCGTGTAGAGCGCGCCGACCACCGAGCCGACCAGCGCGATGCCGAGCGCGGTGCCCAGCTCGTACGCGGTCTCGGAGACCGCCGACGCGGCGCCGGCCTTGTCCGCGGGGGCGGCGCCCAGCACCAGGTCGGCGCCGAGCGTGTAGACCACGCCCTCGGCCGTGCCCACCAGCAGGAAGGCGGCGGCCAGCACCAGGTAGGTGGTGTCCTGCTGGATCCAGCCGAGGATCCCGATCCCGGCGCCCATCGTCAGCAGGCCGGCGGTCAGCGCCGTGCGGGCGCCGGTGCGGCGGACCAGCCTGGCGGTCAGCAGGCCGCCGACCACCGCGCCGGCGAAGGCCGGCAGCTCGGCCAGGCCGGCCTTCAGCGGCGGGTAGCCACGGACCAGCTGCAGGTACTGCGAGGTCACGAAGACCACACCGGAGAGTCCGATCAGCGCGGTCAGCGAGGCCAGCACGGCGGCGGTGAAGCGGCGGTTCGCGAAGAGCCGGACGTCCAGCAGGGGGGTGTCCAGCCGGAGCTGGCGGCGGACGAAGACGGTCAGGGCGGTCGCGCCCAGGACGGCCGCGACCGGCACGTCCCAGCGGGCGAGGCCGTGGGCGGCGGCCTCCTTGATCGCGTAGACCACGCCGATCACACCGACGAGCGAGAGCAGCACGCTCAGCACGTCCCAGCGGCCGGGCTTCGGGTCCTTCGACTCGGGCAGCAGCCAGGCACCGAGCACCAGCAGCAGGAGCAGCACCGGGATGTTGAGCAGGAAGACCGAGCCCCACCAGAAGTGCTCCAGCAGCACGCCGCCGACCACCGGGCCGAGCGCGGCGCCGGCGGTGGCGGCCGCGCCCCAGATGCCGATCGCGGTGGCCCGCTCGCGGTCGTCCGGGAAGAGCGAGCGGATCAGCGAGAGCGTGGACGGCATGATGGTGGCCCCGGCGACGCCGAGCAGCGCGCGGGCGACGATCAGCCAGCCGGCGCTGGGCGCGTAGGCGGCGAGCAGCGACGCCGCGCCGAACGCGGTGGAGCCGATGAGCAGCAGCTTCTTGCGGCCGACCCGGTCGCTGAGCGAGCCCATCGAGACCAGCAGGCCGGCCAGGACGAAGGAGTACGCGTCGCCGATCCAGAGCAGCTGGGTGCCGCTGGGGCGCAGGGTCTCGCTGATCGAGGGGATGGCGAGGGAGAGGACGGTCGCGTCGACGGCGACCAGGGTGACGGCCAGGACGAGGACGGCGAGGCCGGTCCAGCGCTGGCGGGGGCGGAGGTGGACGGTGCTGCTCATGGGTATCGGTGTCCGGTTTCCGGTCCGAGGTGCGTGGATGTGGGATGTGGGGATCAGTGCGGGCGCGGGCTGCGGAGCGCGCCGCCGAGGAACAGCTCGGCGAGGGAGAACGCGGCGTCGCGCGGGGCGAGCCGGCCGTCCTGGATGGCCCACCCGATGCCGGCCACCAGGTCGAAGAAGGCCTCGCTGAGCCAGGCCGCCGACAGTTCGATCCGGAAGGTGCCCTGCTGCTGCCCGCGCAGGAAGAGTGCGTGCATCCGGTCGATCTGGGAGTCCCAGAGGTCGTTGATGTCGGCGTCGTCGTAGAGCTGGTTCTCGCCGGCCAGGAAGGCGCAGAGCGCTGCGTCCGGGACGATCGCGTCGACCAGCCGGCGCAGCGCGGTGTGGGCGTCGCCCTCGTCGACGGCGGCGGTGTCGAGCGCGGCGCCGAACCGACGGAGCCCGAGCAGGCCGACCTCGCGGATCAGCGCGTCGCGGCCCGGGAAGAGCCGGTGCAGGGTGGCGCGGCTGATGCCCGCGGCGCGGGCGATCTCGTCGAGGTGGGCGGTCGGGCGGCGGGAGAGTACGCCGACAGCGGCTTCGAGGACGGAGTCACGATCGGTGGCCATGGAACGAGTGTACGACGAATGAGACGTGGATGTCTCAAATTGACGTTCGATGGTGCAGGTGAGGCGCACGGTGCCGGTCGGTGGGCAGCAAGAAACCGGGGACGGCGTTCGCCGTCCCCGGTCCCGGGTCTTCCGCGGTCAGCTCTGGTTGTAGAACCCGGTGTCGTCCAGCGGCCGGTCGATCACCATGACCTCGACGTCCGCCGGGGTCAGCAGGAACACCCGGCGGGCGATCCGCTCGATGCCGCCACGGGTGCCGAAGATCAGACCGGAGGCGAAGTCGACCATGCGCTTGGCCTCGGCCTCGTCCATCTCGGTGAGGTCCATGACCACCGGGATACTGGCCCGGATGTGCTCGCCGACCGTGCGTGCGGCCTCGAATCCGGTCGGCCGCAGGGAGACGATCTTCGTGGGGGCGGGGGAGGACGGCATCGTCTCCTGCTCGACCCACTCGTCGTCGTACACCGCGGCCGGGTAGTTCCCGGAGGGCATCAGCCACCCGTTGTGGTGCTCGTCGCGAAGTGCTCCCATGCCGCGCCTCCCTGCCTCGTTCCGTACAGGTCCCCCGGTGCGCGTGTCCTTTTGACACGTCATCCACTCGTCGGAACTGTCCGAGTATCGCACTGATCACCGGTACCGTGCCCGCTCGCGACCGCCGTACGAGTCGTGCCGCGCCGGGTGCCCGGGCGGACCCGGGCACCAGTTGCGACGCTGGAGCCCGGCGTACGGTTGCGCGCGTAGACCATATCGGTCGCGGTCACCGCGTAATTGACCTTCTGTCAACAATGCGGGAACGATTTCACACACCACTGACAGCACCGCCCGGCCGGCGGAGCGGATTCCCGGGTTCGGCGCGCCCGGCGCGGCGGGTCGGGCGCCCGGCGCTCAGGCCGAGGCCGAGCGCCGCCTGCGGAGCGCCGCCCGGCCCAGCGTGACCGCGCTCACCAGGCAGAGCACGCCGATCGTCCCGGCCGAGAGCAGGAACGCCGCCGAGCCCGGCTCGCGGGAGGAGGCCGCGGCCATGACGTAGACCGCGGTGATCGGCGTTACCCCGAGGGCGGTGCCGACGATGAACGGCAGGAACCGGACCGCGGAGAACGCGGCGCCGTAGTTGGCCGCCTGGAACGGCAGGCCGGGCAGCAGGCGGAGCAGGAAGACGCTGCGGAAGCCCTGCTCGGTGAAGCGCCGGTCGAGGGAGAGCAGCAGCCGCCCGCGCAGGTACGGGCGGAGCGCGTCCCGGCCGAGCCGGCGGGCCAGCCCGAACGCCATCGCCGCCCCGAGGGTGGTGCCGAGCACGGCCAGCAGCACGCCCTGCTGCACGCCGAGGAGCAGGCCCGCGGCCGCGTTGAGCGCGGGCCGGGGGAAGAACGCGACCGTCCCCACCGCGTACACCGCGACGAACGCGGGGGCCAGCCAGTACCCGG
The DNA here is from genome assembly GCF_056437345.1 of Kitasatospora sp. NPDC042419. NCBI lineage: Bacteria > Bacillati > Actinomycetota > Actinomycetes > Kitasatosporales > Streptomycetaceae > Kitasatospora > Kitasatospora sp. NPDC042419. Next base: position 130,217 of record NZ_JBWKAW010000009.1, read on the forward strand.
GGACCCCGGCCGGGAGTCCGCCGTCGAGCAGCGCGGTCGGACTCCACAGCAGCAGTGAGCCGGCCGCCGCGGCGAGGACCGTCAGCAGCACCGCCAGCCGCAGCCACGCCGAGCGCGGCGGGCGCGCGGGGCGTCCGGTCGGCAGGTGGCCCGCCGGTGCGGGATCCGCCGGTGCGGGATCCGTCGGCGCGGGGGCGGGCGCGGGCGGCGCGAGGCCGGGCTCGGCCGGGTCGGAGGGCGGCGGGAGTGTCACGGGTGCGGGCACGCGTCGAGCCTAACCGCGCGGGCCGCCGGTCCGGGAGGCGGGTGCGCCGCCCCCGGACCGGCCGGGACCGCTGCCGCGGCCGGGCGGATCAGTGCCCGCCGACCGCCCGCGGCGGGCCCGGACGACGGCCCGGATCCCCGGGTGCGGTGTTCAGCGGACGCTGCCGACGGGCCACGGGGTGTAGAACCAGACCTGGTTGAGGCCGTCGTTCTTGCCCCACTGGATCGCCGGGGTCCCGTCGGCCGCGCTGGCTCCCGCGAGGTCGAGCAGCAGGCCGCTGTGGCCGTTGGTGAGGGTGCGGATCCCGCTGTGGTGGACGATGGTCTCGGTCCAGGCCTGGTTGAGCCCGCCGTTGCAGGTCCACTGGACGGCGCGGGTGCCCGGGGTGGTGCTGTAGGCGGGGATGTCCAGGCACTTGCCGCTGTTCACGTTGACGAACTCGCCGCGGTCGGTCCGGACCCACTTCTGGTTGGCGCCGCCGGTGCACGTCCACTGGCGGACCGGGGCGCCGTCGTCGGCGCGCCAGTCGGCGGCCTCCAGGCACTTGCCAGTGGCGGCGGAGTCGAGGTCGAAGGGGGTGGTGTCGGCGGCCCCGGCGGGCGCCGCCGACACGGCCAGGGCGAGCGCGCCGGCGAGGACGGCGGCGGAGGCGAGGCGGACCGAGCGGACGGGGGCGGGGCGGACGGGGGCGGGGCGGCGGGTGGTGCCCATGGGTTCCTCCTGCGGTGCGGTGCGGTGGGTTCGCGAAGGGGGGAGGGCGGCCGTCGGTCGGCTGTGCGGGCCGGGCGGGAACGGTGAGGGTGCCGGGCCCGGTCGTGGCCGTCGGTCGGGCCCCACCGGGTGACGGGAGCGCCGTCGCCGGGGTCGGTGCCCGGGGTGTCGGGGTCGAGGCCGCTGTCGGGGTCGACGATAGTGCGGCGGCCGCCGTGCGGGCGGTTGGCGTCGCTCCAGCCCCGGTTGTGTCCTGCCTTGTACGTCCACCGGCCGGTCCGGCGGGCCGGGCGGTGGTCGGCGGGGTGGGGACGGCGTCCTGCGGGCGCACGGCGGCGGCGGTGGTGCGGTGCACGGGCTCGTGGTCCTTCGTCGGCGCACCGTGCCGGGGCCGACGGTCGGTCAGTTGTGCGGACCGGCCGGGAAGGGCGAGTAGTACCACACCTGGTTGACGCCTTGGTTCGCACCCCACTGGATCACCGGGGCGCCGTCGGACGGATCGGCCCCGGCCAGGTCGAGCGAGAGGCCGCTGTGGCCGTTGGTGATGGTGCGCAGGCCGCTGTGCAGGCGGTTGGCGTCGCTCCACCGCTGGTCCGCGCCGCCGTCGCAGGCCCGCTGCCCGACCTGGGTGCCCCAGACGGTGGACGCGCCCGGGACCTCCAGGCACTTGCCGCTGTGGACGTTGACCAGTTCGTCGGCGTCGGTCCAGTACCACTTCTGGTTGGCGCCGCCGGTGCAGGTCCACTGGCGGCCGGGCGCGCCGTCGTCCGTACGCCAGTCGGCGACCTCCAGGCACTTGTAGGTGGCGAGGGTCCGGATCTCGAAGGGCTCGGAGTCGGCGGCCCTCGCCGGGCCGGCGGGCGCCGCGAGCACGAGGCCGGCGGCGAGTGCGAGGGCGGGGGCGAGGACGGCGGGGCGGAGGCGCCCTCGGGGCGTGCGGTCGGTGGCGGTCACGGGTGCCCTCCCGGTGCTCGGGTCGAGGTGTGCCCGGCGTGGAGGCCGGGCAGCGGCTGCCGGGACTCCCCGGCGGCGTCGAGGTGTTCGACGGCGCCGGGTTCGGGAAGGTTGTGCGGAGTGGGCGGAAAAGTCATGGATCCGTACACGCCGTGCGCACATCGGGCCGCGCGGGGCTCGCGGGCGGGGCGTCCCGGGTGAAGGCGCCGGGGTCGGCGAGGGCGGGGCCGGCGGGGGAGGACGTCGGCAGTGGCGGAGCCGGTCGGCGGCGCGGTGGGTGAGGCGGCGTCGGGTCCGTGGCGCACGACGAGTCCCGCGCGGCCGCGGAACCGCGGGGCACGAGCGGCGTGCCCCGCGGTTCCGCGATGCCGGCGGGAGTCCCCGTGGACGCCGCGTCACATCTTCGTCGTGGTCACCTCGGAGGCGCGCTCCGGCGCCGCCGCGGCGACGCCCTTCGAGCCGCTCGCGGCCGGGAGGCCCGGCTCCGCCCGGCGCAGCGCGCCCGCGCTCAGCAGCAGCGCGACGGAGAGTGCGGTGACCACCCCGAACGAGACGGGCAGCGAGGTGGCCTGCGCCAGGCCGCCGACGATCGCGGGGGCGATCAGGCCCGAGGTGTAGGTGACGGTGGCGACGCCGGCGATGGCCTGGCTCGGGTTGCTGCCGATCCGGCCGGCCGCCGCGAAGGCCAGCGGCACCACCACCGCGACGCCGACCCCGATCAGCGCGAACCCCGGGACGGCCAGCGCCGGGCGGTCCGCGAAGACGACCAGCAGGCCTCCGGCGGTGGCGATCGCGCCGCTGAGCCTGGTCGCCCGGACGGCGCCGAGCCGGCGGATCACCGCGTCGCCCGCGAGCCGGCTGACCGCCATGGTGAGCGAGAAGGCGGTGTACGCGGCGGCGGCCACGGTGGACGAGGCGCCGGTGACGTCCTTGAGGTAGACGCCGCTCCAGTCCATCGAGGCGCCCTCGGCGAACACCGCGCAGAACCCGACCAGCCCGATCACCAGCGAGCTGCGCGGCGGCAGTGCGAAGCGCGGCGGCGCCTCGGCCTCCTCCGGTGCCCGCAGGTCGGGCAGGGCGCGGCAGACCGGCTGGGCCAGGGCCAGCAGGACGAGGGCGGTGACGGCGAACTGGAGGCGGGCGTCGAGGTCCTGGTGGGCGGCGAGGATGCCGAACCCGGCGGCCAGCAGCCCGCCGGCGCTCCACATGCCGTGCAGTCCGGACATGATCGAGCGGCCCAGCCGCTGCTCGATCTCCACGCCCTGGGCGTTCATCGCCACGTCGGCCATGCCGGCGCTGGCCCCGTAGACCAGGAGGGTCAGGCAGAACAGCGGCAGCGAGGGGGCGATGGGCGGCAGCACGAGCGCCAGGCACCAGAGCGAGAGCAGTCCACGGACCGCCGCCCGGCCGCCGTAGCGGTGGACGAACCGGCCGGCCAGCGGCATCGCGAGGGACGAGCCGACGGCGGGCATCACCAGGGCCAGGCCGAGCTGGCCGGGGGAGAGGTCGAGACGGTCCTGGATCCACGGGATCCGGCTGACGAAGCTGCCGCTGACGGCCCCGTGCACGGCGAAGACGAGGGCGATGGAGGCCCTGGCCCGGCGCGGGGAGTCGAGCGTGTCGAGGGGTGGTCCTGCGGTCGCGGTGCTGGTCATCGAGTTCTTCCCTCCCGGCCGCGTGGGGACGCGGCGGTGCCCTGGGGTGATGGTTCCCCGCACGTGGGTGGTTCCGGTCGAAATGTGCCCGCGCGGGGCCGCCGATGCGAGACCGGCGACGGTTCGATAAATTATCAGGAAGGGACCCTGATAGAAACACTCTGGAAGGATGTCCGCCCATGACCACCGTGCGCACGGCCACGCCGAGCACCGCCCGGGCGATCAACGACCGGCTGGCGCTCAACCTGCTCCTCGACCAGGGACCCCTCACCGCGACCGAGCTGCGCGACCTCACCGGCCTCTCCCGGCCCACCGTCGCCGACCTGCTCGAACGGCTGCAGCGCACCGGCCTGGTCGCCGTCGTCGGCGAACGCGGCGAACAGCGGCGCGGCCCCAACGCCCGGCTCTACGCCCTGGTCGCCTCCCGTGCGCACCTCGCCGCCGTCGACGTGCGCTCCGCCGGCGTCTCGCTGGTCGTCGCCGACCTCGCCGGCCAGGTCCTCGCCGCCGCGGAGCTCCCGGTCGACGAGCCCGGCGGCGTACCCGGCAGCGGCACGGGGGGTGCGCCCGGCGACGGCTCCTCGGACGTGCCCTCGGATGGGTCCGCCACCGACCCCGGTACCGCCGACCGCGACACCGCTGGCCCCGGTACCGCCGACCCCGGTACCGCCGACCGCGACACCGCGGCCAGGATCGTCCGCACCCTGCTCGACACCGCCCGCCGGGCCGGCGCCGACCACCTGCACACCATCGCCGTCGGCGCCCCCGGCCTGGTCGACCCCGCCACCGGCCGCCTCCAGTCCACCGGCGAACTGCCCGCCTGGCACGCCGAGCTCCTCACCGCCCTGCGGGAGCTCCCCGGCACCGACGTGATCCTGGAGAACGAGGTCAACCTCGCCGGCCGCGCCGAGTACCGGACCGGCGCCGCCCGCGACCGGGACGACTTCGTGCTGATCTGGCTCGGCCACAGCGTCGGCGCCGCCGTCGTCCTCGACGGCAAGCTGCGCCGCGGGGCGCGCGGCGGCACCGGGGAGATCTGCTTCCTGCCCGTCCCCGGCACCACCGGCCTGCCCAGCGCCACCGGCTGCGAGGGCGGTTTCCACGGCCTGGCCGGCAGTGCCGCGGTCTGCGCCCTGGCCCGCGCCCACGGACTGTCCGCCGACGCCGCCGACGACGCTCCCGCCGCCGAGGCCGCCGTCCGGGCCGCCCTGCGCGCGCTGGACGACGGGCAGCCGGGCGGACCGTTCCTCGACGAGCTGGCCGAGCGGATCGCCGTCGGCACCTCGGCGGTCTGCGTCGTCCTCGACCCGGGCTGCGTCGTCCTCGGCGGCGAGATCGGCCGGGCCGGCGGCGCCGAGCTCGCCGCCCGGGTGGAACGCCGGCTCGCCCTGCTCTCCCCGCTGCGCACCGAGGTCCGGGCCGGTGAGGCGGGCGGCGGAGCGGTGCTCGGCGGCGCCGTCCTCACCGCCGGCGACGCCGTGCGCCGCGACCTCTTCGGCGAGCCGTAGGGACTGTCCTCCGGATCCCCGCCGGATCCCCGCCGGGTCGCGCGCCGGGGTCGCGCCGGGGTCGCGCCGGTGTGGTGTCCGGCCCCGGCCGGTGGCGGCGGGCCGTCCGGGCCGGGCGCCGCTTGGCCGTGCGAGCACCCCGTACGGCAGGATGGCCGCGGGGCCCCCGCCCGGCCCCGTCGTACCCGCACCGGTGCGCGTACCACCGGGGGCACCGGCACGCGTACCCGCACCCGAACCACCGTCAGGAGCGCAACCATGGGCCAGTCCGGGGCACCGGTCAACCCGTACCGCATCGGCGAGGCCGCGGCGCTGCTCGGCGTGAGCGCCGACACCATGCGGCGCTGGGTGGACGCCGGCCGGGTCGTCGCCGAGCGCGACGAGCACGGCCACCGGATCATCCCCGGAGCCGAGCTGGCCGCCTTCGCCCGCGAGCTGGCCCGCCCGGAGAACGCCGCCGAGGGCCGGCCCTCCTCCGCGCGCAATCGCTTCCCCGGCATCGTCACCAACGTGGTGCTCGGCGACGTCGCGGCCCAGGTGGAGATCCAGGCCGGGCCGTTCCGGGTGGTCTCGCTGATCAGCCGGGAGTCCGCGGAGGAGCTGGAGCTGGTCCCCGGGGCACCCGCGACAGCCGTCATCAAGTCCACCAATGTGATGATCGAACGGCGCTGAGCGGCGAACGGCGCCGAGCCCGGACCGAGAACCCGCCCAGGAGAGGACCGCCCGATGCCCCACCCCCCGTTGCCGTCCACCCAGAGCGCCGTCTTCGCGATCGAAGCGATGGCGGCCCGGCACGGCCGTCAGGTGAGCACCAGTCACGACATCGGCCGCGACCAGACCTTCGCCGGGCTGGTCGGCGCCGACGGCGGCGGTGACGAGCTGTCCGCGATACCCCACGAGGCCCTGGTGGAGATCGCCGGCCGGCCCGCGGTCACCGTCCGCCTCTTCGTCCACGACGAGGCGGTGGTCACGGTCGACGAGATCCCCTTCGACGTCGCGCGCGACAGCGTGCCGGCGTTCCTGAACTCCGTCTGGTCCGGCCTGGTCCACATCCGGCAACGGGTCTTCCCGCCCTCCTGCACCCTGATCGTCACCGTGCCGGGTGAGCCCCCCTACCGCGAGGCCGTCACCCTGCCGACCCTCACCCCGTGGCTCGCGGGGATGATGCGATGACCGGCACGACGATCTGACCACCTGACACCCCCTCGACCACACGCACCGATGACCCGATGACCGCACCGATGAGCGCACCGGCGAACGAACCGCTGCGCGCACCGATGAGTGAACCGATGAACGGACCGATGACCGACCTCGCCCGCCCGCAGGCCCCCGCCCCCCGCCCGGTGCTCGCCGTCGCCCACCGGGGTGATCCCTACCGCCACCGCGAGAACACCCTCCCGTCGATCGAGTCGGCGCTCGCCGCCGGGGCCGACGCCGTGGAGGTCGACGTCCGGCTCACCCGGGACCGCGTCCCGGTCCTGCTGCACGACGAGACGCTGGAGCGGCTGTGGGGCGACCCGCGCCCGCTCGACCGGGTCACCCTCGACCAGCTCGACGAGCTGCGCGACGGGCCGTACACCGTCCCCACCCTCGCCGAGGCGCTCAAGGCCGCGGCCGCCGCCCCGTCGGCCAGGCTGCTCGTCGACCTCGACGACCCGACGCCCGCCGCGGCCGCCTGGGAGACGGTCACCGGACTCGGCGCCGAGCAGCGGGTCGCGTTCTGCGGCCCCGCCACCGCGATGCTCGCCGTCCGCGCGCTCGCCCCCGAGGCGGAGATCGCGCTCACCTGGAAGCAGCCCCGGCTGCCCGCCCGCGCCCTGCTCGACGACCTGCGCCCGCGGTACCTCAACCCGCCGTTCGGCCTGGCCACCCCCGAGTTCACCGCGGCCGCCCACCACGCCGGGCTCGCCGTCTCCACCTGGACCGCCGACCTGCGCCGCACCATGCGCAGGCTGCGCGCCGCCGGCGTCGACTCGATCACCAGCAACCGGATCGCCGTCCTGCGCTCCGTCCTGGACGGCCGCCCGGCCCGGGAAGGTGGCGGCGGCGCGGTCACGGCCGGGCGCCGCGTCCTGGCCGGACGCGACCTCGGGCGTCACCTCCTCGGCGGCCGCCCCGCGTCGGACGGTCGGCGATGAGCGACGGCGAGGTGCTGGGACCGCGCGCACTCGGCCGTGCGCTGCTCGCCCGCCAGCACCTGCTGACCCGCACCACCGCCACCCCGGCCGCGATGATCGAACACCTCGGCGGCCTCCAGGCCCAGGCGGCCCCGCAGCCGCCCTACCTCGGGCTGCTATCCCGGTTGGACGGCTTCACCCCGGACGCGCTCAGCGAGCTGATCGAGGACCGGCGGGTGGTCCGGATCGCCCTCCAGCGCGGCACCATCCACCTGGTCACCGCCGAGGACTGCCGGACGCTGCGCCCGCTGGTCCAGCCGGTGCTGGACCAGGCGCTGCGCGCCAACTTCGGCAAGCTGCTGACCGGTCTCGACCTCGACGCGCTGGCCGCCGAGGCCCGCACCCTGGTCGAGGAGGAGCCCCGGACCTTCCAGCGGCTCGGCGCCGAGCTCGCCGCCACGCGCCCCGACCGGGACCCGGCCGCGCTGGCCCAGGCCGCGCGCTGCCTGCTGCCGCTGGTGCAGGTCCCGCCGCGCGGACTCTGGGGCCGTGGTGGCCCCGCCGCGCACACCACCGCCGAGGCCTGGCTCGGACACCCGCTCGACCCCGAGCCGTCCCACGACGACCTCGCCCTGCGCTACCTCGCCGCCTTCGGCCCGGCCACCGTGGCCGACCTGCAGAAGTGGTGCGGCCTCAGCCGGCTCACCCCGGTGCTGAAGCGCCTCGCCCCCGGCCTGGTGACGTTCCGTGACGAGCACGGCCGGCTGCTGTACGACCTGCCCGACGCGCCCCGGCCCGACCCGGACACCCCGGCGCCGGTCCGGCTGGTCGCGCCGTTCGACAACCTGATCCTCTCGCACGCCGACCGCACCCGGGTGCTGCCCGAGGTGTACCGGCACCGGGTGATGACGCAGAACGGCCTGGTGCTCGGCATCCTGCTGGTCGACGGACTGGTCGCCGGGAGCTGGCGGCTGACCGAGGACCGGAGCGGCGCGTGGACGGTGACGGTCCGTCCGTTCGCGCCGACGAACCGGGCCGACCTGCGGGCGGCCGAGGAGGAGGCCGAGCGGGTGCTCGCCTTCGCGGGCGGGGGCGGGGGCGGGTCGGTCCGCTTCGAGGAGCCGGAGTAGGGGCGGAGCCGGAGCGGGGGGAGGTAGTGGTCAGGGGGCGGACCGGGGCGGGCGTTCGACGGTCGGGCGGGCGTTCGGCGGCGCCGACCCGTTCGAGTGGCCCTCGGCGGGTGATCCGTGCACGGAGCGGTCGGCGTGGCTTGAATCGACCCACTCGTCGGACGGCGGTGCCCTGTGCGGTGCCGCCCCAGTGAAGTGGAGTCGGGTCATGGCAGCACCTGTACCCAACGGCGTCTACGCCATCGGCAAGCCGGAGGAGCAACTGCTCACCCTGCAGGAGTCGAAGGAGTTCGTGGTCGTCCTGCCGCCGACCGGCCAGCCCGGTGAGCAGGAGTGGGAGGTGGAGGGGCAGAGCAACGGCTACGTCGTCATCAAGAACCTCCGGCACGGCAACTACCTCGGCCTGGAGGGTCCGCCGGAGGAGAACCAGCAGGTCGTCGGTGCCACCGAGGCCTTCGAGTGGGTGCTGTACCAGGCCGCCGAGCCGCAGTCCTTCCACGTCGTCGTCCCCGGCGGCCCGGTCTACGGGGGCCAGGAGCTGGCGCTGGACCTCAGCGTGCTCCGGATCTTCCCGCCGCGTACCGCGCTGCGGCCGCTGGAGGTCGGGAACCAGGCGCAGGCCTGGTCGTTCAGCTTCCACGAGTGACCCGCGGGGCGTCCGGGCCGGTTCCGCCACGGCCGGCCCGGGCGCGCCCGAGGGGGAACAAAACGCGCAATTGATCGGATCATCTGCTGAGATGGGGCAGACCTGGACCGATCGACCGGACGGAGGCACGGATGTCGGGGGAGCCGGGGGAGCTGGGGGAGCCGGGGGAGTCCCCGTCCGGTGGTGGCGCGGCGGCGGAGCGGCCCGGGGTCGAGCGGCCCGGGGCGGACCGATACGGGGTGGAGCGGCAGGAGCCGGTCCTCCGGCCGGAATCGCGCTTCACGGACCACCGCCGCCCGTACCTGATGCTGCCGCCCGCGATCCGCGCCGCGGCCGCCTGGTCGGCGGCGGTCATCCTGCTCATCACGGTGGCCTCGCTGGTGGTCTACGCGCTCGTCGAGCTGCGCGCCGCCACCGTCCCGGTCATCCTGGCACTGCTCGGCACCTCACTGCTCTACCCCGTGATGCCCTGGATGGTGCGACGCGGCGTCAGCCGCTCGGTCGCGGCCGGGCTCACCTGCGCGGTGCTGGTGGCCGCCGTCAGCGGCGTGATCACCCTGTTGGTCAACTCCCTGGTGCACAGCGCCCCGCAGATCGCCGACGCGCTCCAGGAGGCCGGTGACCGGATCGCCGAATGGCTCGGCCCCCTCGGCGAGAAGATCCGGCACGCCCTCGACAACGCCCAGGGCGAGACCAGTTCGCTGATCTCGACCGTCACCACCGGTGTGCTCTCCGGCCTCGGCCTGGCCACCCAGATCCTCACCGGCGCCGTCCTGGCGCTCGCCCTGGTCTTCTTCTTCCTCCGCGACGGCCACCGCAGCGGCGACGCCATCCGCTCCTACCTGCCCGGCCGGGCCGGTGAGACCCTCGTCGCCTGCGCCGAGCGGGCCTTCGAGGCGATGGCCGGGTTCATGCGCGGCACGACCCTGATCGCCCTGATCGACGCCTTCTTCATCACCGTCGGCCTGCTGGTGCTGAGCGTCCCGGGCGCGCCGGGGCTCGGCGCACTGGTCTTCATGGGCGCCTACATCCCCTTCGTCGGGGCCTTCCTCTCGGGCGCGGTCGCCGTCCTGGTCGCGCTCGCCGACGGCGGCTTCGGGACGGCGCTCTGGGCGCTCGGTGTCGTCCTCGCCGTCCAGGTCATCGAGGGGAACGTCCTCCAGCCCCTGATCCAGAGCCGCACCGTCGAACTGCACCCGGCCACCATCATGGTCGCCGTGGTGGCCGGTGCCGGGATCGCCGGCATCCTCGGAGCCCTGCTCGCCGTCCCGATCGCGGCCGCCGGCCTCGGGGTCGTCTCCGTCCTGCGCGGCGACCAGGGCCGGCGGCCGCGCAACGGGCGGCGGAACGGCACGGCCGCCCCTGCCGAGGCCGCGGCGGGCGCGGGGGGTGCGGCGGGCGCGGGGACCGCGGACCCGGAGTAGCCGGCCGGGGGTCCTTCCCACGTCCTCCGCTTCCCCCACTTCCTCCGCTTCCCCCCTCGATCACGCGGAACCCGGTTGCCGTGCGTGTGCCGAGTAGTGGAGAGTGCCGGAATGCGGCGGGAGCTGCCGCAGGGTCATGGGAGAGGGGTGGGGCTGCTGATGACGGTCGAACGGTTCGAGGTGTCGGACGGTCAGGCCGGTCCGTACGGGGTCACGGCGGGGCCCGACGGCGCGATCTGGTTCACGCTCGTGCACGCCGGGGAGATCGGGCGGCTCGCGGCGGACGGCACGGTGGCCAGGTACGGGCTGAACGCACCGGAGTGCGGACCGTCGGTGATCACGACCGGCCCGGACGGCGCGCTCTGGTTCACCCGGATGCGCGACCACCGGATCGGGCGGATCGGCACCGACGGGACCGAGCGCTCCTTCGCGCTCCCGGGCGAGGGCGCCGGGCCGTACGGGATCGCCGCCGGCCCGGACGGTGCGCTCTGGTTCACCGAGCTGAACGCCGACCGGATCGGCCGGATCACCGTGGACGGCCAGGTGACGGAGTACCCGCTGCCGGTCACCGGCGGCTTCCCCTCGATGATCGCCGCCGGCCCGGACGGCGCGCTCTGGTTCACCCTCAACCAGGCCGACGCGGTCGGCCGGATCACCGTCGACGGCGAGGTGACGGTCCACCCGCTGCCCACCGCCGGCACCGCCCCGGTCGGCATCGCGCGCGGAGGCGACGGCGCCCTCTGGTACGTCGGCATCGGCGCCGGACTGGTCGGCCGGATCACGGTGGACGGCGAGGTCACCGAGCACCCGCTGCCCGACCGCGCCGCCCGCCCGCACGCCGTCACCGCAGGCCGGGACGGCCGGGTCTGGTTCACCGAGTGGGGCGCCGGCCGGATCGGCTCGCTCGGCCCCGGGGGCGCGTACCAGGGCCACGAACTGCCGGTGGCCGGCGCCGAGCCGCACGGCATCGCCGTCGGCGCGGACGGCGCGGTGTACGCGGCGCTGGAGATCGGGGAGATCGCCCGCATCACCGGGTAGCAGCGCGGCCGGGGCGGCCCGGAGCGGCTTCTCGGCCGGGGAGGCTTCGCGGCCGCGGAGGCGGGGTGGCCCCGGGGTCGCCGTCGGCCCGGCGGTCAGGGCGGCCCCGCGGCCACGTCGCCCGGCTGACGGAGCGGTGGGCCCGTACGGCGGTGATGGGCGGCCGGTGTGTGGCCGAAGACCTGGCGGAAGACGTCGATGAAGGCGCTGGCCGACGCCCAGCCGCAGCGGTGCGCCACCGCCGTGACCGGCAGGCCGTCGGCCAGCATCCGCAGCGCGTGGTGCAGCCGCAGCTGGGTCCGCCACTGCGGGAACGTCATGCCCAGCTCGTCGTGGCAGAGCCGGCTGAGGGTTCGGGCCCCGGCCCCGGCGGCCAGGCCGAGCTGGGCGAGGGTGCGCCGGTCGGACGGGTCCCCGTCGAGGAGGGCCGCGACCGCGGCGAGCCGCGGATCGCGCGGGACGGGCAGGTGCAGCGGCTGCTCGGGGGCGTGTCGCAGCTGGTCCAGCAGGACGGCCAGGATGCGCCGCCCCTCCGCGGTCCGCTCGGTGCCCGGGCTGCTGTAGGCGATCACCAGCTCCCGCAGCAGCGGGCTCACCGCCAGCACGGCCGGGCGGGTCAGGCCGAGCGGGTTGTGCTCCAGGGAGAGGCCGATGGTGTGCAGCACCGTCTGCCCGTAGGCGCGGTGCCGGTGGACCGTTCCGGCCGGGATCCAGAGCGCCCTGGTCGCCGGCGCCACCCAGGTGCCCGCGTCCGTGGTCACCGCCAGGACGCCGCGACCCGCGTACACGATCTGGTGCACCTCGTGCCGGTGGGCGGCCACCTCCGAACCGGCGGACAGCGGACGGGTGGTGGTCGAGTGGTGCACCGCCGCGGGTACCGGCTCGTGGGCCGCGTCGTTCACCGGGTCTTGGGCCGCGCCGGACGGTGGGCCGTACGGTGCCCGGTCTGCGTCCTCCGGCCCGGGCCGGCGCCAATCAAGCCGCGGGGAGTCGAGCCGTGGGGAGTCAAGCCGCCGGGGGTCAGGCCGTGGGGAGTCCGGCCGCGGGGAACCGGGTTGGCGCGGACGGGGTTGGCGGGAATTCGGCATCGGTCGGCACTTTATCGGAAGCCCGCCACGCCGGTGCTCCCCGAGGATCGGTTCGTGACCTACCAGACCTCCCGGACCCCCTCCCGGACCTCCTCCCGAGAATCCTCCCGGGCTCCCTCGCAGACCTCCTCCCGGACTTCCCTGCGGGGCTCCTCCGGGGCCGCCCGGACCGGTGGCGCCGCCCCGGTCGCCGTGCTGGCCGTCGGCCACGCGGCGGTCGACCTCTACCAGGGCGTCGTCCCCGCCCTGATCCCCTTCCTCGTCGCCGGACACGGGTTCGGCTACCTGGCCGCCTCCGGTGTGATGCTCGCCGCGACGCTGCTCTCCTCGATCGTGCAGCCGCTGTTCGGCGCGCTGACCGACCGGTGGGCCATGCCGTGGCTGATCCCGGCCGCGACCGTGGCGGCGGGTGCCGGGGTCGGGGCCGCCGGACTGTCCGGGTCGTACCCGCTGGTCTGCGCGGCGGTCGCGCTCTCCGGGATCGGGGTGGCCGCCTACCACCCCGAGTCCGCCCGGCTGGCACGGGCCGCGAGCGGCGCCGGCCACACCCGGATGGGCTGGTACTCGCTCGGCGGCAACATCGGCTTCGCCCTCGCCCCGCTGCTGACCGGCCCGGTGCTGGCGGCCGGCGGGCTCGGCGCGACTCCCTTGCTCGTGCTGCCTGCTCTGGCCGCCGCCGTCCTCACCGCCCCGGTCGTGCGGCGCCTGGCCACCCGGACCGCCACCGCGCACGCCGTCGCCCGGGTCGGCGGCGGGCGTGACGACTGGCCCGCCTTCCTGCGGCTCTCGGCGGTGATCGGGTGCCGGTCGGTGGTCTTCGTCGGGCTGAGCGCCTTCGTCGCCCTCTACGCCCGGCAGCGGCTCGGCGGCGGGGAAGGCGGGAGCGGCGGCTCCGGCGCGGGGACGGTGGCCCTCTTCGCCCTGTTCGCGGGCGGCGCGGTCGGTACCGTGCTCGGCGGGTGGCTGGCCGGACGCTGGGGTCGGGTGCGCACCGTCCGGTCGGCCTACGCGGCCGCCGTCCCGGCCGTCGCCGGGCTGCTGCTGGTGCCCGGGCCGGCGCTGTACGGCTTCGCGGCGGCCGTCTCGCTCGCCCTGTACGTGCCCTTCTCCCTCCAGGTGACGCTCGGCCAGGACTACCTGCCGAGCCGGATCGGGACCGCCAGCGGCGTCACGCTCGGCCTGGCCGTCAGCGTCGGCGGGGTCGCCGGGCCGGTGATCGGGCTGCTCGCCGACCACGTGGGGCTGCGGGCCGCGCTCGCGCCGCTGGCGGTCCTGTGCGCGGTGGCGTGGTGGATCGCGCGCGGCCTGGCGGAACCCGCCGAGGTGGTGGCGCCGGCGGCTGCGGCGGACGCGCCGGCGGGTGCAGCGGGTGCAGCGGGTGCGGGGGGTGCGGGGGCCGGGGCGGGCCGGGAGCCCTGAGCGCGGGAACCGGACGGCTCCCGGCGCGCCGCTCCGGCTCGGGGCCCCGCGCGGGGGGTCGGCCGCGCCGCCCGGCGCGCCGGGCCCCGGTCAGCCCTCGCCGCAGAGTTCGGCTGCCAGGTCGCAGAGCGCCGCCCGGTCGGCGTGTCCGGTCTTGGCGAGCAGGTTGGCCATGTGCTTCTCCACCGTGCGCGGCGAGATCGACAGCTTCCGGGCCAGCTCCTGGTTGCCCGGCCGGGCGGCGAGCAGGACGAACACCTCGTACTCGCGGACCGTCACCCCGCAGGTGCGCAGTCGGGTCGGGACGGCGTCGCGGCCGCCCCGGTGCTGGGCGACGCTGGCACCGGCCCGCCGCAGCAGGGTCCGGCAGGCGGCGGCGACGGGCTGCACCTCCACCTGGTGGAAGTACTCCTCGGCGGTGCGCAGCCAGGTCACCGGTTCGCCCCAGCCGTCGGCCAGCGCGGCCTCCGCGGTCAGCCGCAGGGCGAGGTGGTGCGCCAGGGGGAACGGCGCGGCCGTCAGCCGGGCCTCCGCGACCGCTTGGGCGGCCTCGGCCGGGCGGCCCTCGCGGCCCAGCAGGACCGCTTCGGCGAAGCCCAGGAACTGGCGGTTCCAGGCGAGTTCGGCGGCCGGCGAACCGGCGGCCCGGTCGAGTTCGGCCCGCCCCCAGCGGCCGTCGGCCACCTCCAGCAGCGGGTGCAGGCCGTGCCGGCCGGCCAGGTAGAAGACGCTGGGGTGCTCCTCCTCCCAGGCGCGGCCCGCCGCGAGTTCGGCGGCGGCCCCGGTCCGGTCCTCGGCGAGCAGCGCGCCGACGGCCCGGCAGAGCCCGTACCGCAGCGGCATCAGGAAGGACTCCTCGCCGCCGGCCTGCCGGAAGCGGGCGAGCTCGCGCTCGGTCTCCCGGCCGCGGCCGCGGTGCGCGGCCAGGGTGGCGGAGCAGAGCAGCAGGTAGCGGTGGGCGGCGAGGTTGCGAAGCCGGGCGGTGGCGTCCAGGCAGCGGTCGACGATCTTGCGGGCGGTGTCCCACTCGCCGCGCAGCACGGCGTTCATCGCGAGCAGCCCGTCCAGGGTCTGGGTGAGCAGGATCGCGCCGAGCCCGGCGGCCGCCTCGCGGGCGCGTTCCAGGCGGGTGCCGTCGCCGGTGCGCATGAAGGCGTTGGCGCCCAGCCGGAGCAGCGCCTCGACCCGCCAGACCGGCAGGGCGTGGGCCTCGGCGACGGCCAGCATGCGTTCGAGGCAGGCGTCGGCGGCGTCGAACCCGCGTTCGCGGGCGAACAGGGCGAGCAGTTGCCAGGCCTGGCAGGCGACGACCGGCAGGCCGGCCCGCTCGGCCACCTCGGCGGCATGGCGGGCGCGCCGCTCGGCCTCGGCGAGGCGGGTGGCGGTGTCGGTCCGGTCCTGCGGGCCGTGGACCGGCAGCAGGGCGAGGTGTCCTTCGACGACGGCCAGTGCGGCGTCCTGCTCGGGGCGCGGTTGGTCGGCCGAGAGCGCGCGCACGGCGGCGACCTGGGCCACCGCGTCCGGGCCGCGTTCGGCCATGACCGCCGCCCAGGCGAGCCGGGTGTGCAGGTCGATCCGGCGTTCGACGTCGGGGGTCCGGGCCGGTCCGCGGTCGGGGTGGACCGGGGGCAGCGTCCGGACGAGTTCGAAGGCCCGGTCCAGCTGGCCGGCTTCGGCGAGCGCGGGCAGCAGCCGTTCGGTGACGGCGGTCCGTTCGGCGTCCCCGGCGAGTTCGTGCGCGCGCTCCAGCAGTACCACCGCCGAGCTGGCCGCGCCCGCCTCCAGCATGCGCCGGCCGGCCTCGGCGAAGTGCACCGCCGCGCCCGCCCGGTCGCCGCCCGCGAGCAGCAGTGACGCGACCAACTGGCGTCTCTCGTCGGCCAGTTCGGGGTCCGCTCGGACGATCGCCCGGGCTGCCCGGCGGGCCAGTGCGGCGCGCTCGGCGGGTGCGAGGGCGGCGGTCACCGCGTCGGCGGTCAGCGCGTGCCGGAAGGCGTAGCGGTCGGGGGTGGCGCCGTCCGGCACGATCATGTTGGCCTCGGACGCCGAGCGCAGGTGGCTGAAGAGGGTCCGGTCGTCGTAGCCCGTGATCAGCTGGACGGTGGTCACCGAGAACCGGCTGCCCAGGGTGGCGGCCGTCAGCAGCAACTCCCTCACCTGTGGGTCGAGTTGGTCGATCCGGCGGCTCCAGCTGCGGACGATGGTGCTGGGCACGCCGGTCCGCGGACCGCCCGGGAGCGTCCACCGGCCGTCCTCGTCGCGGCGCAGCGCACCGGAGTCCAGCATGTCGGCGAGCAACTCCTCGACCAGGTAGGGGCAGCCGTCGCCGCGGGCGGCCAACTGCTCCAGCACGGCCGCCGGCACCTCGGCGACCTCGCTCTCCAGGATCGCCGCGGCCAGGGCGGCGACCTCGGTGGGCGGCAGCGGCCGCAGTTCGGCGACGGCGGCGGCGCGCCGCCGCTCGGCGGCCCGGACCAGGTCCAGGGCGGGGCCCGGCTCGGCGCGCAGCGTGCCGAGCAGCAGCACCGGCAGGCCGTCCAGGTTGTCGACGAGGTACTCCAGTACGGCGACGGTCTCCGCGTCGGTGTCGTGCAGGTCCTCCAGCAGCAGTACGCAGCCCTGGTCCCGGCCGAGCACCGCGAGCAGTCGCAGCAGTGCCTCGGCCAGTTCGACGACCGTCTCCGGGTAGGCGCCCGCTCCGGCCGCCGTCGCGCTGTCCCGCCACTCCGGCACCAGGCGGGCGAGCGCCGGGCGGTAGGGGGCGAGTTCGGGGTCGGCCGGCGGGCCGGCGGCCCGGAACCTGGAGGAGAGCGCCTCGATCAGCGGGCGGAACGGCGTCACCGTGCCGGTCGAGCTGCCCCGCCCGCGCAGCACCGGCAGGCCGAGCCCGTACGCTTGGTAGGCGCATTCGCCGGCCAGTCGGGACTTGCCGATGCCGGCCTCGCCCAACAGGAAGACGGCCCCGCCGGCCCGCTGCCGGGCGGCGGACAGCACATCGCCGAGCAGCCCGATCTCGGCTGCCCGGCCGACGGTGATCGACGACGTGGTCCGCATGGCCGCAGGCTACTTGACGGGCGATCTCTTCTGAAGGGTGGCGAATCGGCCACGAAGCAGACACGGTGTCAGCACGGGATGGTTACGGTACGACCACATGAGCGGGGAGGTCGTCCGGTGGGGTGGCGGTTGTGACGGCTGTGGTCAGTGGGACTGATGGGACCTGCCGGGCCTCCTGGAAGGTGCTCCGGACGAGGGGTCGGGGAGGGGCGGCCGACGCCGGAGGGGTGTTGCGGCGCGGCCGGGGTGGCTGGACTGTCAGGTGGGGCAGGTGGGGCGCACAGGAGCACGGCGCGCGGAGGTCCGGCGGCGGTCGAGGGGCGCGCGGCGCGGAATTCGGGGGCGCGCGGCGGTGCGGGTGGGGCGCACGGGTGTCCGGGCCGGTGCGCGGGGCGGGCCGGGGCCTCGGGCGGGCGGGGCGTCGAGCGCGCCCCTTCGCGTGACGTCGCGCGGGCCTCGATCGGTGGGCCGCCGGGCGGCTGCGGCTGCGGCTGCGGCTGCTGCGGGTGAGGGTGAGGGGGCGGCAGCGGCTGAGGGTCAGCGGTCGGCGCTCGGTGGCCGGCGGTCCGCCCAGGCCGCCGTGGGGGCCTGATCGCGGGGAGGAACCCGCCCACGGGCGAGGGCCCGGCCGGGGTCAGTCCGTGCGGACCGGTGCGTCCGCCGCCGAGGGGCTGCCCGGTCCTCGGCGGCGGACGGTCCGACCCCGTCAGGGTCGGTGAGCGCCCGTCAGAACGGGGTGGTCATGGTCGGGAACTCGAAGATCGGCGGGACGGCGCCGCCGGTGCCGGCGAGCAGCTGAGAGCGCAGGCCCAGGCCGGCGCCGGTCCGCAGCCGGATCTCGCCGGCCGGATGGTCGGCGACCTCACCCGGGCGGGCGGCGGGCTGCTTCCAGGTGAGCTGCTGGTCGTTCTCGTGCATCGGTCGGTACTCCTTCGTGAGGGGTGCGGACGGTGCGGGGGTGGCGCCGGTTCGATGGAGGCGGACGGTTCGGTTCGGTTCGAGCGGGCAGGACGGGTGGTGCGGTCCGTCCGGTCGCACCGGTGGGCGACGGACGGACGTGCGGGGCGGACGAGGCTTTCGGGAAGCGGTCCGGGGCCGGGGGCCGGGGTCGGGATCGGTACGCGGGCGGTGCGCGGGTGGTCAGGAGGGCGGGGGAGGGACGCCGGGACGGAGCAGCAGGGCGGGTGGCACGTGGTCGGGGAAGCCGAGGCGGAGCAGTCCGTGGCCGATCCCGGCGAGGCCGGTGAGCAGGCCGGGGTGCGGGACGTGGTCGGGGGTGCCGCAGCGCGGTCCGTCGTGGTCGACGCCGGCGAGGAGCGCCCCGGCCCGACGGACCCACGGGGTCCGGCCGGAGGCGGGGCCGTGCCGGCCGAGCAGTTCCAGCACGCCCAGCTCGCCGTGGCAGAGACTGTGGTCGGCGATCGGTGCGGCGCGCGCGGTGTTCCGGACGGCGCGTTGGGCCCAGTCGGCGAGCCGGCGGTCCGCGAGCGCGAGCGGGCTGTCGATCACGGCGAGCGCGATGCCGGGGCGGCCGCGGCACCAGGAGCCCTCCCGGGAGCGGGCGGCGGTGGCGGCGTCCAGGGCGGCCAGGCCGGCCCGGTGGTGCGGGCCGTCGGCCGGTTCGCCGGTGGCCTCGGCGTACCGCAGCAGCGCCCAGCCGGTGCCGGCCGAGCCGTGGGCGAAGCCGGTGCCGGCCGGGGCGGGCCGGTCCGCGAGCCGCCCGGCGCCGACGGCGGCGGCGCGCAGGGCGGAGCTGCCGAGGGCGCCCGGGGCGCCGGGCGTGCCGAGTGCACCGGGCGTGCCCTGCGTACCGGGGCCGGCACGGGAAGCGTCGGGGCGGCCGCCGGGAGCGGCGGGTGCGGCGGCCGTGTGCACCGCGGCGGCGTGCACCGCGAGCAGGGCGGCGACACCGCCGGCGGTGCCGCTGTGCACGCCGGGGTCGGTCTCGCGCTCGGCCGCGGCCGCCGCGAGCGCCACCGCCGGTTCGGTCCACTGCCTGATCAGCGGGTCGTCGAGGGTGCGGGCGATCTCGGTGAGCGCGTAGGCGATGCCGCCGAGACCGGCGAAGGCACCGGAGCCGACGGCGGCCGGGCGGTCGGGGTGGGCGGCGAGCGCGTCGAGCAGGCCGGGGACGGGTGCCAGGGCCCGGCGGGCCACCTCGGCGTAGCGGTCGGAGCCGGTGAGCGCGGCGAGCTGGGCGAGGAAGAGCGCGGCGCCGGTGTAGCCGCCCGCGAGGTCGGCGCCGAGCGGCCGGACCCGCCAGTACCGGTCGGCCAGCAGCTCCAGGCCGAGCCAGTTGGTGCGGGTAGGGGCCCGGTAGGCCGAGGCGACCAGTTGGTCGCCGATGCCCCGGGCCGCGGTGAGCAGCTGGTCGGGTTCGGGCGCGGTGGCCCAGACGTTCTCGGGGACGGGCCGGCCCGGCCGGTGCGCGGGCGTCCCGGCGGCGCCGGCCATGGCCGCGCGGATGATCCACTCCTGGTCCTTGCGGTCGACCCCGCCGAGCGCGGTCAGCTTGGCCTCCGCCCGGGCCAGTCCGGCCTCGGCGAGCTCGCCCGGCAGCCGCCGCCCGCCGGAGGTCCACAGGTCGCGGGCGCCGGGGCGGGCGGTGAACAGGGGGACGTCGCCGGCCCAGAGGTCGGCGATCTCGTGGTCGGTGAGTTCGGGCCGGCCGGGGTCGTCGACCGCGTCGGTGCGCAGCAGGGCCAGGACGGCGTGCCGGGCGGCGGCGTCGCGCAGCACGTCCGGGTGGGTGGACTCGTCGAGCAGCCGCGCGTATACCCGGGTGGCCCGCGGCACCACCCGGACCTCGTCCTCGGCGAACGACCGCAACAGGCCGCGCGGTCCGACGAGCCGGTCGCGCCCGGCGGCGAGCGCGGCGTACCCGGCGCGGAAGCCGTCGACCAGCGCCTCGACGTGCCCGGCCGGGTCGACGGGGGCGCCGCCCAGCCGGGGACGGTTGCGGGCCTCGCCGAACGGGCGCGGGCGCCGGACCAGCCGCATCTCGTCGGTGCCGGCGCCCGCCCAGTCCACGCCCTCGACCGGCGAGGCGAGCCGGCCCGCGCCGCCGCCGCCGATCCCGGACACGTCCACCGCGCCGTCGTCGCCGACCAGCAGCTGCGGCAGCAGGCCGACCCGGTGCACCGACTCCTCCATGGCACGGGCCGCGGGGTCCTCGGCGGGCCCGCTCCGGGCCGGCGGGTGGAACAGCGTCTCGACGTCCACCAGCACCGGGTGCTCCCCGCACGCGATCAGGTTCTCGAAGTGCAGGTCGGTGCCGTCCAGGACGTGCAGCAGCGCGAGCAGCGCGCCCTGCCGCCGGTAGAAGCGCTCGACCTCGTAGCCGGTCAGGCAGGGGCGTGCTTCGGCGTACTCGGTCCAGCCGTGGCCGCCCCGGTCGAGCAGGCCGAGCGCGCGCAGCCGGGGAACCCCGGGCTGGTCGGTGTACCACCCGAGCAGGGCGTTGAAGTGCCGGTGCGCGGCGGGCGGCCGGGGCCGGTGGACGACGGCGGCGCCGTCGGCGAAGTGCAGCACCGCGACGGCGCGGCCGCGGCGGTGGCGGTCGCCCGCGTCGGCGGTCACGGCGACCAGGGCTCCCGGGTCGCGGCCGCGCAGCAGGCCGGAGACCAGCAGCGGACGGTCGGCGGCGAAGCGGTCCAGCAGCTCGGCGTGGGCGTCGGCGGCGTCCAGGCAGGCGCGGGCCAGCAGCCGGGCCAGTACCGGGTACTCGCGCAGCAGCGCGGCGAGGCCCTCGCGGCGGGCGGTGAGGGCGAGGAACGAGCGGAACCGCTCGTGCGGGCTGCCACCGGCCAGCCGCCCGCCGACCCTGGCCACGTTGAGCTCCAGGACCAGCGTGCGGGCGGCGATCCGGGCGAGCCGCTCGGTCAGGCGGGCGGTGAACCCGGCCCGCAGGGCGGCCAGGTCGATCCGGCCCAGCTGCTCGGCGGCGCGCACGGCGGGGGAGAGGGCGGTGAGCAGCCGGACCTGCGCACGGTCCGCGAACGGCTGGAGGACGAGCGCGAAGCCGGACAGCCCCGGGTACGCGGCGCGCGGCACGACCGGCCGGACCGGTGCGGCGGCGACGGCGGCCTCGGTGAAGGCGGCCCAGTCCGGGCGGGCGGCGGGAACGGGCCGGCCCGGGGTCAGGCCCCGCTCCCACCAGGGGGAGCCGCCCGAACGGGCCGACCGGAGGCGGGTGCGGTGGGGACGGGGGGCCGGGCCGGGGTGCGGTGGGCCGGGTTGCGGCGGGCGGGCACAGGGCGAGCCGTCGCACGGTGAGTCGGTCGCTGTTCCGGGGTCGGGCACGGGCACCGCCTCGGGTTCGGACGCGGACATGGACTCGGACGTGGGCCTGGATGTGGACGTGGATGTGGGTGTGGACTCGGCTGGTGCTGGTGCTGGTGCTGGTGCTGGTGCTGGTGCTGGTGCTGGTGTCGGGCCGTGGCCGGCCTGCCCGGCCGACCCGTCCGGCGAGGGAGCGTCACCGGGCATCGGAGAGTGCGGGAACGGTGTGGTCGAGGCGACCGCCGGTGCGACCGGGCCCTGAACCGGTCCGGCGCCCCCGTCGAGGCGCGTGCTGCGCACGGCGTTCACCTCTGCCACCACCGCACCTCCGATGCCGGGAGAGGGCTGCGCTGCCGTCGAAGGCGCCGCCCTCGGTCCCGATCCTGGCGTCGCCGTGGCCACCGGTGCATGGGGGGTGGGCCCCCATCTTTGTGGCGGGCGGCCCGCATGATCCGGCTCCACGGCCGGGGACGGGTCCTGTGGTGCCATGAGGTGCCGTGCGGTCCGGTGCGGTGCCGTGCGGTGTGGTCCGGTGCCGTGTGGTCCGGTGCGGCGCGGCGGGTGGGGCGACCGGGTGGCCGGGCGGGCCTACCGCCTGGCGAACAGGAGCTGGGTGGCGACGGCGGGGCGGCCGTTCATGGTGAGCACCGGGAGTTCGCGCTCGGCGACCGGTTCGAACGCCGTGAACAGCTCGTCCAGCCGGGCGCGGGTGTGGTGCCGGCAGACGGCGCCGTCGCCGGTCTCGAACACGCCGAACCGGCCGTACCGCGCCTCGAACCGCTGATAGCGCGCGCGGTTGCGCTCGTCCGGCTGGAGGCAGTAGTCGCTGACCTGGAGCAGTCCGCCCGGGCGCAGCACCCGGTGGAGTTCGGCGACGAGCGTGTGCTGGGCCTCGTCGCCCGGCACGCAGGTGAGGACGGCGAACAGGAACGCCGCGTCGTAGCAGGCGTCCGGCCGGTCGAGGCGGGGCGGGTCGGTCAGCACGTCGAACCGGGCGGCGGGCTGCTCGGAGCGTGCGCGGGCGATCAGCTCCGGCGCCACGTCGACGCCCTCGATGTCCGTGAAGCCCAGGGCCGCGAGGTCGCCGGCGAGCCGGCCGTAGCCGCAGCCGTAGTCGAGCAGGGCGGCGTCGCGGTCGATCCGGGCGGTCCAGCCGGGGTGCAGCGGGTGGCCGAAGGTCTTTCCGGTTCCGGTGGAGTTCCAGTACGCGGACTGGTCGGCAGGGGTCGACATGGCCCGATCATGCCACGGGGGAGGGGCGGGTCGGGCGGATGAGGTTGGGCGGATGGGGCTGGGCGCCGCTCGCTCGTCCGCCCTTCCGCCTCGCCGCCTCGCCGCCGCGAGCCTCGTCCGGGTGCACGCCCTCCCTCGCCGGTACGGGCCGAACGGTGCGCGCCGATGGGGCCGTTCGACCCTTGTGAGGGCCTCGCGGGGGGCGGGATGGTGATCGCTGCGCCGGTGTGTGCGGGCCCGCCGAGGCGGGTGGCGCGGCAGTACGGGAACGCGGTGGAACGGGAAGAGGCCTGAGGTGGGCGAGTTGGTCACGGTGCGGGTGTGCGAGGGGATTTCGCGAGGGTTCGCGGTCGACGCCAGAGCCCGGGTGGCAGCCGTCGTGAGCGGGGCGGACGCCCTGGTCGAGTCGCTGCGGGTCCGGGTCGGACTGGTCGGCCCGGCGGGGGTGCTGGCCCAGGTCAACGCCGAGGTGGACGGCCGGCGGATCCGCGTCCAGGAGGCCGCGGCCGACCTGGGCGAGGCGCTGGACCGGGTGGTCGACGGCCTGCGCGGCCGCATGGCCGCCGTCACGTCGGGGTGGGCGCCCAGGCCCTGGCCGCGCCGCGCCCGGGCCCACGGGCTGCCCGCCGCCGCCCCGGCGGCTCCGGCTCCGGCTCCGTCGCCGCCGGTCCGGGCCGAACTCCCCCGTGCGGCCGGGTCGCAGGACATCGTCCGGCGCAAGCGGGCCCACCTCGTGTGGTGCTCGCCCGACGCGGCCGCCCGGACCATGGACGCGATGGACTTCGACATCCACCTCTTCACGGACCCCGCCACCGAGACCGACGCCGTGGTCTACCGGGTCGGCCCGACCGGCTACCGGCTGGCCCGCACGGCCGCCGCCGGACCGCCCGCCCGACCGATCGCTCCGCTCACCCTGAGCCCCTGCGGAGCACCGGAACTGACGGAGGCTCAGGCAGTCGGGCGGCTGGTGGCCGCCGAGCTGCCGTACCTGTTCTTCGCGCAGCCCGGATCGCGGCGCGGGCGGGTGCTCTACCGACGGTTCGACGGCCGGCTCGGCCTGATCGCGGGCGCCTCGTGAGCGACGAGTCCGTCCGCCGCCGACTGCGTGCGCTGCGCCGGCCCGAAGCGCTGCCGCCGTCCGCCCGCCCCCGTTCCCGGCCGCCCGCCGAAGTCCCGCCGCGCGAGCTGGTTCCGCTCGAACGGGCCGAGGCCCTGCGGCTGTTGGGCGGAGCGCCGTTCGGCCGGATCGTGTTCACCGTGTCCGCACTGCCGGCGATCCGCCCGGTCAACCACCTCCTGGTGGACGACGCCATCGTGATCCGGACCCATGACGGCGCCGCACTGACCACGGTCTCCCAGGGCGGGGACGCCGCCGGGGTGGTGGTCGCCTACGAGGCCGACGCGATCGACCCGGTGACCCGGCTGGGCTGGAGCGTGGTGGTCACCGGCTTCGCCCGGCCGGTCACCGACCCGCACCTGCTGGCCCGCTACCGGGCGCTGTTGAGCCCGTGGGTGAACGCCTCGATGGACCACATGGTGGCCATCCGGCCCGACCTGGTGACCGGCTACCGGCTCGCTGCGGGTACCGCCGCCGCTTCCTGACGCGCCGCTGCCACGTGCCGGCGCCGGGCCGCCTCCTGGCGTCAGGCCGTGTCGTGGAGCGACACGGCCGTATGATGCCGCTGCCGTTCCGGCGCCTGCCGTGCCGACGCTGCCGTTCCGCCGTCGACGTCCTCCTGTCGATGCGCCGCAGAAGCACTGTTGACGATCCGTCAGGCCGAGTGGGCGAAGCCCCCGGCACGGAACCCGAGCGCACCGGCGCGACCGGGGGAGTATCCCGACTCCTCCGGCCGCGCCGGTACTTCGTCGTCTCCGGGCGCCGGTGACGGTGGTCCCGGCCGGCGG
The DNA here is from genome assembly GCF_056437345.1 of Kitasatospora sp. NPDC042419. Lineage (NCBI taxonomy): Bacteria > Bacillati > Actinomycetota > Actinomycetes > Kitasatosporales > Streptomycetaceae > Kitasatospora > Kitasatospora sp. NPDC042419. Next base: position 154,645 of record NZ_JBWKAW010000009.1, read on the forward strand.
CCCGGAACCGGGGCCCACCGGCCCCGGGCCGCTGGGTCCAACGGCCCTAGGGCGTACGGGTGTCGCGTTCCGATCATGGATCGCCACCCATCCGCAGCAGTTTTCGAAGGAGTGCGTCCTTGAGCGCCATCGAGGCACGGGGCGACAGCGCGCCGCCGCCGTCGTCCGCCGCCCGGCCGGAAGGAGCCAGGGCCGAGCGGTCCGGCTCGGCCCTGGTCCGGCTGCTGACGACCACCGACCACAAGACGATCGGCACCATGTACCTGGTGTCCTCGTTCGGGTTCTTCCTGATCGGCGGCATCCTCGCCCTGGTCATGCGCGCCGAGCTCGCCCGGCCGGGGACGCAGATCCTCTCCAACGAGCAGTTCAACCAGGCGTTCACCATGCACGGTTCGGTGATGCTGCTGCTCTTCGCGATGCCGCTGTTCACCGGCTTCGCGAACTGGATCATGCCGCTGCAGATCGGCGCCCCCGACGTCGCCTTCCCCCGGCTGAACATGCTCGCCTTCTGGCTGTTCCTGTTCGGCTCGCTGATCGCCGCCGCGGGCTTCGCGACCCCGCAGGGTGCCGCCGACTTCGGCTGGTTCCTCTACGCGCCGCTCTCCGACGCGGTCCACTCGCCCGGTGTCGGCGCCGACATGTGGATCATGGGCGTCACGCTCTCCGGGTTCGGGTCCATCCTCGGTGCGGTCAACTTCATCACCACGATCATCTGCATGCGGGCCCCCGGCCTGACCATGTTCCGGATGTCCATCTTCTGCTGGAACGTGCTGCTGACCTCGGTCCTGGTGCTCCTGGTCTTCCCGGTGCTGGCCGCCGCGCTGCTCGCCCTGGAGTGCGACCGCAAGTTCGGCTCGCACGTCTTCGACCCGGCCAACGGCGGGGCCATGCTCTGGCAGCACCTGTTCTGGTTCTTCGGTCACCCCGAGGTGTACATCCTGGCCCTGCCGTTCTTCGGCATCGTCTCGGAGGTCATCCCGGTGTTCAGCCGCAAGCCTATGTTCGGCTACGCGGGCCTGATCGCCGCCACCGTGGCCATCGCGGGCCTCTCGGTCACGGTGTGGGCGCACCACATGTACGTGACGGGCCAAGTCCTGCTGCCGTTCTTCTCGTTCATGACCTTCCTGATCGCGGTGCCGACCGGTGTGAAGTTCTTCAACTGGGTCGGCACGATGTGGAAGGGCTCGCTGAGCTTCGAGACGCCGATGCTCTGGACGGTCGGCTTCCTGGTCACCTTCCTGTTCGGAGGCCTGACGGGCGTGCTGCTGGCGGCCCCGCCGATCGACTTCCACGTCTCCGACTCGTACTTCGTCGTGGCGCACTTCCACTACACGCTGTTCGGCACCGTGGTGTACGCGATGATGGCCGGCTTCCACTTCTGGTGGCCCAAGATGACCGGGAAGATGCTCGACGAGCGGCTCGGGCGGATCTGCTTCTGGACGCTCACCATCGGATTCCACTCCACCTTCCTCGTCCAGCACTGGCTCGGCGCGGAGGGCATGCCCCGCCGCTACGCCGACTACCTGGCCTCCGACGGCTTCACCGCGCTCAACACGGTGTCCACGCTCGGGTCGTTCCTCCTCGGCCTCTCGCTCCTGCCGTTCCTCTACAACGTCTGGAAGACCGCCAAGTACGGCGAGCGGGTGACCGTCGACGACCCGTGGGGCTACGGCCGCTCGCTGGAGTGGGCGACCTCCTGCCCGCCGCCCCGGCACAACTTCGTGACCCTGCCCCGGATCCGGTCGGAGTCCCCGGCCTTCGACCTGCACCACCCGGAGATCGCCGCCCGCGACTTCATGGACCACAACGGCGAGCCCGCCAAGCACCTGGCCGGCGTCGTCCCCGCCGCGTACGACGCCCCCGCACCGCGGCGCGGCCGCGTGCTCGGCGCGTCGGGCGGGGCCGGTGAAGCGTCCGGCGACGGCCGTCCGGACGCCGGAGGCTGACGCTCCGCCCCCCGAACGCCGCTCCCGCCCGCGTCGCTGCCCCCGGGCGGGCGGGAGCGGCCCCTTCGTCCCGCGTCTTCGTCCCCGCCCTTCCGAACCCGCGTCGAGCCCCATCGGCTGAGGAGCGCACGGAACATGTCCCACACCGTTCTGGCCATCGGCACCGCCGCGACCACCGCGTCCGGCTGCGTCTGGTACCTGCCCGCCATCGCCGACCTGCAGGCGGGCGACGACCGCCCGCGCTCGGCCCGCACCGGCGCTGCCGCCTGCGTGGTCTGGTGGGCCGGCCTCGCCCTGGCCGGCGTCCTGCTGCTGGTCGTCCCCGACTGGCAGCCCGCCGCCCGGATCGCGCTGGCCGGCCTGGTCGCCGGCGTCGTCCTGCGGGTCCGTGCCCACCTGCAGAGCCGGGCCGAGCGGCGTGAGGACACCGCCCGCTGGGCCCTGCTCGACCCGGACCGGGGCCGGGAGCCGGACCAGGCGCCGCGCTCCCCCCGAGCGTCCGCCCGTGCCCTGCTCGGCTGGCTGGTGGTCGGCCTGGCGGTCGCCTCGCTCGGCGCCGCCTCCATCCTGCTGTCCGGCGGCGGCCCGCTCGCCCCCCGGCTGGCCGCCGCCACGGGCAGCGCGGTCGCCGTCTCGACGGCCTTCCTGCTCATCGGCCTCGGCGACGCCCGGCGGCACCGCCCCTGAGGCGCTGCCGGTCCCTGCGGCGCGCGGGCTCCGGCGCGTTCGCGGATCACCTGACGGTCGATCAAGTCGATGTCAGTGAGCGGACATTGAAATGCGGAGTCGCCGCCCCGTATGTTCGGGCGCGACACCGGGGGAACCGCCCCGGTCGTGTCGAGAGGGGTGTCCCATGACCACTGCCGCACCGCGCGAAGTCCTGGAGAGTTTCGTCCGGTTGATGGCCGACGGTCCCAACGAGGCGGCGGCGGACCTGTTCACCGCGGACGCCCCCTTCGAGCTGCCCTACCTGATGCCGGGCGTGCCCGACCAGGAGCCGGGCCGGGAGGCCTTCCGGCTCCACCTCCAACGCGGCGCCACGGTGCAGAAGTTCGAGAGCGCGGACCGGGTGGCCGTCCACGAGACGGGTGATCCCGAACTCGTCGTCGTCGAGTACCGCATCCACGGCCACGTCCTGGCGACCGGGAAGCGGTTCGCGTTCGACATGGTGATGTTCGCCCGCGTCCGGGACGGACTGATCACCTGGTCGCGTAGCTACTCCAACCCGCTCGACAGTGCGATCGCCTTCGGCGCCGCGGAACGGCTGCTCGCCGCGATCGCGGCGGGCTAGGGACTGTCCGGTCCGGTCGCCCCGCCGTCCGGGGCCGGACGGCGGGGCGACCGCGGTGGCCGAGCCGGGGAAGGTGTGGCCTCGTCCGCCGCAACGAGCGTCGACAGCCCGGGAGTTCACGGACGACCGCCGAGCGCCGAGCGCCGAGCGCCGACGGCCGCACGAGCGGCTCGGGGGTCTCAGGGGTTTCCGGCCCGGGTCCCCGGCCACGGGCCGACGGGGCGTGGGACCGGTCTCCGTGGAGCACCCGGTACCCGGCCGCGCACAGGAGCGGAACGGCCAGTACCGCACCGCAGCCGGCACCCGTGCGCTGTGCGTTCTTCCAGTACGGCCCTCGGCCGGGGCGGAGCAGACTGTCGGCAGGGGAGTCCGCGGCACGGTCACACGGCCGCGGGCCGCGGGCCGCGGACCGCACCCGGAAACCGGCGCGGATCGGAACGGAACGGCACAGCACGGCAGACGGAAGGACGGCACGATGGACACGCAGCTGTACGACGGGATCGGCGAGGCGTTCGAGGGCTTCAAGACCCTCCCGCTCGCCCGCTACGCGGAAGTGCCCGGCTTCCTCGCCCTCGTCGGCGACGTGCGCGGCAGGTCGGTCCTCGACCTGGCCTCCGGAACCGGCTTCTACAGCCGGGAGTTCAAGCGCCGCGGCGCATCCCGTGTGCTCGGCGTCGACATCTCCGGCGTGATGGTCGACGCGGCCCGGGCACTGGAGGTCCGCGAGCCGCTGGGCGTGCGGTACGAGGTCGGCGACGTCGCCGAACTGCGTACCTTCGACGAGCGCTTCGACGTCGCGACCGCGGTCCAACTGTTCAACTACGCCGAGGACATCGCCACCGTCGAGCGGATGTGCCGGAACATCCACCGCAGCCTCGCGGACGGGGCCGGCTTCTTCGTCTTCATGCAGAGCCCCGACTTCCGGCTCGACGGTCCGTCCCTGGCCAAGTACGGCTTCCTCTGCGAGCCGGTGGGCGGGGAATCCGAGCTCGGACCGCGGGTGAGGGTCACCGCGCTCCTCGATCCGCCGATCTCGTTCGTCAGCACCCCGCCCCGCCGCGAGGTGTACGAGACGTGCCTGCGGGCGGCAGGGTTCGGCGAGCTCACCTGGGTGCCGCTCGACGTCTCGGACGCCGGCGTGCGTGAGTTCGGCGAGGACTTCTGGGCGGACCTCCGCGCCAACCCGCCGCTGGAGATGCTGCGCTGCCGCGCCTGACCCGGCCCCCTCGGGGAGCCGGTGGCCCGGGCCCCGGCGCGGCGGGCCCCGCCGGGGACGCCGGTCCGCGCGGCCGCCGGCCACCGGCTCCCCCGGGGAATGGGGCCGTTCGGCCCTGGGCGGCCGCCGGACGGTGGGGCATGATGCGGTGGACCCGGCGTGTGGTGTGCCGGGCGTGGAGAAGGTGGAGCCGCGACATGGCGAGCGAGACGACCGGTACCGAGACGCCGGCACCGGTCAGGGTGTTCCTGCTGGACGACCACGAGGTGGTGCGCCGCGGCGTGCACGACCTGCTGGACTGCGAGCCGGACCTGGAGGTGGTCGGCGAGGCCGCCACCGCCGAGCAGGCCCTGGTCCGCGTCCCCGCGCTGCGCCCCGACGTCGCCGTCCTGGACGTCCGCCTCGGCGACGGCGACGGCGTGGCCGTCTGCCGCGAGCTGCGTTCCCGGATGCCCGACCTGGCCTGCCTGATGCTCACGTCCTTCGACGACGAGGAGGCGCTCCTCGACGCCGTCATGGCGGGCGCCTCCGGGTACGTGCTGAAGCAGATCAGCGGGACCGACCTGGTGGCCGCCGTCCGGACCGTGGCCTCCGGGCGGTCGATGCTCGACCCGGGTGCCGCCACCCGCCTGCTGAACCGCCTCCGCAGCGAGGCCGAGCCGGCCCGGCCGTCCACCGGGGGACCGGAGCTGACCGCGCGCGAGCAGGAGGTGCTGGCACTCATCGGCGAGGGGCTGACCAACCGGCAGATCGGCGAGCGGCTCTACCTGGCCGAGAAGACGGTGAAGAACCACGTCTCGCGCCTGCTCGCCAAGCTCGGCGTGGAGCGGCGCGTGCAGGCCGCGCTGATCGCCACCGAACTGCGCCAGTCCGCCGCCCAGTCGGCCCACCACCCGCGCGTCCACGGCGGTGTGCTGCGCGGCTGAACCCGCCCCGCGGCCGCCGGCGCGGCGCGTCCGGCGCGGCGCGTCCGGCTACCCGGACGAGGACACGAGGTTCACCGTGTACACCACGATGATCTTGGCGGCGAAGTCACCGCCGAGAATGACGTTGTAGTCGCAGGAGACCGTGGTGAACCCGTCGATCTCGTCGAAGCGGACCTTGCGGTTGAAGCTGCCCTGGTACACCTGGTTGGCGTGGAGCGTTCCGCTCACCACGATGTCCTCGGTGAGGTCGTTGCTGAATATCAGCATCTGGTTGAGGTGCCCTGCGGTCTCCGCCTCGAAGTGGGAGACCGAGAGCCGCCGAGTGACGTTGAAGGTGAGGCTCTGGCCCGGCGGGATGTGGGTCGCCCCGCTCGGGTGCACGGGCTGTCCGGACAGTCTCCGGTAGAGGTTCCCGGACTCGAAGATCTGCTCGTCGTCCACGGCGCGCACGGTCCGGGCGTTGAGGGCCCCCTTCGGCGCTACGCTGTCGGGGCCCGCGTTGCGCATGGTGGCTAACGTGACGTCAATTATCTTGGTCGCCATGACGTGTCCTCCCTGCGGCGTGCTTCCGCGCGCAGATGGTCCCGTTCACCACCATTGTCCCGCGCGTCGACTGCTTCGGCAAAGCGATCCGTGTGCGCCCGCCGGCCCGGTGGGCCCGCGGTGGGGGGCGGCCGGGACGTCGGACGGGGACGGTCGCCGGGACGTCCGACGGGGCCCGGACGGGACCCTCGGCGGGACCATCGGCCCTCGCCCCGCCCGGGTCCGGCGAGCGACCATCGCTCGCATGAACGTCGATCCTGAAGCCCCGGCCGCGCAGGCCGAACCGTCCGGCAGGCCGCGGCCGAGCGGCTCGCGGGATCTCGACGCGGCCCGGGCACTGGAACTGCTGGGCGGCACCGAGGTGGGGCGCGTCGTCTACACGGTCGGCGCGCTGCCGGCGGTCCTTCCGGTGCGGTTCCGGATGGACGCGGGCGGCGGCGTGCTGCTGTCGGCGGACGCGGGTTCCGAGCTGGCGCGGGCGGTGGACGGTGCGGTGATCGCGTTCGAGGCCGACGAGGTGGACGGCGCCGACGGCACCGGCTGGTGCGTGACCGTTCTGGGCCGCGCGGAGGTCCGCCGCCCGGCGCGGGAGCGGGAGCGGGAGCACGGGCCGGGGCGCGGGCGCGAGCATGGCCAGGAACGGGAGCAGGAGCCGGGTCCGGGCCGGGTGGAGATCCGGATCGGTGCGGAACTGATCGTCGGCCGGCACCTGACCGCCGACCCCGTCTGACCGCGGCCCGGCCGAGCACGGAGCCCGACGGCGGCCCCGTACCCAAGGGCCCGGGCACGGTCCGACGGCGGCCCCGCCCGGGCAGGGCCCGTCCGCCGTCGCGGGGCCCTTCCGGGGGTCGGGACGGCGCCCTATACCCCCAGCGGGGCCTCCCAGTGCAGCGCCGTCCCCCCGCTCTCCGCCGGGCGCAGCTCGAAGGTGCCGCCGGTCCGCTCGGCGCGTTCGGCCAGGTTGCGCAGGCCGCTGCGCCGGCCCCCGGCGGGGACGCCCACGCCGTCGTCGGTGACGGTGAGCTCGACCCGGCCGCCGAGCGCGCGCAGGGCGACCTCGACCCGGCTCGCCCGGGCGTGCCGCGCGACGTTGCTGAGAGCCTCGCCGAGGACGGCCATGACGTGCTCGGCCAGGTCCTGCGGCACGTCGGTGTCGAGCAGGCCCTCCATGCTGAGCCGTGGGGCGAAGCCGAGGGTGGCCTGGGCCTCGCCGACGGCGCGGGTGGCGCGGGCGCGCAGACCCCGGTCGGGCTCGCTGTGGGCGCGCAGGCCGAAGATGGTGGAGCGGATGATCTTGATCGTCTCGTCCAGGTCCGCGACCGCCCGGCTGACCCGGTCCGCCGCGCTCTGGCTCTCGATCAGGCGGCCGGCGCTCTGCAGTGTCATGCCGGTGGCGAAGAGCCGCTGGATGGCCAGGTCGTGGAGGTCCCGGGCGATCCGGTCGCGGTCTTCGAGCAGCGTCAACTGCTCGGCGTCGCGGCGCCGTTCGGCCAGCTCCAGGGCGAGCGCGGCCTGGTCGGCGAAGCCCAGCAGCGGGCCGGTCTCCTCGGCGGTGAAGGGCGACCGCCCGCTCTCCCGCGCGAGCAGCAGCACACCGCGCCCGAACCCCTCGCCGGTTCCCAGCGGCACCGCGACCGCCGGCCCGAGCCCGGTGAACCGCCCGGCCGGACCGGCCGGGAACCGTCCGTCGTGCTCCAGCTCGTCGCTGGTCACCGGCGAGCCGGAGGCGTACGCGGCGCCGGAGAGCGTGCCGTCCACCGGGACGGTCACCCCGAGCCGGGCCTGCGGCCGGCCGCCCAGCGCGACCTCGACGGTCAGCTCGGCCGCGCGCTCGCCCGGCCCGGCGAGCGCCACCGAGACGTCGGCCAGCTCGGCGCCGGCGATCTCCCGGGCCCGCCGCGCGATCAGCTCCACGACCTCCAGCCGCGGTGCGCCGGAGAGCAGGCTGCGGGTGATCTCGGCGCTCGCCCGCAGCCAGCGCTGCTGGCGCTGGGCCTCCTCGTACAGCCGGGCGTTGTCGATGGCCACGCCGGCGGCGACCGCGAGCGTCGAGATGACCGCCTCGTCGTCGGCGTCGAAGTCCAGGCCGCCGCGCTTGTCGGTGAGGTACAGGTTGCCGAACACCTCGCCGCGCACCCGTACCGGCACCCCCAGGAAGGTGTGCATCGGCGGGTGGTTGGGCGGGAAGCCGACCGACGCGGGGTGGTCGGAGAGCACCGGGCAGCGCAGCGGCCGCGGGTCGCGGATCAGCTCCCCGAGGATGCCGTGTCCGGACGGCAGCGGGCCGATCGCGTCGATCTCCTCCGTGGTCAGGCCCACCGTCAGGAACTGGGACAGCGAGTGCCCGTCGGCGCCGATCACGCCGAGCGCCGCGTACCGGGCGTCGACCAGGTCGGCGGCGGCCTCGACGATCCGGTGCAGGGCCTGGGCGAGGTCCAGTTCGCGGCCGACCGCGAGCACCGCCTCCAGCAGGCTGTGCACCCGGTCGCGGGTGCCGCGTGCCGCGTCGATCCGCCACTGGAGCTCCTCCAGCAGTTCGTCCAGGCGCAGCTGCGGTATCCGTGCGCCGGCGCCGCGCGTCCGGGGCGCGTCCGGGGCCGGGGCGGCGGCACCGTCGGTCGTTCCGGTCGTTCCGGTCGTTCCGGTCGTTCCGGCGACTCCGGTGGCACGGGTGATTCCGGTGGCGCCGGTGCCGGCCGGGCGCTGGGGAGCGCCGGGTGCGGCGGGCGCACCGGGGGCTGTGGCACCGGCGGCGGCCCGGCCGCAGCCCACCGGGGGTGCGTCGTCGTCTCCGCCGGTGCCCGTCCGCGTACCTTCCGCGCCGTTCACCGGCGTCCTCCTCGTCGTTCTGTCCAGCCCGGTCCGATTCCGCCACCGGTCGTCGGTTCGTCGGTTCCTTGGTTCGCCGGACCGGGCGGATTGTCGGATTCACGTTAGTGCCCACCGGTACCCGTGCGGCACCCCGGGGTGGTCATGGCCGTGCTTCCGGCCCTGCCCAGGGACCTATGGCCCTGCGGCGCGGGCCCTGCGGCCCCTGGCCCGCCGCCCGGCCGCTCGGCCAGGGTGGGAGACGGCGGACGGTGCGTCAGACCGTACCGCCCGGCAGCCGTCCGGCAGTCGGCCGGCCGCCGTACGGCACCAGCGGCACGCAGCGGACCCGTGGCCGACCTGTGGGGGACCGGAAGCGGACCCCGGCGGGTGGCGAGCGGGACGACGCGCGGAGAGGAACCTCCCATGACGCCCCCTGTTCTGGCCGGAGTCGACGGATCGCCCGAGAGCACCGCGGCCGCCCACTGGGCCGCCGAGGAGGCCCGGCGGCGCGGCGCCCCGCTGCGCCTGGTGCACGCCTGGCCGTGGCTCACCGACGGCCGGGCCGCGTTCGCCGACGCGGACGACCTGCCGGTCGCCGCCCAGCGGATGCTCGCGGGGACGGCGGACGAGGTCCGCGAGCGCCACCCCGGGGTGACCGTCCACACCGACGTGGTGCTCGACGCCGCCGTGGACGGCCTGGTGGCCGCCGCCGAGGACGCGGGCCTGCTCGTTCTCGGCTCGCGCGGTCTGGGCGGCTTCGCCGGGCTGCTGGTCGGTTCGGTGAGCATGGCGGTCGCCGCCCGGGCGGCCGCGCCGGTGGTGGTCGTCCGGCCGACGGGTGACGCGCCCGAGGCCGAGGCCGTCGTCCGGGCCGTTCCCGGGGCCCTCCCCCCGGCCCTCCCCGAGGTGGTGGTCGGCGTGGACGCGGGCGCGCCCAGCGACGCGGTGCTCGCCTTCGCCTTCCGTGAGGCCGAGCTGCGCGGCGCCCGGGTCCGTGCGGTGCACGGGTGGGACCTCCCGCCCGCCTTCGCGGTGGTCGGCTTCCTGCCGTCCGGTACCGAGATGGCTCAGCTCCAGGCGGGGGAGGAGAAGGCGCTGGCGGCCGCTCTGGCGGCGCACCGGGAGCGGCACCCGGAGACGGAGGTCGTCGAGCAGGTCAGGCTCGGCGCCGCCCGGACCCTGGTGGAGGACTCGGCCGGGGCCGGACTGGTGGTGGTCGGCCGCCGTCGCCGCCCGCACGACTTCGGGCCCCGCCTCGGACGGGTCGCGCACGCGGTGCTGCACCACGCCCATGCGCCGGTCGCGGTGGTGCCGCACGACTGACGGGGCGCGGCGCCCGCCCGCGACCGGCGACGGTCAGGGGGAGGCCCCCGCTCGGCCCGCTCGTCCGGTTACCCGCTCGTCCGTTTGCCCGCTCGTCCGATCACGTCGTTCGCGGCTCGCCGTGCGGGCGCGGGTGGGAACGGGCGGGCGCGGGGGCACGGCGGGTCCGGGCGGGCCCGGGTGGACCCGGGCCGTTGGACCCTGCCGTCCGGCCGACGTCCGGGCGCAGGCTCGGAGTAGCAGCCGTCCCGACCGGCCGTCCCGCCCGCGCGGCGGCTCCGCCGGGACGAGGCGACGAGGCAAGGAGAGGATCACCATGACCGAGTCCGCCCTCACCCCGGCCGACCTGCGGTCGCTCGCCGTCGCCGGCGGTGCGGCCCCCTCGCTGCACAACAGCCAGCCGTGGCGGTTCCGCCCGACCCCGGACGGGTGCGGTGTCGAGGTGCACGCCGACCCCGCCCGTGCGGTCCCGCTCGCCGACGCCAACGGCTCCGCGCTGTACGTCGCGGTCGGAGCGGCCCTGTTCAACCTGCGGGTCGCCGCCGTCCGACTGGGCCGCGAGCCGGTCGTCCGGCTGCTCCCGGACCCGGCCGACCCGCACCTGGTGGCCGTCCTCGACCTCGCCGCCCCTGCCGCCCCCGCGGCTCCCGGCGCCGCCCCTGCCGCCCCGGCTCGCGGCGTCGCCTCCGCCGCCGGGCCGTTCGGGCGCGACCTCTATCCCGCGATCGCCGAACGCCACTCCAGCCGTCAGCCGTTCATCAACCGGGACGTGCCCGAGGCGGTGCTGGCCGAGCTGGTCGCGGCCGCTCGCGACGAGGGCGTGGCGTTCGCCGCCCTGGAGGAGGCCGGGGTGCGCCAGGTGCTGGAGCTCACCGCCGAGGCCGAGGACCGGATCGCCCACGACCCGGCCCGGCGCGCGGAGACCCGTTCCTGGCTCCGGTCCGACCCCGAGCCCGGCTCGCCGGACCGGGCCGTCGACGGCATCCCGTACGGCGCGCTGGGCCCGCAGGACCACGACGCACGGGTGCCGATGCGCGAGTTCGCCGGCCGGCCGCCGTACCACGACGGGCCGCCGCAGCCGTCCCAGCGGTTCGAGGCGCTGCCCCAGCTGTGCACCCTCACGACCCCCGGGGACGGTCCGGCCGACTGGCTGCGCGCCGGACAGGCGCTGGAACGCGTCTGGCTGCTGGCCACCGTGCACGGCGTGCGGCTGACGGTCTGGCACCAGCCCGTCGAGTGGCCGGACCTCCGCTGGGGCCTGCGCGACCCGGCCGAGGGGCCCGGACACGTCCAGCTGGTGATGCGGATCGGCTACGGCCCGCCCGGGGCGGCCACACCGCGCCGGCCGGTCGAGGACGTCCTCGACGCGACGGCCGTGCCGGGGGCGCGGGCGGAGTGAGCAGCGGCACCGGGGCGGCGAGTCCCGGCGACGGGGGACGCCGACCGCCCCGCTGCGGGGGAGGCGCCGGTCGTCTGCCCGCGCAAGGCCGCCGAGCGGTCCCGCAGGTCGGTGGCCGGGCCGTCGCCCCTCGATGCGGACGGCCCGGCCACCGGGCTCCTGCTGCGGGCGACCGCCGCCCTTCCGGTCTCAGCCGCTGCGCCGCCCGCCCGGCCTGACGACCTCCGCCTTCACCCGCAGCTCGGGGCTGTTGCGGAAGGCGAGCGTGAACTCCACCCACTGGCCGACCGTGAGCGCCGGCGGGTTGGTGATCATCAGGTCGGCGTCCTCCGGCGACATCACCAGTTCGCCGCGCTCCGGTACGGGCAGCGCGGCGACCGGCTCCCACCGGCCGGAGGCCCCTTGGTGGAGGTGCCGCTTCAGCGTCACCTTGCCGCCGAACTCCCAACTGGCTCCGGTGAGTTCGTCCGGTATGTCGCCGGGGTTGCGGACCGTGAAGAACGCGGCGGTCGCCGTCGCCCCGCCGGTCGTCGGCAGCAGCAGCCAGCCCGGTCCGGCCTCCACCGGCTGCGGCCGCCCGGCTCCGCCGACCGCCGTCCACCCGGAGAGCAGCGCCAGCGCCACCGCGGCCGCCGCGACCGGCGGGCCGGCCACCTTCAGCCGCTCGGGGACGCGCCCAAGCCGCTCCGACACCCGCCCCGGCCGCGACCGTGGCCGTGCCCCGCTCGCCGCGCTGACGCTCGCCGCGCCCTCGACGACCGCGCCCTCGACGACCGCGCCTCCGTGCACCGCGCCCTCGCTCACTGCACCCTCGTCCACCGCGTCCTCGTTCACCGCGCCGTCGTCCACCGCGCCGTCGTTCACCGCGCGGCCCCCGTGCCCGCGCCCGCCCGCGTCGAGCGTCCCGCCCGGGCCGGGCGCCGCCCGCCGCCCGGCGAGGCGCCACCGCGCGCGTCCGAGCCGCCCCGGCCGGGGCGCCAGGTCCGCAGCCGCAGGCTGTTCCCCACCACCAGCAGCGAACTCAGCGACATCGCCACCGCCGCCAGCATCGGGTTCAGCAGCCCGACCGCCGCCAGCGGGATCAGCACCACGTTGTAGCCGAACGCCCACAGCAGGTTGACCCGGATCGTGCCCAGCGTGCGCCGGGCCAGGCGGACGGCGTCCACCACCGCCTCGATGTCCCCGCGCACCAGGGTCAGCCCGGCCGCGCCGATCGCCGCGTCGCTCCCCGAGGCCAGCGCCACCCCGAGGTCCGCGGAGGCGAGCGCGACCGCGTCGTTGACGCCGTCGCCGACCACCGCCGTGGTCCGTCCGGCGGCCCTCAACTCGGCCACCACCTCGGCCTTGCGCTCCGGCGAGGCCGAGAAGTGCACCCGCTCGATGCCCAGTTCGCCCGCCACCGCACGGGCCGCACCGGGGCCGTCGCCGGTCAGCAGGACGGGTTCCAGGCCCATCCCGCGCAGCCGGTGCAGCGCGCGCCAACTGCCCGAGCGCAGTGTGTCGCCGACCGCGAGGACGGCCACCGCCCGCCCGTCCAGCTCCACGACCACCGGTGTCCGCCCGGCCGCTGCGGCCTCCTCCAGCGCCGTCACCAGGCCGGCCGGCAGCGGGCCCGCCGCGTCGTCCGGGCGGACCACCCGGACCCGCCGCCCCTTCACCGTGCCGGCCACCCCCACTCCGGCGGTGGCCGTGAAGTCGGCCACCGCCGGGAGGGGTTCGGAGCCACACCGCTCGCGGGCCGCCCCCACGACAGCCCTGCCGATCGGGTGCTCCGACCGGTGCTCGACGGCTCCTGCGAGCCGGAGCACCTGGTCCTCGTCGACCCCCGCGTCCGGGGCCACGGCCACTGCCGCGAGCTCCATCCGGCCGGTGGTCAGTGTCCCCGTCTTGTCCAGCACCACGGTGTCGATCCGCCGCAGGCTCTCCAGCACCTCCGGGCCGCGCACCAGCACGCCCAGTTCGGCGCCCCGGCCGGTCGCGGCCAGCAGCGCGGTCGGTGTGGCCAGGCCCAGCGCGCACGGGCAGGCCACGACGAGGACGGCGACCGCCGCCGTCACCGCCGCCTGCGGGTCGGCCCCGGCGCCGAGCCAGAACCCCAGTACGCAGACCGCCACCGTCAGCACGCACGGGACGAACACCCCGGCGACCGTGTCCGCCAGCCGCTGGGCCCGCGCCTTCCCGGCCTGCGCGTCGGCCACCAGGGCGGTGATCCGGGCGAGTTGGGTGTCCGCGCCGACCGCCGTCGCCCGCACCACCAGGGCGCCGCCGACGTTCACGGTGGCACCCGCCACCACGTCGCCCGGGCCGACCTCCACCGGCACCGACTCGCCGGTCAGCAGGCTCAGGTCCAGCGCCGAGCTGCCCTCCACCACCACGCCGTCGGTGGCCACCCGTTCGCCCGGCCGGACCACGAACTCCCGGCCGGGGAGCAGCTGTTCGATCGGCAGCAGCTGCTCCTCACCGGTCTCCGGGTCGCGGACGCAGACCTCCTTGGCGCCCAGCTCCGCCAGCGCCCGAAGCGCCGAACCGGTACGCCGCCGCACCCGCCCCTCCAGCAGCCGCCCGGCCAGCACGAACAGCGGCACCCCGACGGCCGCCTCCAGGTAGACGTGCGCGGTGCCGCCGCCGTCCGCGGTCAGCGAGAACGGCATCCGCATGCCGATCTCGCCCGCCCCGCCGAACAGCAGCGCGTACGCGGACCAGCCGAACGACGCCACCACGCCGAGGCTCACCAGGGTGTCCATGGTCGCCGCCGCGTGCCGCAGCCCCTGCCAGGCCCGCCGGTGGAACCCGGCCGATCCCCAGGTCACCACCGGCAGCGCCAGCACGGAGCAGACCCACTGCCAGGCGTCGAACTGCAGCGACGGCACCATCGACAGCACCACGACCGGCACGGCCAGCAGCGCCGTGACCAGGAGTCGCCACCGCTCGCCGGAATCGTCCGGGTCAGGGCCTGCCGCGGAGAGCCCGTCCGGCGCCAACTCGGCCGTGTACCCGGCCCGTTCGACCGCCGCCACCAACTCCTCGACACCGACCCCGGCCGGGTGCAGCACCCGCGCCCGCCCGGTGGCCAGGTTGACCCCGGCGGTCACCCCCTCGATCCGGGCCAGCCGCTTCTCCACGCGGCTCACGCAGGCCGCGCAGGTCATCCCGCCGACGGCCAGGTCGGTGCTCACCGGCGCGCCGGTGTCCCCGCTCCCGGCGCTCTCCACCACGGCCTTCACCGGCCCGCTCCCATGTCGTGCCCCATCCCGGGCTTGCCGCCCCCGCCCCCGCCGGGCGTCAGCCCGGGCGTCACGGGCCCGGCCCCCCGCCCCACGGCGAAGGCCACCACGAACACCACCACCAGCAGCAGGGCGAACCCCGCCAGCACACTCAACGGCCGGCTACCCGGCGACATCCCACTCACCCCCCACCAGTCGTCCCCCCGGCCCGATCAGTTCCCGTACACCCCTAATCGACCGGGATCACACCCCTTCGTCGGCCGCCCGGGCACCGCGGGCGCCCGCGCGCACGCCGCTGCCCCGGCACCATGGCGCGGTGCCGGGGCAGCGGGGGCAGCGGGGGCAGCGGGGGCGGCGGGCAGTGGGAGGGCGGGGAGGGTCAGGGCAGGGGGATGCGGACGACCTGGGGGTCGTGGTCGCTGAGCTGGGTGGGGAACTCGCTGTTGAGGTGGACGATGTCGTAGCCGTAGGGCCTGGCGGCGAGGTAGGGGGAGACCAGGATGTGGTCGAGCACCTGGGAGTTGCCCTCGTAGACGTAGGTGTAGCGCTCGGCGGTCGGGAGGGTGCGGGGGAGGTCGACCAGGGAGCCGCCCGCGGTGAGGAGGTCGGCGGTCTGGGAGAACTCGAAGTCGTTGAGGTCGCCGAGGACGATCACCGAGGCGTCGGGGTCGACGGCGAGGAGCTGGTCGGTGAAGGACTTCACCACGGTGGCCTGGGCGTGCCGCTGGGTCTCGGACGGCCGGGTCGGCTGCTGGTAGCGGCCGAAGAGGGGCTGGTCGCCGCCCTTGGAGTTGAAGTGGTTGGCGATCACGAAGACGGGGCGGCCGTTCCAGCGGAACTCGCCGGCCAGCGGCTTGCGGCTGGCGTTGAAGGCCGGGTTGCCCGGGTCGATCCGGCCGGGGGAGTAGGCGAGGGAGGGGACGCCGCCGCCGTTCACCACGGAGTTGGCGGTGGTGGAGCCGGCCCCCGGGCGGTCGGTGAAGCTCAGGCCCCGGTCGGTGCGGTAGAGGAACACCTGGCGGATGTTGCCGCCGGGCTCGCCGCCGTCCTGGTCGTTCACCGGGTTGATCTGGCGGTAGGAGTAGGACGGGCCGCCCGCCGCGGAGATGGCGGCGGTCAGCCGGGCGAGGGTCTGGTCGGCGGCGACGGTGCCGTTGTCGGTGGCGCCGTTGTTGTCCTGGATCTCCTCCAGGGCGACCAGGTCGGGCGAGCGGAGGTTGGCGACGACGGCCGCGGCGAGGCCGTCGAACTTGCTCTGCGGGTCGTTCGGGGAGAGGTTCTCGACGTTGAAGGTCGCCGCGGCCAGCTCGCCGGCGGCCGGTGCGGCGGTGGTCTCCGCGGTGAGCCCGCCGGGGGCGACCGTCGGGGTCGCGGTGGCCAGCAGCTTGAAGTTGCCGAAGGAGTAGTCGAGGACGCCGACGGTGGAGCCGGAGAGGGTGTCGCCGACCTTGGCGCTCGGTGAGGGGGCGAGCACGTCGTCGAGGATGACCCGCTCGGGGTTGCCGTCGGCGGCCTGGAGGAGGATGCCGCCCCGGTTGGTGCGGGTGGTGGAGCCCTGCGGGACGACCGGGACCTCGCCGAACGAGCTGGTCGGGCCGACCACGGCGGCGTTGTCGAGCCTGACCCGCATGCCCTCCAGCGACTCCCAGAAGTCGAGGCCGTCGGTGGCCGGCTGGAAGCCGCCCGCCGTCTCGGCGTTGCCGGTCGTGACGCTGGAGATCACCGCGGCCGGCGGCACCCGGCCACCGGCGCCGACCAGGGTGGCGGCGGGCAGCGCCGTGTTGTGGGCGAGGACGGTGACGCTCGGCGCGGTCAGTTCGGTGACGGTGAGGTTGGTGGTGCCCCCGGTGCCGCCCGGGCGGAACTCGCTCACCGTGCCGCCGACCGTCACCGAGTCGCCGACGGCGACGCCCGGCGCGCCGGCCGTGTAGACGTAGACGGCCTCGCTGGTGGCCGGGTCGGCGTCGGGCTGCGGGTCCTGGAACCAGAAGCCGCTCGGGCCGGCCGCGGTGACGACGCCGGGCACGGCGCCGACCGTCTGTCCGGCCTTCGGGGAGGTGCGGGCGGCGCCCTGGACGTCGCGTATCCGGGTGCCGCCGGTGCCGCCGCCGGAGGAGGAGTTGCGCGGGGCGGGCGCGGTGACGGCGAAGTCGGCCGCGTTGCTGTCGGTGTCGGTGGCGCCGCCGCCGGCCCGCAGCGCGGCGGTGGTGTTGGCGAGGTTGCCGGTCGGCGAGCCCTCGGCGGAACTGGCGCTCGACCCGTAGCCGACGAAGTCCTTCACGCCCGGCTGGGTGGCGCAGCCCGAGGAACAGGTCAGCGCGGTGCCGTTGGTGACCAGCGCGACCTTGCCGGTGGTGGCGCTCAGGGCCAGCGTGCCGGTCGCGTCCGGCGTCGGCAGGGCGGCCCCGGCGCCGGCCCCCGCCGCCTCCTGGACGAGGAAGTACTTCCCGGGGGCGATGGTGCCCGTCAGCGTGGTCCTCGCCCACGAGGACCCGGCCGCCGAGGCGTACTGGACGGTCCAGCCGGTGACGGAGACCGGTGCGGAGCCCCGGTTGTACAGCTCGATGTAGTCGTTGGCGTACTGGGCGCCGGAGTTGCCGCCACCGCCGTACACCTGGCTGATCACGATGTCCGCGGACACCGCCTGCGCGGTGCCGGCCGGAAGCGCGAGGAGCGCTCCCACGACGGCGGCGGCGGATGCCACCGCCAGTGCGCGGAGCCGGACTCGATCGGTTCGCCGCATGGGCGTCCTCCTGACGAGCGAGCGGTTGATGGTCGGGCGCTGTGTGTTCTAGCAGCGTCACCCGTGCCATACCGCGCGCTGCGGCGAACGGCCAGACGTACGGGGGGAGAACAGTTCGGCCGTCCTGCGCCCGACGGATCGTCCGTGTGCGTCCCCGGCCCGGCCGGGGTGTCAGGAGGTGCGGGGAGAGCGGCCCGTGGCGGGTGGGGCGGGTGGAGCGGAGGGGGGTGGAAGGGGTCGAGAGGGTGGAGGGGCGTAGGGGGCGGAGGAACGGAGGGGTGGCGGCCGGTGGAGTACCGGCCGGGACCGTGCCGGTCGGGGTGCGCCGGCGCCCGCGGGGGCCCGTCTCCGTCAGTCGGCGAGCGTGATCCGGATGCCGACCGTGCCGCGCTCGCCGCGCCGCAGCCGGCTCCCGAGCACGGTGACGACACCGAGCAGGCCGTACTTCTGCCGCAGCAGCGTCCGGTAGGCGGCGGTGCGCTCGGGGCCGAGGATCTCGGCGGTGGCCGGGTACTGCTCGCCGGTCGGGTTGCCGCGCACGTCGCAGGGGCCGACCAGGACGTCGGCGCGGTTGCGGATCCGCTTGACCTTCCAGGAGTCCGTGACGGTCCAGACGCCGAGCGCCTCGCCGTCCCGCACCACCCAGACCGGGGTCGCCACGGTGGTGCCGTCCTTCTTGTACGTGGTGACCAGGAGGTAGCTCCCGGCGGAGAGGCCGACCAGGCGTTCGAGCCGCTGCTGCTTCCGCTCGGACGGCTCCTGCGGGGCAGTCGGCTCCTCAGGGGTGGCCTGGTCCTCAGGGGTGGCCTGGTCCTGAGGGGTGGCCTGGTCCTGCGGGCCGGACGGCTCCTGCGGGGCAGCCGGGTCCTGCGGGTCGTTCGGGCCGGACTGCGGGGTGGGGGCGCTCATGGCGGGAATTCTAGGGCGCCGACCAGCTGGGACTCGCGTCGAGGCGGTGACGGCCGGGTGGCCGACCGGGGCCGACCGGGGCCGGTCGGGGACGGGAGGCGGCGCCGGGGCCGGCCGGGGCGCCGGGGCGGGTGCCGCCTCCCGTCCGCGCCGCGCTCAGGGCGTGACGATCGGGAACCCCTGGTCCGGCCGGGTGGTCAGTCCGAGCAGCCGGCCGATCAGCGCCGGGTCGCCCTCCGCGGTGATCCCGTCCGGCTCCCGCCCCGCCAGCACACCGAGCAGCTGCGGCTTGGTGAGGGTGAGGGTGAGCCCGGCGGGTGTCCTCGGCGCCCGGTCGAGCTGTGCGGCGCGGTGGGTGAGCGCGCCGTTCTGCAGGGTCAGGCGGTAGCGGCGCTGCTCGTCGGTGAGCACCAGGTCCACGGTGAGCCGCTCGTCCCACGCGCGCGGGCCGTCGATCCGCAGGGCCACCGAGTCGATCAGCATCTCCACGGTGAGCGCCGACACCATCTCGGGGTTGGTCACGTCGAAGGGCGCGCGGCCGGCTCCCGAGCGCAGTTCGAGCGCGGCGGTGAGGTAGAAGTTCCGCCAGGTGGCGTTCTCGGCGCCGTGCCCGAGCACGGTGTAGACGGCCGCCAGTTCCTCCCTGGCCGCGGTGGCGTCCGGCTCGGCGAAGACGATGTGGTTGAGCAGCGTGGCCGCGAACCGGTGGTCCCCGGCCTCGGCGTAGCCGCGGGCCTTGGCGAGCGCGACGGCCGCGCCGCCCGCAACCTCGACGTAGCGCTTGGCCAGTTCGACCGGCGGGTGCTCCCACAGGTGCGCCGGGTTGCCGTCGTACCAGCCCAGGTAGCGCTGGTAGACCGCCTTGACGTTGTGGCTGAGCGAACCGTAGTAGCCGCGGGCGTGCCAGCTGCGTTCCAGGGCGGGCGGCAGCCGGAGCTCCTCGGCGATCTCGGGACCGGTCAGGCCGTCGTTGAGCCGGCGCAGCGTCTGGTCGTGCAGGTAGGCGTAGAGGTCGCGTTGCCGGGAGAGGAAGTCGACCACGTCGTCGTGGCCCCAGGTGGGCCAGTGGTGCGAGGCGAAGGCGACGTCGTACTGTCCGTGGAAGTACTCGATCGCCTCGTCCAGGTACCTGGCCCAGATGCGGGCGTCGCGGACCACGGCGCCGCGCAGGGTCAGGACGTTGTGCAGGTTGTGGGTGGCGTTCTCGGCGAGGCAGAGCGCGCGCAGCTCGGGGAAGAGGAAGTTCATCTCGGCCGGCGCCTCGGTGCCGGGCGTCAGCTGGAAGACGATCCGCACGCCGTCGACGGTCTCCTCCTGGCCGGTCCGGGTGATGTCGACGGTCGGCGGGACGAGCGTGATGGTGCCGGTGGACGTCGCCGTGCCGAGGCCGATGCCGACCTGTCCCTCCGGACCGCGCGGCAGGTGGTCGCCGTACATGTAGCCGGCCCGGCGGACCATCGCGTTGCCCGCGTAGACGTTCTCGCTGACCGCGTGCTCCAGGAAGCCGTGCGGTGCGATCACCGGCACGCCCTCCTCGGTGCCGTGCGGCAGGACGCCGCGCGCGCCGCCGAAGTGGTCGCCGTGCGAGTGGGTGTAGACCAGGCCGGTGACCGGGCGGTCGCCCCGGTGCGTGCGGTAGAGCGCGAGGGCGGCGGCGGCCGTCTCGGCGGAGATCAGTGGGTCGATCACGACGACCCCGCGCTCGCCCTCGATCAGCGTCATGTTGGAGAGGTCCAGCCCGCGTACCTGGTAGACGCGGTCGGTGACCTGGTAGAGGCCCTGTCGGGCGGTCAGCTGGGACTGCCGCCAGAGGCTCGGGTGGACGGTGTCCGGGCAGTCGGCCCGGAGGAAGTCGTAGGCGTCGCCGTCCCAGACCACCCGGCCGTCGGCGGCCTTGACCACGCCCGGGGACAGGGCGCCGAGGAAGCCCCGGTCGGCGTTCTCGAAGTCGGTGGTGTCGTCGAAGGGCAGGTCGGTCATCCGTCGCTCCGTTCTTCGCGCCCCGCCGGACGGGGCGGTGCCGGGCCGGGCCGGGCTCTGGGCCATCAGAACACCGGGCGAGGGGAGCCGCATGTCGGTCGTGCGTTCGATCCGGTGGGGCGTCGGTCGGGCGTCGGTGGGGCGTCGGTCGGGGTGCGGCCGGGGGTGCGGCCGGGGGTGCGGGCGCGGGTGGCCGGCTCGGGTGGCCGGGCGAGGCGGGGCACGGCCGGACCGGCGGCCCTCCGCCCGCGACGGTGCCGTTGCCGCCGGGCGGCCCGCCCGATCCGGTCCTGCGGCTCGGACGCGCGGGGGCCGGGCGGGCCGGACCGGTCCGTTCGGTCGTTCGGCCGTTCGGCCGTTCGGAGGACCCGGCCCCGTCCGGCGGGGCCGGAGCGCCGCTGCCGGAGGCGGCCACCCGCCGTGCTCGGCCCCCGGCCGCCTTGGGTCCTCGGCCTGCCGGCCACCGCGGACCTCGGCCTCCACCGCCGGGTCGAGCCCGACGCCGGGCCGGCGTCAGGGCGAGTGCCGGCTCCGGGCCGAGGCGAACCGGACCCGGGCCGACACGGCCAGCCCCCGGGCCCGGCGGGCGAGCCGGCGACGCCCGCGGCCGCCGACCGCCGTCGCGCCGGAGGCCCTCCCTCCCACCGCCGTGGCGCCCGCGCGGGCCGAGCGGCCCGGCAGGGTGACGGCGGGTGGGATCAGGGGAGGCAGGAGCGGGCGGGCGGGCGTGCCCGGAGGCAAGGGGATGACGGGGGCGCCGGGAGCGCCGGGGTACGCGGGCGCGTCCGGGCGGGGGAACGCGGTCCACCGGTCGTGTCCGGGGTGCTCGGCGAACGCCGTCGGCGTCGGGACCGGGGACGACACCGACGCGCCCGCGGCGGCCCTCGGGTGCAGACGCCGCCGGGACCGGACCCGGGCCGCCCCCCAGAGCGCCAGCACCCCGCCCAGCGTGACGGCGGTCCACCCGGCCGGCCCCAGCGCGTGGTCGGCCTGCCGGATGGCCTGCGGCAGCACGCCGGTGGCGGGCGCCTCGGCGGCGCCGGAGGCCTCGCCGGCCTCGGCGGGGGAGGAGCCTCCCACCTCCTCCACGAGGTGGCCGACCGGCTCGACCTTGCCCGCCGCCGCGAACCCCCAGTCCAGCAGCGCCGCCGCCTCGTCGTACACCTTGCTCTGCTGCTCCGGGTGCATCACCGTCACGAGGAGGGTCCGCCCGCCGCGTTCGGCGGCACCGGTGAAGGTGGCACCGGCGTTGGTGGTGTAGCCGTTCTTCACCCCGATCAGACCGGGGTACTTGCCGAGCAGGCGGTCGGTGTTGGCGATGTCGAAGGAGCTGCGCCGGCCGGTCGCCTTGTCGACCCCGCCGGGGAAGCGGGCGGTGCGGGTCGAGCAGTACGCGCGGAAGTCGGGATTGCGCAGCCCGGCCCGTGCGAAGAGCGTGAGGTCGTACGCCGAGGAGACCTGCCCGTCCTGGTCGTAGCCGTCCGGCGAGACGACCCGGGTGTCGCGGGCCTGGAGGGCGGCGGCCCGGTCCTGCATCTGGGCGACGGTCCTGGCGATCCCACCGTTCATGTGGGCGAGCACGTGGACGGCGTCGTTGCCGGAGGCGAGGAAGACGCCCCGCCAGAGGTCCTCGACCCGGTACGGCAGGTTCTCCTTGATCCCGACCAGGCTGCTGCCCGCACCGAGCTCCGCCAGCTCGGCCGGCGTGACCCGGTGCTCCAGGGAACGGTCGAACCTGGGCAGCACGGTGTTGGCGAAGAGCATCTTGAGCGTGCTGGCGGGCGGCAGCGGGAGGTGCGCGTTGCGGGCCGCGAGCACCTCGCCGGTGGCCGCGTCGGCGACCAGCCACGACCGCCCGGTCAGCTCGGCGGGCAGCGCGGGCGCACCGGTACGGGGGGCGACCTGGACGGCCGTGCGGCCCAGCCGCTCACCGCCGACCACGGCCGCCGCGTCCTGCGCGGCACCGGCTCCGGGCGCCGCGGGCACTCCGGTGACAGAGGCCGGGGCGGTGACGGAGGCCGGGGCGGTGGGTGAGGCCGGGGCGGTGCGCGGCACGGGCGCGGTCGGCGCGACGGGTGCCGCTGACGCGGTGGGTGCCGCCGGTGGGGTGGGTGCCGCTGGTGGGGTGGACGGTGCCGGGGCGGTGGACGGTGCGGGCGCGGCGGGCGCCGTGGGCCCGCCGGCGGCCGTACGCGTGGGTATTGCCGTGGCGGGTGACGTCGGGCGCGCCGTGGTGGTGCTGCGAGCCGACCCGGTGGGCGAAGCCGTGGCGGGTGACGTGGTGCGCGCCGTCGCGGTCGGGCGCGCCGTCGTGGTCGGGCGCGCGGACGGGGCGGGCGTCGCCGTGGTGGGCGCCGCCGCGGACGCCGCGAAGGCGCTGGGCGCCCCGGCCGTCGAACCGGCGGCGAGGACCAGCGCGGCGACGGCGCCCGCCGCTGCCGGTCTCCCGGCGCGGGCACGTCTGCTGACGTGGAGTGACCTCTGCTGCACACCGCGAACGTACCCGGGGGCTCGCCGCCCCGCCCTGCCCGCTGCTCCGTCCGGGCCCCGGCCCCGGACGCGTCGGGGCCGCCCGCGCACCCGCCGTGGTGCCCGGGAGCAGCCGTCCCCCGGCGGGGCTGGTACGGTTCTGGACCATGTTCGCTCCTCGTGCGTGACCGACCCGCCGCGACCGCGCCCACCAGCCGGCGCGGCGCTCCGGTGTCCCCGTACGCATCCCGGGCCGAGGGCCGTCGCGCCCCGCCCGGTCCCCTTGAGGAACGTCCACCGTGCCCACGTCTTCCCCCGCGCCCGCGCGCACCCCGTCCGGCCGCCCCTCCTACCGCGCCGTGCTCGGCGCCCCGCACGCCCGCCGCACCTTCGCCGCCGCGCTGCTCGGCCGTCTCTCCTACGGGACGGTCCCGCTGGCGCTGCTGCTCGCCGTCCGGGACACCACCGGCTCGTACCCGGCGGCCGGTGCGGCCATGGCGCTGTTCGCGCTGGCCAGCGTCCTCCTCTCGCCGGCCCGGGCGGGCCTGGTCGACCGGTACGGCCCCCGGCGCGCCCTGCCGCCGATGGCCGGCCTGTACGCCGTGCTGCTCCTCGCCGTGGCCGCTGCCACCGCGCGGCCGGGGGCGGGGCCGCTGACCGTCGGCACCCTGGTGGTCGCCGCCGGGGCCTGCACCCCGCCGCTCGGGCCGGTCATGCGGACGCTCTGGCGGCGGCTGCTGCCCGACCCGGCGCTGCTCCGCCGCGCCTACAGCCTGGACGGGGTCGCGGAGGAGTTGCTCTTCGTCAGCGGACCGCTGCTGGTCGGCCTGCTGCTCCCGGTCACCGGCCCGAGCGGTGCCGTGGCGGTGGGGGCGGGGCTGGTGCTCACCGGGACGCTGCTGCTGGTCGCCGCTCCGGCTGCGCGGGCCGTACCGGTGTCGGCCGTACCGGTGTCGGCCGCGGCGGTGCCGCCCGCAGCGGTGGAGGCCGTGCCGGAGCCGGCCGTGCCGGAGCCGGCGGTACCGGAGTCGGCCGTGCCGCTGTCGACGGTGCCCGACCCGGCGGCACCCGTACCGGTGTCGGGCGGGCCCGCGGCCGCCGGGGAGGCGGCAGGAGGAGGCGGCCCCCGGGACGGCCGGCCGGGCGGCCGGGGACTGCTGCACCGCGCGGTGCTCGCGGCCGCGGCGACCGGCCTCGCGCTCGGCGCCCTCGATCTGATGGTGGTCGCCTTCGCCGAGCAGCACGGCCGACCGGAGGCGGTCGGGTGGGTGCTGGCCGCACTCTCGGCGGGCAGCGCCGTCGGCGGCCTCGCGCTGGGCGCCCTCGACCGGCCGCTGCCGAACGCGGCCCGGCTGCCGCTGCTGACCGCAGGCCTCGGGGTGGTGCTCGCCGCGGCGGGGCTCGCACCGAGCCTTCCCCTGCTCGGTGCCGCCGTCGCGCTCGCGGGGCTCTTCGTCTCACCCACCGTCACCACGGCCTACCTGGTGGCGGACGAGGCCGTCGCGCCCGACGCCCGCACCCGGGCCGGCGCCTGGGTGAACACCGCGTTCAACGCCGGTTCGGCCGGTGGCGCCGCGACCGTCGGCCTGGCGGTCGGTCAGCTTCCGTTGCCCCTCTGCTTCGTGCTGGCCGCAGCTCCGGCGCTCGTCGCCGCGCCGGTGCTCTCCGGGGCACTGTTCCGTGAGGTGTTCCGGGCGGTGCTCGTTCGTGTGCGCGACTTTGGTGGCGGCCGGCCGCTCCGAAAGTCGGATTCGGGTGACGGCCGGGCGCTCTAGCGTCTCGGGCATGAAGAACCTGCTCGGATTCGTGAGCTTCGTCCTCGTTGTCGGCGGCATCAGCGGTCTCGTCTCGGACCATCTGTGGGGCCTGCGCGTCTTCGGTTTCGTGCGGTACCTGGTCCCCGCCGGCCACGAGACGGCGGGCTACCTGGGCATGATCGTGCTGGGCGGTCTCCTCGCGGGTTGCGCCGCCTACCTGGACGGCGCGGGGCGCGAGGACTGACGGACGGCCCTTCGTCGCCGTCGGGCGACGGGAGTGAACCTCGTTCGTGGACGCCCGCTCCGGCGGCCCTGCCTGGCGTCGGTGGCGCACTCGGCCTCGCACTATCGAGCGGGGATCTCAACGAATGAGGTGTAAATATGATCATGACATCCTGGGCGGTCTGCTCAACCTGATCGTTCCGCCCCCCGCGGGCGGCGGGGGCGGTAACAACGGAGGCGGCAACAACGGCGGCGGGGGCAACAACTGACGCCGACCGCCACCGTCCCGCCCTTCTCCCCGACCGGGCCACCCGGGCCACCCGGGCCGGAGACGCGTCGGGCGTGACGTACTTGTGGGCCGGGCCCGGGCTGCACCGCGCAGCCCGGGCCCGGCCACGTCGCGTTCGCCCCGCCGGGTCGGGGCGGGGGTGCGGGCCCGGCGGCGCCCGCCCGGCAGCGCCCTCCCGCGAACGGCTTCAGTCGGCGGCGGCGGCAGCCGCCGCGATGCCGTCGAGGAGCAGGTCGAGGCCGGTGCGGAACGCCTCGCGGGTGCGGTCCGGGGTGGGGTCGCCGTCCGCCGGCTCGGGGGTGTCGGCCTGCTGGAGGGCGGTGAGGAGGGGGAAGCGGTCGGCGAAGTCGGGTGCGAGGCCGGCGAGTTCGGCGGACCGGTCCTGCCACCACTGTTCGTCGGGCACGCCGGTGGCGGTGGCGGCGGCCCGGGCGTCGGTCGCGACCCGGGCGCTGCCGCGGACGAACTGCCAGAGTGCGGCGACCGCGCCGCGTAGCTGTCGGGAGTCGAGGGAGGCGGGCCGGAGGGCTCGCAACAGGGCCTCCATGGCGCCGAGTTCGGCAGGGCCGAGGACCGGGCGGGCCTCGGAGATCTGAAGCACCCAGGGGTGGCGGAGGTAGCAGGCGAGGGCCTCCTCGGCCCAGGTGGTGACGGCGGGGCGCCAGCCGCGGGTGAGGTCGTGGTCGGCGGGCAGCTCGGCGAGGACGCGGTCGTGCATCAGGTCGAGGAGCTCGGCCTTGCCCGGGACGTAGGTGTAGAGCGCCATGGCGGTGCGGCCGAGGCGCTCGCCGACCGCGCGCATGGAGAGTGCGGCCATGCCGTCGGTGTCGGCCACGGCGATTCCGGCGGCGACGATCGCGTCCACGCTCAGTCCGGGTTTGGGGCCGCTGCGGCCCGTGCGCGGCGCGTCCTGGGCGCGCCAGAGCAGGGACATCGATCGGTGGGCGTCGCCCTGTCCGGCGAAGACGGTCACGACCACAACTCCTTATGGCATAAGCTAACCTGGCCCGAGCAACTCTTTACGCCATAAGGTATCAGTGCAGCACCGGAACCCGGAGGTCGGACCGTGACCCTTCCCGTCACATTCATCCAGGTCACCGACGTCGAGCGGGTCACGCCGCGGACGGCCCGGATCGTCTTCGAGGCCGAGGAGCTCGACGCGGGTGTCGGCCGCACGGCGGACCAGCAGGTCAAACTCTGCTTCCCCCGCTCCGGCCGGTCCGCCCCCGTCCTGCCGGCGGGGAACGACGACGTCATGGGCTGGTACCAGGCCTACCTGGCGATCCCGGAGGCGGAACGGCCGTGGATGCGCAGCTTCACCGTGCGCCGCCGGCGCGCCGGCACCCGGCTGCTGGAGATCGACTTCGTCCTGCACGGGGACGCCGGGCCGGCGAGCGCCTGGGCCGGGCGGGCCCGCCCGGGGGACCGGCTCGGCATGGTCGGCCCGTCGGAGGCCTACGCCCGGCCGGTGCCGCTCGCCTCCGCGGCCGGGACGGCCGACTGGGTGCTGCTGGCGGGCGACGAGACCGCGCTGCCCGCGATCGCCACCCTGCTGGAGGCGCTGCCGGCCGACACGGAGACGGTGGTGTTCGCCGAGGTCGCCGACCGGGCGGAGGAGCAGCCGCTGCCCGCCCCGGCCGGGGTGACCGTGCACTGGCTCCACCGTGACGGGCGCGCGCCCGGGCGGCCGCTGACGGAGGCGGTGAGCGCCGCGGGGCTGCCCGCCGGCACGCCGTTCGCCTGGCTGGCGGGCGAGGCGACGGCGGTCCGCACGCTGCGCCGTCACCTGGTCGACGCGCGCGGCGTCCCCAAGGCGTCGATCGAGTTCAGCGGCTACTGGCGGCACCGGTTCACCCAGGACGACGCGCCGACGCCGGAGGACCTGGCGGATGCCCGGGAGACGGCGGCCCGGGCCGCCGGCGGCTGAGTTCCGAACCGGGCCGAACCGGGCCGGGCCTGGCCTGGCTCGAACGGCCCCGGGCCGAACGGGCCTTGCCCGACCGGCCCAGCCCCCGACCGGGCGCCGGCTGGTCCCGGTCCGGCGGGCGGGGCCGGGGATTCCCGCGGTGCCGCGCTGGGCAGGGTGGGAACGAACGGTCGGACGCCGTCCGTCCGACCCGCTGACGAGCCGCGACCAGGGAGGGCCGCATGACCCTGCAGGCGTACGGGAAGATCGCACACCGCCATGTCGAGGTGAACGGAGTCCGGCTGCACATCGCGGAGCAGGGGGAGGGGCCGCTCGTCCTGCTGCTGCACGGGTTCCCGGAGAGCTGGTACTCCTGGCGGCACCAGTTCGCCCCGCTCGCCGGGGCCGGCTACCGCGTGGTCGCCGTCGACCAGCGCGGATACGCCCGCAGCGAGCAGCCCGCGTCCGTCGACGCCTACACCCTGCTCCACCTGGTCGGTGACGTCAGCGCCCTGATCGGCGCCCTCGGCGAGGAGCGCGCCGTCCTGGTCGGCCACGACTGGGGGGCTCCCGTCGCCTGGACCGCCGCCGCGCTGCGCCCCGACCTGGTGCGCGGGGTGGCCGGGCTGAGCGTGCCGCCGCTCCCGACCTTCGGCCCGCCGCCGCTGGCGCAGGCCCGTGAGCTGTACGGCGAGGGCTTCTACCAGATCTACTTCCAGCGCCCCGGGGTCGCCGACGCGGAACTCGCGGAGGACCTGCACTCCACCTTCCGCCGCATGCTCTTCGGCGGCTCCGGCGACCGCCCCGGCTCCGAACGGCCGGAGATCTGGACGGTGCCCGGGGGCCGGACGTTCCGCGACACCGTCCCCGAGCCGGAGAAGCTGCCCGACTGGCTCTCCGAGGCGGACATCGAGGCGTTCGTCGCCGACTACGCGGAACACGGCGAGCACGCCTTCACCGGCGGCCTCAACTGGTACCGCAACATCGACCGCAACAACGAACTGCTCGCCGGACTCGTCGGCCGCGTGGTCGAGGTGCCGGCCCTCTACGTGGCCGGCGACCGCGACCTGGTGTCGGCGATGATCCCCGAGGAGGCGCTGCGCAGGCTGCTGGACACCATGGTGCCGAAGCTGCACCGTCGCGTCACACTCGCGGGCGCCGGGCACTGGACCCAGCAGGAGCGGCCGGCCGAGGTCACCGAGGCGCTGCTCGACTTCCTCCGTCATCTCGACGGCTGAGGACGGCCGCGACGCCAGGGACGCCCGCGACGCCAGGGACGCCCGCGACGGCCGGGGGCCGGGGAGGGCGCCCCCGGGCGTCGCGCCGAAGGCCCGTCAGACCGGCAACAGCCGGGCGATGAAGTCGCCCAGCCGGCGGGCGTTGCGGCAGGAGTGCATCTCCACGACGCCGGCGTAGGCGGGGGCGGCGGAGTCGCCGGTGCCCCAGAGGGAGGGCTGCTCGGGGTTGAGCCAGTAGACGCGGCGGGCCCGTCCGGCGATCAGGCGGAGGGCGGGGAGGTTGGGGTCGCGGTGGTTGTTCCGGGCGTCACCGAGAACGAGCACGCTGGTCCGCGGGCCGACGGCGTCCAGGTGGTGCTCGGCGAACTCGCCGAGCGCCGAGCCGTAGTCGCTGTTGCCGTGGTAGCCCGTCACCCTGGCCTCGGTGAGGATCCGTCGTGCCAGCCCGGCCGGATCGGCGCCGCCCCGGGTGAGCAGGCCGGTCACCTCGGCGGTGCGGTTGACGAAGGCGAACACCCGGACCTTGCTGAACTGGTCGCGCATCGCCTGGACGAGCAGCATGGTGAAGTCGGCGAAGCCCGCCACCGATCCGGAGACGTCGCAGAGCAGCACCAGCTCCGGCCGGGCCGGCCGCCGAAGCCGGTACGCCGGGCGTAGCGGGACCCCGCCGGTGGAGAGCGAACGGCGTAGCGTGCGGCGCAGGTCGATGCGGCCGCGCGCGGCCCGGCGGCGGCGCGCGGCCAGCCTGGTGGCCAGCTTCCGGGCCAGGGGGTGGACGGTGCGCCGGAGTTCGGCGAGCTGGTCGCGGCCGGCGGCGAGGAAGTCGATCCGGTCGGCGGTGGGGGCGACGGCCCGTGCGGCGACCTGCTCGGTGCCGCGCAGCTCGGCCGCCCGGCGGCGCGCCTCGGTGGCGACCATCGCGCGGAACCCCTGGATGCGGCGGCGGATCTCGTCGGGGAGGAGCCGGTCGGCGAGGTCCGCGCCGTCCGGGCCGGAGCCGTCGGTGGTGCGGGTGCCGGCGCGCAGTGCCGCGAGGATGCGGGCCAGCAGGGTCTCGGGCGCGAGGCGGCCGAGTGCCTGGTAGGCGGACCAGCCGTTCGTCCCGGGCGTGCCGGAGGTGCCGCCGGTGCCGTACCGGCCGAAGGCGGCCACCACTTCGCCGGCGAGTCGGACCTGGGCGGCCCGGTCGTCGGCGGCGAGCGCGGCCGCCAGCCGGGCCCGGAGGTCCTCGCGGAGGGCGGCGGGGTCCAGGTCGAAGGGGGCCAGGTCGTAGGGGCCCGGGGAGTCGGGCGAAGGGGAGTCCGGGGTGCGGGGATCGTCGGGCGCGTCCCCGGCGGTGCTCTGCCGGACGGCCTCCGGCGTGCCGACGCCGAGCGGGAAGAACAGGTCGAACGCGGCGTCGAAGACCGACCGCTGCCCGTCGGTCCGCAGCAGCGCGGCGGCCAGGCCGGCCCGGACCTGGTCGCGGTCGGCGAGGCCGAGGACGTCGAGCACGGCGGCGGCGTCCACCGTCTCGGCCGGCCCGATCCGCAGGCCGTGGCCGCGCAGCGCCCGGACGAAGCCGGTGAGCCGGGCGGCGAGGTCGTCGGGGTCGTCGGGGGCGGTGCCGGCCGGCGCCCCGGGAGGCGTGGCTCCGGCGTCCCCCGTGGGCGCCGCGGTGCCCTGCGGCGGTGGGCCGCTCATGCCGGCGTGAGCTTCTGTGCGGCCTTCACCACGTCGTCCTGGTGCTTGAGGATCACCCCGAGGGTGGACCGGACCAGCGCCTCGTCGAGGGTGTCGGCGCCGAGCGCGAGCAGCGTGCGGGCCCAGTCGACGGTCTCGGCCACGGACGGGGCCTTGCGCAGCTCCATGGCCCGCAGCGCACCGACCACGCGGACCAGCGAGTCGGCCAGCGCCGCGTCCAGCCCGGGCACCTTCGACCGGACGATGCGGCGCTCCAACTCGGCCTCCGGGTAGTCGAGGTGGAGGAAGAGGCAGCGGCGGCGCAGCGCCTCGGAGAGTTCCCGGGTGGCGTTGGAGGTGAGCAGGACGAACGGTCGGCGGGTCGCGGTGATGGTGCCCAGCTCCGGTACGGTGACCTGGAAGTCGCTGAGCACTTCGAGCAGCAGCGCCTCCACCTCGACGTCGGCCTTGTCCATCTCGTCGATCAGCAGCACGGTCGGCTCGTCGCCGCGGATGGCGGTGAGCAGCGGGCGGGTGAGCAGGAACTCCTCGCCGAAGATGTCGGTGCGGGCCTGGTCCCATCCCTCCTCGCGCCCGGCGGTGATCCGGAGCAGCTGCTTGGCGTGGTTCCACTCGTAGAGCGCGCGGGCCTCGTCGATGCCCTCGTAGCACTGGAGCCGGACCAGCCGCGCCCGGCCGATCGCGGCGACGGCCTTGGCGAGCTCGGTCTTGCCGACGCCGGCCGGGCCCTCGACCAGGAGCGGCTTGCCGAGCCGGTCGGCGAGGAAGACGGTGGTGGCGACCTCGGTCGAGGCCAGGTAGCCGGCCTCGGCCAGCCGCGCGGCCGTGTCGGCCACCGACTCGAAGAACCCCGTGCCCTCGCCGCCCATGCGTGCCCCATTCCCGGTCGATCACGGTGCTGTCGCCAGCACCCTACCGGTGGGTCACTTCGCTGTCCCGGGAGCCGCCGCGGTTCGCCCCCGGGTGCCGGACGCCGGGCCGCCGGGCTGCCGGGGGCCCGGAGGCGGGTGGCGCGCACCGGACGGCGTGCGGTGACCGGGGTCGCCGCACGCCGCACGCAGGTGCCGAGGGCCCTGCCGGGAGGGTCAGTTGATGTAGATGTGCGGGTTGCCGGGCACCGAGCTGTCGGTCACCGGCCCGTAGGTCGCGCTGAAGTAGCCGGTCGGGAAGCAGGTGCTCGGGCCGGAGACCTTCGGGAACGCCTGGGAGGCGAAGCCGATGGTCTGGCCGACGTTGCTCGTGGTGCCGGCGATGCTGCCGGGCGCGCGGTAGACGCAGGTGATGGTGCCGAGGATGGTCTTCAGCACCACGGTGGTCTGCAGCGGTCCGGCCGCGGTCGGGCTGAGGCTGACCGGGTTGCCGGCCGCGTCGCTGACCGAGTTGGTGTAGGGCAGGTTGTTGACCGTGATGCTCTGCACGCTGGTGACGCCGATGACGTTCGCGGTGCAGGAGCCGAAGATGTGGCTGTTGAGCTGCTCGGTGGCCACGCCCGGGGCGGCCGGGTTGCTGGTGACGGTCGCGGAGAAGGACGAGGTGGCGCACTTGATGCCGCTCGTCCCGGTCGCGCTGGAGTAGAAGGTGGCGAAGCCGCCGGCCACCAGGTTGGCGGTGAGGACGTCGCCGACGGCGACGTCCGGGCCGCCGAGGGCGGTGTGGGTGAGCACGGCGGGGCCGGCGGCGGCCTGGGCGGGAGTGACGGTGCCGGCGGCCAGCACCGCGACGGCGGCGAGGGCGGCGGTACCGAGGGTACGGCGGATGCGCATGAGGGTGTGCCTCTCCGGACGGAGTCGGGTGGGGGAGCCCGCGGGGTCGCGTGGGGGTGGCGTACGGCGGTGGCCGGCCGGGAGCGACCGCGACGGGGTGGTGCGGATGGTGGGGCACCGCGGACGGTGACTCGGCGGGCCCGGCGCCACGGGCCCGCCCGTACGCCGCGGCGCGTCGGGGTACGGAGCGGTACGGCGCCATGGGTGGGGCGCGGTACCGGGCGGTACGCCTCGGCGTGGCGGGGTACGGCGAAGTACGGCGGGGGTACGGGTGGTTCGGACGGCGCGCCGGGGGTGTGGCCGGTGCGGGGCGCGACGGGTGCACGTCGGCGGCTGCCACCGCCGGGCATGCGTTCGCCATACTGGGCAGTCGGAACGCGTGCGGGTTCCCGGCGGCCTGGCCGCAGATTGGAAACCCGTCAGTGTTGTAAACCGGACGTCGCGTCAATGTCAAGACAGAACACAGGAGTTGGCGATGAAACCGGAGTCTGCTCGGAGTGTGGACAGGGTGCTCCTGCCCGGCGCGCGCACTGGTCGCGACCCCGCCCGGTCGATCAAACGGGGCCCGAGCAGGCTGCCCCCCGACGTGGTCGCAGCCACCCAACGGGAGCGGCTGCTCGACGGGTTGGTGCACACGGTGGCGCAACACGGTTACCAGCGCGCCACGGTGAGTGACATCTGTCGCGCGGCCGGGGTCACCAGACCGGTGTTCTACGAGCTGTTCACCGGCAAGGAGGACGCCTTCCTGGCCGCCCACCGGCACGGCACGGGGGTGGTGATCCGGCGGATGGCGGCGGCTTTCGCGGCGGCGCCGGACTGGTGCACCGGGATCCGCGAGGCCCTCCGGGCGATGCTCGAACTGCTCGCAGGGGTACCGGCGTTCGCCACCATGGCGGTCATCGAACTGGACGCGGTCGGGCCGGCCGGGCGCCGTGAACGGGACCAGCTCCTCACCAGGTTCCGGGCGTTCTTCGCCGAGGTGCCGCAACTCCCGGGCGGGGCGGTGGCGGAGACGATGGTCGACGCGGTCGTCGGCGGCGTGTACAACACCCTGCAGCGCTGCATCGGCGCCGGTCGGACGGAGGAACTGCCGCGACTGCTGGCGACGTTGAGCCTCTTCTGCCTGGCGCCCTTCCTCGGACCGGAGGAGGCGGCGCGGAGGCTGGCCGCGGTCCCCGCCCCGGCGGAACCGGACGCGCCTGAGCCGGATGCGCGGGAGTCGGTCGTTCGGGAGCCGGTCGTGTCGGAGCTGGAGCCGGGGTCGGGATCGGAGGCAGGGGCGGGGCCGGATGCGCGGGAGCCGGATGCGCGGGAGGCCGGTGCCGGGGCTTCGGCGCCGGACGCCCCGGCGTGAGCGTGCCGGGCCGCTCCGGAGCGGTCGATGATCCTTCGTGCACCCGTATTGACCCGTCGAATACCGGGCAGTAGCTTCCCAGTTACCCACTGCGGATCCGACGGCCCGCCCCGCTGCCGAGAGGCGGTTCACCGGCCGGTCCGCAGAACGCTGTCCGCGCCAGGACAACGTGCCAGTGCCCGTCCCACCATCCGAGGGAGCACACATGGCCACGTCCGAGGACGCCGCCCGCACCACCGAGACCACCGAGGCACCCGCCGAGTCGAGAGGGCGGGTCCGGCTGAAGCGCACCGCGCTGATGGCCGTTCCCGCCGTCGTCGCCGGCGGCCTGCTGATGGCCCTGACCGCACAGGGCGTGCTCGCCGCCCAGTTCGCCATCTCCGGCATGCCGTTCACCGTCACCGCCGAGAGTCTGGACGGCATTGGCTTCGAGCAGTTCGGCAGTCTGGACCACATGATCGAGAACAGCCCCAACGAGGGCGACACCGGGGGGCAGGTGCTGGTCGCGGTCTCCGCGATCAAGGAGGCCTCGCTCACCAAGCTCTGCCAGAGCGTCGACCTGGGCGGCATCAACCTGCTGATCAAGGCCGGCGACGCCGGAACGCCCGTCACCGCCACCGACCTCACCACCGACTCCGATCTGCTCTCGGGCGACGCGGAGTTCAAGAACATCGAGATCGGCGGCGACGCGAGCACCTACACCAAGGCCGGCGTCCAGGGCCTGCCGGGCGTCTTCGGACAGCAGGCCGACACCGTCAAGATCAACAACCTGCGGCAGCACAACTACGCCACCACGGCCGGGGCCTTCAAGCTGCCCCACCTCCGGCTGAGCTTCAGCTCGGAGGGCTGCTGACGGTGGCCGAGCCCGAACCCGCCGCAGAGTCCACGACCGGGAACTCCCCGCGGAGCACGGATCCCCGGAGCACGGATCCGCAGGGCGCCGTACCGCGGAGCGCGGAACGGACCGCCGAGCCGTACGCCGAGCAGGGCGCCGAGCCGTACGCCGACCGGAGCGCGGAGCGGACCGCCGACCGGGGCGCCGATCCGGGCGCCGATCGGGCCGGCGGGGAGGCCGCCGCCCGGACCGGCACCCGCCGGGGGTGGCGGGGCTGGCGGGGCCGACGGCCGTTCTGGGGAGGGCTGCTGGTCCTGCTGGGCGGTGCCGAGATCCTCTTCACCCTCCGTGCCCCGCTGCCCGTCGTCCTGCACATCGGGCTCCAGGGAATGGCCGGCTACCTCGTCCCGGCGGTCATGACGCTCTGCGGCCTGCTGATCCTCTTCAACCCGTCCCAGCGGCTGTTCTACTCGATCCTCGGCGTACTGGCGTCGCTGGGCAGCTGGCTCACCTCCAACCTGGGCGGGTTCCTGATCGGCATGCTGTTCGGCGTGGTCGGCAGCTGCCTCGCCTTCGGCTGGCTGCCCGACCAGCCCCCGCGCCGCCGTCGGCTGCGCCGGGGCGCCGCCCGCCGCAAGGCGGCCGGTCCCGCCGGAGCCTGAGCCGGACGGCCGCCGCACCTGCGCCCCGCCCCCGGTGATGGGAGAGCACCGGGGGCGGGGCTCCGGTCCCCGCCGCCGCCGCGGCCGGACAGCCGGGCCGGAGCCGGGCTCCCCGGGCCGAGGCGCCCCGGGGCGTGGTTCCCCGAGCCGAGGCGCCACGGGTCGTGGAGCCCCGACCTGATGAGGCGTCAGATCGTCGCGGTGTCGATCACGAACCGGTACCGCACGTCGCTCGTCAGCACCCGCGCGTACGCCTCGTTGATCTGCTCCGCGCGGATCAGCTCGATCTCTGCGCCGATCCCGTGCTCGGCGCAGAAGTCCAGCATCTCCTGGGTCTCCGGAAGGCCGCCGATCATCGAACCGGCCAGCGACCGGCGCCCGCTCAGCAGTGCGTGCGCGTTGACCGAGACCGGCTTCTCCGGCGCCCCGAGCTGGACGAGGGTGCCGTCGGTCCGGAGCAGGCCGAGGTAGCCGCTCAGGTCGAGGTCGGCCGAGACGGTGTTGACGATCAGGTCGAAGGTGCCGGCCAGTTCGGTGAAGGTGGCGGGGTCGGAGGTGGCCCGGTAGTCGTGGGCGCCGAGCTTCAGCCCGTCCTCGCGCTTGCGCAGCGACTGGCTCAGTACGGTGACCTCCGCCCCCTTGGCGCGGGCGATCTTCACGCCCAGGTGGCCGAGGCCGCCCAGGCCGACGACGGCGACCTTGCGGCCCGGGCCGGCGCCCCAGCGGGTCAGCGGCGAGTACAGGGTGATGCCCGCGCAGAGCAGCGGCGCGGCGATGTCCAGCGGCAGGCTGTCGGGGATGCGCAGCGCGTAGCCCTCGTCCACCACCAGCTGCTTCGCGTAGCCGCCGTACGTGGGCGAGCCGTCCCGGCCGACCGCGTTGTAGGTGAAGACCGGGCCGTCCTCGCCGGTGCAGTACTGCTGGAGCCCGGCCCGGCAGTTGTCGCACTCCCGGCAGGAGTCGACGAAGCAGCCGACCCCGACCCGGTCGCCGACCGTCCAGCGGGTCACCTCCGGGCCGACCTTGGTGACCACGCCGGCGATCTCGTGGCCGGGGACCATGGGGAAGATCCCGGGGCCCCAGTCCTCGGCGACCTGGTGGAGGTCGGAGTGGCAGATGCCCGCGTAGGCGATGTCGATCAGGATGTCGCGGGCGCCCGGCGCCCGTCGCGGGACGGTGGTCCGTTCGAGCGGGGCCTTCGGGGCCGGGGCGGCGTAGGCGGCGGTCGTGCCGGCGCCCGCTCCGGCGCCGGTGACCTCGGTGTTCGTGTCGGTGGTGTCCGTGACCGTCGTGTTCGTCATGCTTCAAGGCTCGGTCCGGCAACGGTGCCGAGACAGACCAGCGATTATCGTATGTCCGGCTTTCCTATCAACGGCAGTATCACCCTCCACCGCCCACCGGACCGCCGGACGCCCGCATACTGCAGAGGTGGACCAGCGCACCGAACTCAGCGAATTCCTCCGCTCCCGGCGTGCCCGGCTCCAGCCGTCCGACGTCGGCCTGCCCGACTACGGCGGCCGGCGGCGGGTCCCCGGACTGCGCCGCGAGGAGCTGGCGCAGCTGGCGGGTGTGAGCACGGCGTACTACGTCCGGCTGGAGCAGGGCCACGGCGAGAACGTGTCGTCGGCCGTCCTGGACTCGATCGCCCGCGCCCTGCGGCTCACCCCCGCCGAGCAGGACCACCTGCGGCGCATCACCAAGCCGGCGCGCCGCCGGACCGGTCCCGCCCGGCTCAGCCGCCCGCAGCTCGTCCGCCCGGAGTTCCAGCAGCTGCTGGACGCGATGGAGGGCATCCCCGCCTACGTGCTCGGGCGTCGGCTCGACGTGATCGCCTGGAACCGGCTCGGCAACGCCCTGGCCGGGGACTTCGCCGCGCTGCCGCCGGAGCACCGGAACATGGCCTGGCAGGTCTTCCTCGACCCGGGAGTCCGCGAGCTCTACCTGGACTGGGAGACCAAGGCGGCCGACGTGGTCGGCATCCTCCGGCTGGACGCCGGCCGTGACCCGGACGACCCGAGGCTGACCTCGCTGATCGGTGAACTCTCCCTCAAGAGCGGCGACTTCCGCCGTCTCTGGGCCGCGCACGACATCCGGGAAAAGGGCCACGGCACCAAGGAGCTGCACCACCCCGTGGTCGGCCGGCTCACGCTGCGCTACGAGACGCTCCGCCCGGCCGAGGACGCGGACCAGGTGCTGGTCGCCTACCACGCGGACCCCGGCTCGTCCTCGGCCGAGTCGCTCCGCCTGCTGGCCAGCTGGACCGCGACCGGGCCGGACCGGGGGCCTTCGCCGAACGCCGCGCAGCCGGACCGGTCGCCGTCGGACGCCGAGCCGCCGGCCTCGGCGACGTCGCGGCCGGGGCCGCCGAACGCCGAAACCCCGGCGCGGCCCGCGACGCCCTCGCACAGCGCGCCGGTGTCCGGTGAGTCGGACGGGCCGTCGGCCTCCTCGTCGTAGGACCGCGCGGGCGCCGGCCGTGAGCCCGCCCCGCGGACCGGTCCGGTCCCGCCGTCACGGGCGCCTGTCCTTCTCCGGACCGGGCCCGGGCCTCACCCCCGTGCCCGGCTCCGCTCCCGTGCCCGCCCCCGTGCCCGGCTCCGTCCCCGGTCTCACCCCCGCCACGAGACCGGCCCCCGATCCCAGTCCCAGCCCCAGCCCCAGCCGTCGGGCGTCGTGTTCGGGGCGGATGGCGATGACGGCGAGCGCCCCCGCCACCGTCATCACGAGCGCGGCCAGGAGGAAGGCGGTGCGGTAGCCCGTACCGGGAGCGTCCGCGGTGTCGAGGAGACGGCCGGTGAGGTACGGGGCGAGGAGCCCGGGGAGCGTGCCGGTGGCGGCGACGATGCCGAAGAGGGCGCCGCGCTGGGCGGTGGGGACGACCTCGGCCGCGGTCATGTAGTGCAGCGGGATGGCGACGGCGACGGTGCCGAAGGCGAGCCCGATCAGGAGCAGGCGGGGGAGGGCGGCGTCGGTGAAGGGGAAGGCCGCCATCGCGCAGCCCGCCACGCAGACCGCCCCGCCCTGGGCGGCACCGCTCGACCGACGGCTGGACACGCCACGGGACTTCAGCGCGTCCATGAGCGGGGAGACGGTCAGCAGGAGGACGAGGCTGAAGGCGGAGACGGCGCTGATGGTGGTGGCGGCGGCCTTCGGGCTCATGCCGAGTTCGGTCCGCAGGTAGGCGGGGAGCCAGGCCTGGCTGAGGGAGAGGGCCCAGGCGGCGCCGAAGGCACTGGAGATGCTGCCGAGCACGGTGCCGGTGGTCAGCAGCCGGCGGTAGGGCAGCCGGCGCGGGGCGGAGCCGGGTGCGCCGTCCGAGGTCGGGGTGGCCCGGGTGTGGTCGAAGGGGCCGTCGTGGCCCACGCGCCACCAGATCAGGCCCCAGAGCGCGCTGACGACGGCGAGGGCGGCGAAGGCCGAGCGCCAGCCGAAACCGGTGATCAGCCAGGTGAGCACGGGTGCCGCGATGAGCGTGCCGAGGGCGGCGCCGCCGATCTGCAGGGCCGAGGGCAGGCCGCGGCGGTTCGGGGGGAACCACTTGTACAGCGCGTGCATGGACATGGACGCGGCGGGACCCTCCGCGGCGCCCAGGAGGGAACGCCCCGCGATCAGTGCGGGCACGGTGGCGGCGAACAGGACGGGCAGCTGGGCGACGGCCCACAGCAGGGTCATGGCGAACAGGAGCATCCGGCTGGAGATCCGGGTGGAGAGGAAGCCGATGAGGAGGCCGGAGAGGCTGAAGAGCAGGGAGAAGGAGCTGGAGACCAGGCCGTAGGTGCTGTTGTCCATGTCCAGCTCGTCCATGATCGGGACGGCGGCGAGGCCCAGGACGGACTTGTCGGCGAAGTTGACGACCATGAAGGCCACGATCATGGCGGTGATCAGCCAGGCACGGCGGCGGTCGTACGGGGGGTCGGTGGCCGCGTCGCCGGTGCGGTCGAGCGGGGGCGCGGTGGGGTGGGGTGCCATGGGTGACTCCTGCGGGTGGGGGTGGAGCAGGGGGTCGTGACGCGGGCGGCCCGTCGTGGGTGCGGGGCGGACGGCACCGGGCAGGGGCGGGGCAGCCGCGACGGGGCAGCGGCGGCAGAGCAGCGGCGCCGGGACGGCGGCGCGGCCGTGCGGGCGGGTGCGGTCGCGCGTGGTCGCGTGCGGGGCCGCGGTGGTCCGGTTCGGGCGGCCGCCGGGACCGCCGGCCCACCAGGCGTACGGGTGGCGGCGGCCCCGGCGCGCGGCCCGGCGTGCGGGACGGGTGCTCGTCGGCGGAGCTCCGGGACGAGCCGTCGGAGGCGGGCCTCGGGCGGCGTCCGGCGAGGGACCCCGGGAAGGGAGCCCGGGGAGTCCGGGGACCCCGGGGAGTTCGGCGAAGGCGCCCGGAGGGCGTCCCGTCAGACGAGCGCCTTGACGATGGCGTTCTTGTGGATCTCGGTGGTCCCGGTGACGATCCGGAACATCCGCAGCGTGCGGAAGATCTGCTCGACCTCGTGACCGCGGGTCAGGCCGGCCTTGCCGTGGATCTGGACGGCCTGGTCCGCGACCCGGAAGCACGCCTCGGAGGCGAACAGCTTGCACATGTTGGCCTCCACCGAGATGTTCGCACCGCTGTCGGCGCGGGCGGCGGTGGCCGTCACCATGGAGCGGGCCGCGTAGATGTCGGTGGCCATCTCGGCGAGCTTGTGCTGGATGGCCTGGAG
This sequence comes from Kitasatospora sp. NPDC042419, assembly GCF_056437345.1. Lineage (NCBI taxonomy): Bacteria > Bacillati > Actinomycetota > Actinomycetes > Kitasatosporales > Streptomycetaceae > Kitasatospora > Kitasatospora sp. NPDC042419. Next base: position 193,825 of record NZ_JBWKAW010000009.1, read on the forward strand.
GGCGAGCAGCGGCTGTCCGAACGCGATCCGGGTCTTGGAGTGGGCCACGGAGAGGTCCCAGGCGCGCCGGGCGGCGCCGATCAGCGAGGGGCAGTGGAGCAGCCGGTTGAGGGTGATGCGGCCGATCCCGATGCGCAGGCCCTCGCCGATCCCGCCGAGCAGGTTGGCCGCCGGGATCCGGCAGTCCTCCAGGAGCACATCGCCCTCCATCTGCTGTCCGGACATGGGGACTTCGCCGTCGAGGACCCGGCAGCCGGGGGTGTCGAGGTCGACCAGGAAGGCGCTGTACGACTCCTCGGTGCCGGCCATCCGGGCGACGACGATCGCGAAGTCCGCGAAGGGCGCGGCGGAGCTGAAGACCTTGTGCCCGTTGAGGACGTAGCCGTCGCCGTCGGGGACGGCCGTGGTGGTCATGCGCCGGACGTCCGAGCCGGCGTCCTGCTCGGTGAGGGAGAAGCAGCAGGCGCGTTCGCCGCGGATCACCGGCAGGAGGTAGCGCTCCATCTGGTAGTCGGTGGCGTACTTCACGACGGCGCCCACGCGCAGCGGCCCGCCCAGGTCGCCGAGGACGGAGTGCGAGAGCGCGGCCCCGGAGGCCGTCAACTCCTCCTTCAGGGCGCACAGTTCAGTGAAGCTCAGGCCCTGGCCGCCGAGCTCCGGTGGCAGGCTGATGCCGTAGAAGCCCAGCTCGGTGCTGCGCTTCCAGACGCGTTCGAGGGTGGCGCGGTCGAGCTTGCTCTCGGGGGTGATGCCGTGCTCGCGTTCGAAGGGGATCAGCTCGTCCGTGAGGTAGCCGCGCAGTCGGACGACGAGGTCCTGGAGCCGGGGGTTGTCCTCGTAGGAGGGGGTGAGGGTGTAGGGCACGGGGCGGGTCCTGTTCCTGTCTCGGTGCGTGGTGCTGTGCGTGGTGCTGTGCGCGGCGCCGGTGGAGGTGCTGTTCGCGGGGCGCGGGGCGGGCGGGGGTCAGTGGACGCGGCGCTCGGCGCCCGCCCAGTACGGCTCGCGGATCGCGCGGCGGTCGATCTTGCCGTTGGGGTTGTGGGGCAGGGCCGCGACGAAGTCCACGGAGCGGGGCTTCTTCATGCGGGCCAGTCGCTCGGCGCAGAACTCCACGAGCTGCGCCTCGGTGAGCGCGGCGCCGTCCCGGGGGACGACCACGGCCTTGACCGCCTCGCCCCACTGCTCGTCGGGGACGCCGACGACGGCCGCCTCGTAGACGTCCGGGTGCTGGTGGAGGACGGATTCCACCTCGACCGCGTAGATGTTGAACCCGCCGGAGATGATCATGTCCTTCCGGCGGTCGACGATGAAGACGTAGCCGTCCGCCCGGCGGCGGGCGAGGTCCCCGGTCAGGAACCAACCGTCACGGAAGGACTCGGCGGTCAGCACCGGCTCGTTGTGGTAGCCGGGGACGACGTCGGGGCCGCGGACGGCGATCTCGCCGATCTCGCCGTCGGGGACCGGCTCACCCGTCCCGTCGACGATCCGGACGTCGGCCTCGGCGAGCGGGCGCCCGCAGGACAGGAGCAGTTCCTCGTCCTCGCCGTCGATCGCCCGCCGGTGGTCCTCGGTGGAGAGGAACAGCACCCCGGAGGTGGTCTCCCCGCACCCGTAGCCCTGGGAGAGCACGGGGCCGAACAGGTCCCAGGCGGCGCGGATCCGGGCCGGCGACATCGGCGCGGCGCCGTAGACCAGTTGGCGCAGGGTGGAGAGGTCGTGGTCGCGGGCGCCCGGGAGCGCGAGCACCGTGTTGACCATGGTCGGCACGACGAAGGCGTGGGTGGCGCGCTCCCGTTCGACGGTGGCGAGGAACTCCGCGGCGTCCCAGCGCGGCAGGACGACCGCGCAGCCGCCGGCGAAGAAGATGCCCATCAGGGGCATGCCGGAGGCGTGGGTCACGGGGCCGGCGAGGATCTGCCGGTCTCCCGGGCCGACCCGGGTGTCCGCGTTCATCACCGACTTTCGCATCAGCGCCAGCCGGTTGCCGTACGTCTGGACCGCCGCCTTGAGCCGGCCGGTGGAGCCGGAGGTGAAGTGCAGGACCGCGGTGTCCTGCTCGTCGCACTCGACGTCGACCGGCTCGCGGACGGTGCCGGCCAGCGTCTGCGCGTAGCCCGGGCCCAGGTCGTCGGGACCGTCGTAGCAGAGGACGGTCTTCACGCTCGTCCCGGGGACGGCCGCGCGGGCCGTCGCCAGGTGGCCGGCGTCGGCGAGCAGGACCTTGGCCTCGGACTCGCGGAGCAGGTGGGCCACCTCGGCGTCGCCGAGGCGTGCGTTGACGGGGGCCCGGGCCAGTCCGGCCTTGTACAGGGCCACTTCGGTGACGACCAGTTCGGCGCGGTTGGCCGCGAGCGTCGCGACCCGGTCGCCCCTGTCCAGCCCCAGCTCGCGCAGTGCGGTCGCGAGCCGGTCGCTCTGGTCGTCGAGTTCCGCGTAGGTCATCCGGACCGAGCCGCAGACCACGGCTTCGGCGCCGGGTCGATGGCCGGCCGTCCGGCGTACGTACCGCCCGAGGTTCATGGCACCTCCACTGATATTCCGAACTCTGTGTTCGGAAAGTAGTTTGGTGTCCGGCAACCTAAAGGCAGCGTTAGGGTCAGGTCAACGGTCCGGACCAGAAGGAAACGATGTGGACATGAAGCCCGCAGGAGACCGCCGCGTCCGCCGGACGCGCGCCGCGCTGCGCCGCGCCCTGGTGGAGCTCGCCCTGGAGAAGGGGTTCCAGGCGATCACGGTCGAGGAGATCACCGAGCGGGCGGACGTCGGCCGCGCCACCTTCTACGCGCACTGCCGGGACAAGGAGGACCTGCTCGTCGGCATCGTCCGCGACCTCGCCGAGGACCGCGAGCGCCTGCTGCCGGCGGTGCTGCAGGCGCACGCCGAGGGCTTCACCGGGCTGCCGGTGAAGTACATCTTCGAGCACGCCGCGCAGGAGCGGCCGGTCTACCAGGTGATCCTGCGGGGCGAGGGCGACGGGCGGGCGCTGCGCGAGTTCACCGAACTCATCCGGGCGCACGCCGAGGCCGCGTTCCGCGCCCGCGCCGCGCAGCTCGGGGCGACACCGCGGATCCCGCTCGACCTGGTCGCGCGGGCGTGGACCGGCGAGCTGATCGGCGTGCTGTCCTGGTGGGTGGAGAACGACACCGGCTACAGCGCCGCCGAGATCACCGCCCACCTGCGCGACCTGTCCGTCTACGGGCGCGTGTGGGCCACGGGGCTGGCGCCCTCGGACGCCCCGGGAGCCCTGGACCTGGCGCCGTAGGGCCGGCTGCCGCGGCCGCGGGGCCCGTTCCTCCCTCCGTGCTCCGGCCGACTCTGGTCGATTTACCGAACACGATGTACGGTAACGACCCCGGAAGGCACGCATGAGAAGAGCGGAGCTGTCGCATGACCGCCATGCCCCCCTTGTCCGACCTGGCCTGGGCCCGCGGATTCACGGATCCGGCCTGGGCCCGCCGCCACACGACGTCGGGCCGGGAGACCGTTCCGAGCCGTAGTGTCTGGCGGGGCCGCGGCCGGCCCGGGGACCTGCCCGCGGCCCCGGACGGCGCCCTCGACGGCCTCGCCTTCACCGGACCGCAGGGCCGCACGCTCGGACTCGGGCAACTGCTCGCCGAGGCCGAGACGGACGCCCTGCTGGTCCTGCACCGCGGCACGCTCGTCCACGAGCAGTACCTGCACGGCTACCAGCCCCACGTGCCCCACTTCAACGCCTCGGCCGCCAAGTCCTACCTGGGGCTGCTGGCGGCCGTCCTCATCCACGAGGGGCGGCTCGACCGCGGCTCCGAGGTCGTGAAGTACGTCCCCGAACTCGCCGGCACCGCGTTCGGGGACGCCACGGTCGACCACCTCCTCCACATGGGCACCCGGCTGAGCTACGCGGGCCGCCGCTACGACAAGGCGCTCGAAGCCCAGCGCTACTTCGCCGTCCTGGCACCCCAGTTGAGGCCGTTCGGCTACGCCGGGCCGGCCACCATCCGCGAACACCTCGCCACCGCCCGGGCGACGGGCGCACCCGGCGCCGAGTTCCGCTACGAGAACGGCAACGTCGAGGCCCTCGCCGAAGTCCTGCGCCGCGTCACCGGCACCACCACGTCGGCGCACCTGTCCGACACGATCTGGTCCGCGATCGGGGCGGAGGAGGACGCCTACTACATCCTCGACTCCGAGGGGACCGAGGCCGCCTGCGGCGGGTTCAGCGCCACCGCGCGCGACGTGGCCAGACTCGGCGAGATGATCCGCTGCGGCGGCGCCGTCGGCGACCGCCAGGTCGTCCCCGAGGCCGTCGCCTCGACCATCGCGTCGGGCGTCCCGGACGGCTACCCCCGCCGCGTCCGGTTCCCCGCCGCACCCGCCGACGCGCCGGCCACCCTCTCGTACCACGACCTCTGGTGGATCCCCAACGACCCGTACGGCTCCTTCATGGCGAGCGGCATCCACGGCCAGCGGCTCTTCATCTCGCCCGCGCTGGACCTGGTCGTCGTCCACTACGCCTCCCAGGTCGTCTCCCCGGCCGTCCCGCAGGTGCCCCTCGTGCAGGCGTTCCTGGCGATCGGCCGACACCTCGACGGCCGGTAGTGCCCGCTCGGCCGGAGCCGGAGCCGGAGCCGGAGCCGGAGCCGGAGCCGGGGTCTGCCGCGGCCCGTGGCCCGGGGTGCGCCGTGGCCCGTGGCCCGGGTGGGCCGGGAGTCCCTTTTGCGGCGGGGCGGTGGGGCCGGTGGTCCCGGGTGGACGGGGACCACCGGCCCTGTCCCGCACCGCGTGCCCGGCCGTCTACTGGACCGGACGCCGACCCCGGGCCGCCGCCTGCCCGGAAACGGCCCGGGGTGGGCCGGGAGGCGCGGGACGCCGTCGGTGAGGTGAACCGGCGTCATCCGTCAGGTGACTGACGAGTAGTTAGGCTTCCGGGCATGGAGATCAGCAGCACCACCACCGAGTACGACCGGTTGATCGCGCGCCACCACGCCATGCGCCTCCGCCGGCAGATCCTCGCGCCGGCGCCGTCCCTCCTGGACTCCTTCCCCGCCTCCGGCGCCGGACCGCGCGCCGGCGCCGCAGCACCGGATGCCCCTCACCCCGCGGCGAACGGGGCGGACGGGGCGTACGACGGGGCGTACGACGGGGCCGCCGATCAGCGGCTGATCGTGCGCAGCCTCGGGCTGGTCACCCCGTTCGCCGACCTGATCGACCGCCTCTACGCGTCCATGTTCCGCCGCCGCCCCTACCTCCGGGCGCTCTTCCCGGACTCGATGGAGTTCCAGCAGGCCCACCTGGAGCGGATGTTCGACTACCTGGTGGAGAACCTGCACCGCCCCGCCCAGCTGGCCGCCACGCTCACCCAACTCGGCCGCGACCACCGGAAACTGGGCGTCCGACCGGTGCACTACCAGGCCTTCGAGGAGGCACTCTGCGAGGCGATCCGGCAGCGGGCCGGATCCCGGTGGAGCCCCGGTCTGGAGGCCGCCTGGGTGCGGATGCTGCGGTTCGCGGTCGAGGCGATGGTGGCCGGCGCCGAGTCCGCGCTCACCGAACCCCCGTACTGGCACGCCGTGGTGGTCGGCCACGAGCGCCGCCGCCCCGACCTCGCCGTACTGCGGGTCCGCACCGGCGAGCCGTACCCGTACCGGGCCGGGCAGTACGGGTCCGTGGAGCACCCGCTGCGGCCGCACACCTGGCGCCAGTACTCGATGGGCTGTGCGCCGCGCGGGGACAACGAATTGGAGTTCCACGTGCGCCGGACCGGCCCGGGCGGTGTCAGCGAGGCGCTGGTCGAGTACACGGCCGTCGGTGACCGGCTGCGGCTCGGGCCGCCGCGCGGCACCCTGATGCCGGAGGACGACAGCAGGGACCTGCTGCTGGTGGCCGGCGGCACCGGGCTCGCCCCGATGAAGGCGATCGTCGAGCAGCTGGTCGAGCACCGCCCGCGCGGCCGCCGGGTCCACCTCTTCGTCGGCGCCCGGGCCAGGGCCGACCTCTACGACTGGCCTTCGCTCGCCGAACTCGGCGGCCGCAAGCCCTGGTTGGAGCTCGTCCCGGTCGCCGACGACGAGCCGGCCGGGCGTACCGGCCGCGACCCGGGCCGCCGGCTCGCCGAGACGGTCGGCCGGGCCGGCGACTGGTCCGAGCACCTGGCCTGCGTCAGCGGCCCGGCCGGGCTGGTCGACGAGGTCCGCACCCGGCTGGCCGCCGACGGCCTGCCGGCGAGCCGGATCCACCACGACCCGGTCCTCGGCCGGGTCTGACCGCCGCCGGGTGCCCGCCGGGGCCCGCGGTTGCCCATCATGTCCGCCGGTGCCGCCGGTCGGCCGGACGGCCCGCCGCTGCTGCTACCGCTGCCGCTTACCGGTAGCAGTAGGAGTCCGAGGAGGCGTCCCCGCCCGCCAGGTGCGTCTGGTGCACCCGCAGCCCGCGGAACTCCTCGCCGTGCGGGAAGAACCGCTGGTCCACGGTCAGCCCGCCCGCCTCCGGATCGGCGTCCAGCTTGACGATCCACGGCTCGATGCCGTCCGGGTAGAACTGGTCGTCCCACGCCCCGTACAGCGAGTTGGTGACGTAGAGCCGTCGGCCGTCCCGGCTGATCTCGACCATCTGCGGCGCCCCGCTCAGCGGGCGGCCGGGCTCGGCCGGGTGCGGCGTGCGGGCCGCCACGCCGCCGAGCCGCACCGAGGCGGTGAGCCGCGGGTGGAAGGGGTCCGACACGTCGTACTGGAACAGCTCGCCGGTGCCCCAGGCCGAGACGTACAGCCAGCGGTCGTCGACCGACAGGTTGATGTCCGTGACGAGCGGCGGCACCGCGCCGAACGGCTGGAGCGCCGGAGGCAGGTCCTCGGCCTTGGCCTCCTCGGCGGGTATCTCGATCACCTTCCGTGCCGTGAACGCCTCACCCTGCCGGTACCAGAGCCAGACCGACGCGGAGAGGTCCTCGACGTTGGTGACCACCCCGGCGAACCCCCACTCCGCCTGCGGGTCGTGCGCCGGACGCAGCTCCAGCACCATCTGGTACTGGTCGCCGAAGTCGATCCGCTGCAGGTGCCGCCCCGAGTCGAGCTCCCAGAAGTGCAGCGCGTGCCCGTACTTGCGGCCCAGCAGCAGCTCCGGCACGATGCCGTCCTCGACCATCCACGGCGTGCCCCACTCGCTGGTGATGCCGACGTTGGTCCCGAGGTGCCACCACACGTCGTAGGCGAAGTTCTGCGGCCCGCGCTCGGTCTCCCAGGGGCGCAGCACGTCGAACGTGGTGTGGTCGAGCAGCGCCACCCCGCCCGGCCCGTCCGCGCCCTCCGCCGCGCCGAGGCAGGAGAGGAACACGCCGTCCGGCCCGCAGTGCAGCGTGTGCGGGCGGGAGTAGCCCGCTCTCGCGGCCAGCTCCTCCGCGGCGACCGTCTTCACCAGCCGAGGCCGCACCGGGTCCGGCCGGGTGTCGAGCACGTGCAGCCGCGACGACCGCAGCCCCGGGAGGAGCAGGTAGCGCCGCTCCGGGTTCTCGTGGCAGGCGTGCGCGAGCGCGCTGGAGCAGGCGTTCCACCCGAAGTGGTGCAGCTCGTCGCCCACGCCCGGCATCGGCGTGAAGTTGAGGACCCGCCCGTAGCTCGGCGACTCCGGATCGGTGTCGACGGTGATCAGTGCGTCCGGCTGCTGGGCCGACCGGTCGAATCCGGCGACGTAGGCGAGCCTCTCCGGTGGCGCGGCGATCGCCTCGGCGGGCGTGCGGTAGAGGGAGGGATCGCTGTGTCCGTCCTGGTGGTCGTCCTGCGGGCCGTGTCCATGCGGCATGCTGGCTCCTCAACTCGCCTTCTCGGCAAGGGAAGTGACAGGGGCCCGGGTAGCCTTCCACAGAATCACGGGCGCACAGCAGGCGCACGGGGGAGCGGGCGGGGGGTATTCCCGTGGCATGGGCTCCGCCATCCGGACGGCCGCGGTCCGCCGACCGGCGCCCCGCCGCACCCGGGCGGGTGCGGCGGCGGCGTTCCGGGTCGGCGGACCGCAGGGGGACCGGCGCACGGCGCGGGTCGGTGCACGTCGGGGACCGGCGCACGGCGCGGGTCGGCGAAGGTCGGAGGACCGCACGCCGTGGGGCGGCGCGCCACCGTTGCTCAGTGCACGGCGAGCGGGAAGTAGGCGCCGAGCCAGCGGTCCAGCTCGGCGAACACCTGGGTGCGGGCCGTCTCGCCGGAGAGGACGAGGTCGTGCATGCCGCCCTTGATGCGCACGATGGTGACGTGGCGGCCCAGGTGGGGCCCGGCGGCGGCGATGTCGTCGGCGCGCAGGATGGCGTCCGCGTGGTGCAGGGCGTTGTGCCAGCGGGTGGTCGAGATCGAGGCGGTGGAGGCCATCAGCAGGATCGGGACGTCCACGCCGGCGCCGCGCCGGACCTCGCGGTGGCCGCGCTGGATGGCGGCGAGCCAGCCGGCGAACAGCGGGACGCCCTCGGCCGGCTTGAGGCGCAGGTCGAAGTCCCACTCGCCGCGGTGGTCGCGGTGCAGGCTGTGCACGTAGTGCGGGTTGAGGGCGGACGGCAGCACCCGGGTGGGGGCGAAGCGGCCGAGCGCCTCCAGGGCGGGCGCGCCGAGGGTGCGCACGGCGGGCGCGGCCGGCATCGACAGGAACGGGCTGTTGAGGAACAGCCCGTCGACCAGCCCGCGCCCCGCGCGGCGCCCGGCCCAGAGCGCGGCGATCAGCCCGCCGGTGGAGTGGCCGTTGACCAGCAGCCGGGTGTGCCCGTCCAGCTCCCGGATGATCCGGACCGCCTCGTCCAGCTCCTCGTCGTAGGTGACGAGGTCGCGGACGAAGTTCGGCGAGTGGTGGGCGCGCAGCGAGCGGCCGTACTTGCGCAGGTCGAGCGCGTAGAAGGAGAAGCCCGCGGCGACGTAGTGGTCGGCGAGGTGGGTCTGGAACCAGTAGTCGTTGTAGCCGTGGATGTAGAGGACGGCCTGGTCCGAGCCGGGGACCAGCCGTCGGACGAGGGTGGCGGAGACCTCGCCCTCCTCGTCCGGGCGGAGCGGAATCTCGACGGCCTCGTACGGGGCACCCAGGATGTCTTCTCGGAACTCCATGTCCAGTCGCACCCAATCTCTGCTCGGTATCGCTGCGGTGTCGCCGCCTCGGGAGCACCGACGATACCGGCCGGTAGCCTCGGGCGTGACGACGACTCGGACGGGCCGCCTATGCTGCCGTCATGCCCGAGATGCCCGACACGCCCCGACCGCCCGAGCACGACGACCCCGTACCGGTCGTACGGCGGACCGACCTCGGGCAGGCCAGGCTGATGCCCGACATCGACCACGACGGCGGCTGGCTGCTCACCCTGGACGACACCCCGCAGTCCTACGTCGACCTCGGCGACCCCACGCACCTGGAGTTCGAGTACACCCGGCGGCTCGGCCACCTGGTGGACGCGCTCGCCCCGGCGGGCCGGCCGCTGGACGTGCTCCACCTCGGCGGCGGCGCGCTGACCGTCCCCCGCTACCTGGCCGCCACCCGCCCCGGCTCCCGCCAGCGCGTGGTCGAGGTGGACGGCCCGCTGCTCGCGATGGTCGAGGAGCACCTGCCGTGGCACGGGCCCGGCGCCGACATCACGACCGTGGTCGGCGACGCCCGGGCTGCGCTCGCCCAGGCCGCGCCCGGCTCGCTGGACCTCGTCGTCGCCGACGTCTTCCACGGCTCGCGGACCCCCGCGCACCTCACCACCGTGGAGTTCCTCCGGTCGGCGGCGGCCGCGCTGCGCCCCGGCGGCTGCTACGCCGCCAACCTCGCGGACGGCCCGCCGCTGACCTTCGCCCGGGCCCAGGCGGCGACGGTCCGCGCGGTCTTCCCGGAGGTCTGCCTGATCGCCGAGCCGCCGGTCCTGCGCGGGCGGCGGTACGGCAACATCCTGCTCCTCGGCTCGGCCGGGCCGCTGCCCGTCGCGGACCTCACCCGGCGGCTGGCCGGCGACGTCTTCCCGGCCCGGCTCACCGACGGTGCGGACCTCGCCGCGTTCACCGCGCGCACCGCTGCGGTGACCGATGCCACCGCGACGGACTCCCCGCCGCCCCCGGACGGGGCGTTCAGCGTCGGCTGAACGCGCGCCCGGCAGAAACGCCGGCGCACGGAGGGCCGCAACGGCGCGCCGGGGCGCAGGGCGCCCGGTTCGCGCCCCCGGCGGTGTCAGAATCGGCGGGTCCGTCCAGCGGGCCGAGGACGCAGAGGAGCGACCGAGTGATGAACAGCGTTGAGCGGCCGGACCTGACGGCGATCCCCGAGACCGCACTGTGGACGCTCTACCAGCGCGCCGCCGAGGCCCGCCGCCCGGACGCGGTACTGCGCGACCCCAAGGCCGTCGAGCTGGTCGACCGGATCGACTACCCCTTCGCCGACCGCTTCGGCACCAGCGCCGTCCAGGCCCAACTGCAGGCCCTGCGGGTGACCTGCTTCGACCGCGAGGTCGCGGACTTCCTCGCCCGGGAACCGCGCGGCACCGTGGTCTGCCTGGGGGAGGGACTGGAGACCCAGTACTGGCGGGTCGACAACGGGCGGGCCCGCTGGCTCACCGTCGACCTGCCCGAGGCGGTGGCGCTGCGCGAGCGGCTGCTGCCGCCCGGCCCGCGCCAGCGCTACCTGGCCGCCGACGCCACCGACCTGGCGTGGGCCGACGAGGTCGACCGCGACCGCGGGGTCCTGATCACCGCGCAGGGCCTGCTGATGTACCTCCCGCCCGCCCGGGTGCGGGCCCTGATCGCGGGCTGCGCCGAGCGCTTCCCGGGCGGCTCGCTGGTCCTGGACGCCGTGCCGCGCTGGTTCGCCCGGCTCGCCGCGAGCGGCAGGATGCGCACCCGCGGGTACCGGGCGCCCGCGATGCCGTGGGCGATGGACGCGGGCGAGCGCGCCAAGCTGCGCACCGCGAGCCCGGCCGTGTCCGCCGTCCGCGACGTCCGCCCGGCCGCCGCCCGCGGCCTCGTCGGCGCGCTGCTCCCGCTGGCCCTGACCGTCCCGCCCCTGTCCACCCACCGCCCCTCCGTCACCGTCCTGGACTTCGCCGCGCGTGCCGAGCGGCCCGCGCGGCCGTAGGGTCCGCGCGGCCGTCAGGCGGGTCGGGCGCCGGTCGGGCGTGGGTCAGGTATGGGTCAGGTATGCGTCAGGCGCCGGGCGCCGGCGGCGCCGCCGCGATGGATCGCGGCCTTGACGAGGGCGAAGACCGCTCCTTGCAGGGCGGCGGCGGTGAGTACTTCCGTCCAGGTGCGGTCCCGGTCGGTGGCCTGCGGTGCGTCGTCCTTGTGACCGAGGAGGGCCCAGAGGCGTCTGAAGACGGCGCTCGCGACGATCCCGCCGAGGGCGCCGAACACCAGGCCGAGCGGTTTGTAGAGGATCGTGACCATCGTGATCTCCTCGCGGTGCGTGGCCGCCGTGGCCGGGCGGGTGCCTTGCGTCTGTCCGGCCACGGCCCGGCCAATCCGCCGGCGGCGGATCGACCTGCGGCCGGACGGGGAGGAGACCGGCGGTCGGGCTCAGCCGACGTCGGGCAGGCGCGCTTGAAGGTTGCCGTCGCCGTCCGTGCGGGTGGCGAAGCGCGGCTGCGGGGCCGTGGCCGGGCCGTCGACGTTCCAGCCGTCGGACAGGCGGAACACGCTGCCGTGCCAGGGGCAGGTCACGCAGCCGTCGGCGACCTCGCCCTCCGAGAGGGGGCCGGAGGCGTGGCTGCACCGGTCGGCCAGCACGTGGAACACGTCGGCGGATTCGCGCACCACCAGCACCGGCACCTCGCCGATCGTCCGGCGCGCTGCCTCGCCGGTGGTGAAGTCCTCGGTGCGCCCGAGCGTGTGCCAGCCGGGCTCCACCACGTGGGGAACGGGTTCCGTCTTGTTCGCGCCGGCGGCCTGCCGGTAGGCGAGGTGGCCACCGACCGCGGCCCCGCCGGCGACCGCCGTGAGCCCGGCGAGGCCGATTGCGCGCCCCAACCGGTGCCGGCCGCACGAGCGGGCCGCCCAGGACGCGCCGTGCAGGCCCACCGCGGTCACCATCGACGCGGCGTGCAGCAGACCGGTACGCCTCTGCCGTTCGTGCTGCTCGGCCCAGTCGACCCACCCCGTCAGCGCGGCCGGGGCGGCGGTGACGACGCCGGCCGCGACGAGGAGGCGCGCGGCGCGCTCCGAGCCGGGCACGAAGTCGAGGAGGGCAGCGGACGTCCACGCGCCGACCGGCAGCTGGACGAGCGCCGGGTGCAGCGGGTGGCCCAGGGGCCGGCCGTGCAGCACGTCGCGCAGCCGCCCCAGCGGCAGGCCCTGGACGGCGCGCCTCAACGGTTCGGTGACGGTGTCGAGCTCCGGTGCCCCGCCCAAGGCGTCGAGTGCCTTCAGAGCCCGTACTCCGATGCTGTCGCCGTCGGCGGAGCGGGCGGCGGCGGTCACGCGCGCGATGAGGGTTCCCATGGGGACAACGCTGCCCGCACCGCCGCACCGGCGCGGCGCGGGCTGAGCCGGACGGCGTAACCGCTCTCCGGCCCCGACGTTCCGGGGAGCGGCCGCCTCGGCCGTCGTGGAGGACACCGCCGAACCAGCCCGGGGCCGGGGGCTGCCCCGCGGAGGTGGTGACGGGATTCCGGACGGTGCGGCGGCGCGCCCCGGTGCCCGGATCGGGTGGGGTGGGGGCACCGGTGACGCCACTGGAACCGCCGCAGGTCGTCGCACGTCGTAACCAGGGGTGATCGGCCGGGGGGACAGGCCGCCCGGCACGTTAGGCTGCCTTCTCGGGGAGCGGCCTGGTGCCGCCATTCGGACGACTGTCGAGACCGGCGCGCGGGCTGCGGATACCTGACCGGGCCTGCCGTGAGTCTCGTCCTGCCACGGAGGTACTGGTCTTGCTGCACATCGACGCCTGGATCGAGGGCGTGCCACCGGGCGCGGTGTACGCCCTCGTAGGTCTGATCATCGGGCTGGAGTCGCTGGGCATCCCGCTCCCCGGCGAGATCGCCCTGGTGTCCTCGGCGCTGCTCGCCGCCCGCGGCGTGGTCAGCCCCGTCTGGGTGGCGGTCTGCGCGATCCTCGGCGCGATCATCGGCGACTCGATCGGGTACTCGATCGGACGCAAGGGCGGCAAGCCGCTGTTCGAGAAGCTCGGGCGGCGGTTCCCCAAGCACTTCGGCCCGGACCACCTGGCCAGCGCCGAGCGCTCCTTCCAGAAGTGGGGCATGTGGGCCGTCTTCTTCGGCCGCTTCATCGCCCTGCTGCGTATCTTCGCCGGGCCGCTCGCCGGCGCGCTCAAGATGCCGTACTGGAAGTTCCTGATCGCCAACGTCCTCGGCGGCATCGTCTGGGCCGGCGGGACGACCCTGCTGGTCTACCAGGTCGGCAAGGTCGCCGAGCAGTGGCTGTCGAAGTTCTCCTGGATCGGCCTGCTGCTGGCCGCCCTCGGCGGCGCCTTCTCGGCCTGGCTGATGAAGCGCCGCGCCGCGAAGGCGGCACAGGCCCGCAAGGAGGAGGACGCGGCGAACGGTACGGCCGCGACCGGGGCCGAGACCGCGGACGCCACGACCGGGGACGCCACGACTGCGGACGCCCCGGCGGCCGAGCGCGGGAACGGCGGGGTGTCGACCACCGCTGCCGCGGCCGCTCCGGCGGCACCCGCCACGGACTGACCCGTCGGTCAGGGCCGCCGTCGCCCCACCCCGGGCGGCGGCGGCCTTCGCACGACCGGGCACGACGGCAGTGCACGGCAGGCTGCACACGGCACACGGCACACAGCACGACAGAGCACGACAGAGCACCGACGCACCACCGAGGAGCGAGACCACCATGCGCATCGGACTGCTGGGTACCGGACCCTGGGCGGAGCGGGTCCACGCACCCGTCCTGGCGGAGCACCCCGCCTTCGAGTTCGCGGGCGTCTGGGGCCGCCGCCCCGAAGCCGCCGCCGCCCTCGGAGCGCAGCACGGCGTCCCCGGCCACACCGACCTCGACCGGCTGCTCGCCGAGGTCGACGCCGTCTCCATCGCGCTCCCCCCGACCGTCCAGGCGGACCTCGCCGTCCGCGCCGCCGAGGCCGGCTGCCACCTGCTGCTGGACAAGCCCGTCTCGCTCACCGTCCCCGACGCCCGCCGGGTGGTCGAGGCGACCGGGCGCAACGGCGTCGCCTCGGTGGTGTTCTTCACCGTCCGCTTCGGCGGCGACCAGATCCCGTGGATCGAGGAGCAGGCGGCCGCCGGCGGCTGGTTCACCGGCCGCTCGGACTGGCTCGGCTCGGTCTTCGCCCCGGACTCCACCAGCCCGTACGCGGCCTCCGCGTGGCGCAAGGAGAAGGGCGCGCTCTGGGACGTCGGCCCGCACGCCCTCTCCGTGCTGCTCCCGGTCCTCGGCGACGCCACCTCCGTGACCGCCGTGGCCGGCCCGCTGGACACCGTCCACCTCGTGCTGCGCCACGTCGGCGGCGCCTCCAGCACCCTGGCGCTCAGCCTCACCGCCCCCGTGGCGGGCGGCGGCACCGGAATGGAGCTCCGCGGCGAGGCCGGCACCGTCCACCTCCCCGAACGCGGCGAGGGGCCGATCGCCGCCCTCCACCGCGCCCTCGACGCCCTCGCCGACGCCGCCCGCACCGGCGAGCCGCACCCCTGCTCCGCGGCGTTCGGCCTGCGGACCGTGGAGGTCCTCGCCGCCGCCGAGCGCTCCCTCGCCGAGGGCGGCACGGTCGAGGTCTGACCGCCGGGCCGGTCGCCCGTCTCCCGCGCCGCGAGCGCCGAACCGCAGCAGCGGTCGGCGCTCGCGGCGTACGGGACGGGACGCGATGCGACGGGATGCGACGGGCCGGACGCGGGGATGCCGAGCCGCGCAAGCGAAGAACCGGCGGGTTCAGATCCGGTGCGCCGGGTGCCGGGCGTTCCAGGCGTCGAGGAACGCCGCCCGCTGCTCATCGAGGCTCACGACCTCCCCCGGTGGCGCCGGTGCGAAGATGTCGACGGTCTCCTGGACCCCGACCCCGACCCCGTCCCCGTCCCCGTCTCCCGGGCGACGGACGTACGCCTGCCGTCCATGGGTGAACTGGCGCAACTGCCCGGAAGGGCGGACGTCGGGGCGGGCGCCCTGGCAGCAGAGCAGCCGGCCCTCCCGTTCCAACTGCCGCCGGCCCTGGGCGAGGCAGTCGAGATAGTCGGTGCCGCTGACCTCGGTGAGCGAGTCGGCGTCGAGGAGCGCGATGCGTGCGGTGGACGAGTCGCCGATGCGGATGGTGACGGGCCGGAGGAGACCGCCCGCGTCCACGGTCCGAAGATCCACCTCCTGGCTCCATATCGACGGGGGAGCGCTGTCGGTACGGGTCTCGTCCTGCTCGGACCGGCTGTTCATGCCCACATGGTCGCCGAAGGCGGCCGGTTCGGGGAAGCGGACGAGCGGAAGGGGGCGCGTCCTCGACGCCGCCGCGCGAGCCCGTCGGGTGCGCCTGTCGGGTGCCCGGTGGGCATCCACCGCCCCGCACGCCGGTGGCGGGACGCTGGTGCGTGGGGTCGGCGCATGACGCACAGCCACCGGACGTTCGGGAATCCGCCGGCGCTGCCCCAGCGGGAAGTCCTGGCCGCCCTGGAACGCGCGCTCGCCGACCCCGGGCAGGAATCGGCGGCGGCCGACGCCTTGGTCGGAACAGCGCTCGCGGACGACGACCGGGCGTTCATCGAGCGCTGCTGCCTGGAGGTGGGGACGCGGGCGGTGGCGGGGAGTCAGCTGCTGGGGCCGGCCGGTCTCTGCCTCGGGCACACCGCCCGCAGGTTCGGGCGCCTCGGCGACCGTTCGGTCGCGCTGGCCGAGGCGCTGGCGGCACGGGCGGAGGCGGACCCGGCGGACGTGGACGGGCGGGCCCTCGACGGGTTGGGCGACATCCGCCTCTACCTGCGCCGCACGCGCGCCGGAAGCGCGGGCGAGTAGCGCGGGCGGGCCCGGGTCCGGTCCCGAGCGGGCGGGATCCGCACTGACGGGCTTATGGGCCGATGGGCCGATGGGCCCGGGTCGGGTCCGGCCCGGCGGCCCGAGCCCCCGTCCGTCAGGCTCTGCCCGGGCGGCGGTCGGCGGGGCGGGCCGGGGGGACGGACGGGGCGCGGAAGTCGCGGGGGCCGGTCCACAGGGCGGGGACGGCGTCGCTGCGGCGGGCGAGTTCGTAGGCGAGCTGCTCGTAGTTGACGCGCCATCCGTGGAAGTGCGGCCAGGCCTCGGCGGCGGGGCGCTCGTGCGGGAACCCGGCGGCGACGATCATGGCCACGGCGGCGTCGAACTCGGTGAAGCCCAGGCGGATCGGCGCCTCGGGGGACGGGTCGGGGTCGAAGCCGATGCGCAGGGAGCGGCCGATGTCGCGCATCGCGGTGAAGCCCGCCCGCAGCACGAGCCGGGCCTCCGGTGGGGCGCTGCGCGGGGCGACTGCGAGGTGGATGGCGGCGGCGTCCATGACGGCGGTCAGGCCGACCACCCAGCTGCGGTCGGGCTGCGGAGAGCGGAACGAGATGAGCACGGGGTAGTTGGAGTGGCTCTCGCCGAGGTCGGCGGCGAGGCGCTCCCAGTCGCGGTAGAGCTGGGGGAGCGCGGTCTCGGTGTCGACCAGGGACTGCCGGGCGAGCAGCTCCGGACCCCAGGCGGGTTCGCCGGCACGGGACTGAAGGAGCGTCACCTCCAGCTCGCGCCGGTTGTAGGCGGAGTACAGGGTGGGCAGGTAGGCGATCAGCAGGGCGATGGTCAGGGGGCCGCTGGCGGCGGCGAGGAAGTCGATGGCGGAGAGGTGGAGCCGGTCGCCGCTGGCGAAGCCGAGCGTCAGCAGGCTGGAGCCGGCCTCCCGGAAGGAGACGGACCAGTCCAGCTGCGAGGTGCCGTGCAGTATCAGCGTGTAGGCGGTCAGCATGGCGCCGAGCCACACCCCGAGCATGCCGAGCAGCATCAGCGGTGCGAGCCAGGTCTGCACCCGGTCCTGCGCCCGGTAGGTGCCGAACGGGGTCGCGATCAGGCGCAGGACGGTCCGCAGGACCCGCCAGAGGCGGTGCACGAGGGCGGAGTACAGGCCGCGCGGGACGACCAGCGTGCGCAGGATGCTGCCGATGGTGAGCAGCAGGAGCAGCACGCCGGCCACGGTGTGGATCAACCTCATGGGGCTCATTGTGACGGGCGGGTGGGATTGACAGGTGAGCGCGGTCGGCTGAATGCTAAGCAAGCGCTTAGTCAGTGGATGCGGGAAGGAGCCGGCGGCGGTACGGCCGCCGACGAGGAAGCCACCCGGAGGACCGGACCGGGAGGCCGGCTCGGAACACCGGCCCGGAAGACCCGGCCGAGAAGAGCCCGCCGGAAGAACCCCGAGAAGACCCGACGAGAAGACCCGACGAGAAGAACCCGCCGAGAAGAACCCGACGAGGAGAGTGCCCGTGCCCGACAACCCCGCCGACCCGCCCGGGCTCGACCTGGCGCGGCTG
Source organism: Kitasatospora sp. NPDC042419 (assembly GCF_056437345.1). Lineage (NCBI taxonomy): Bacteria > Bacillati > Actinomycetota > Actinomycetes > Kitasatosporales > Streptomycetaceae > Kitasatospora > Kitasatospora sp. NPDC042419. The sequence continues at coordinate 211,229 of NZ_JBWKAW010000009.1, forward strand.
CGCGCCCACCTCGGCCGGGTGCTCCCGGGCACCGTGGACGGCCCGCTGCGCGCCGAGCTGATCGAGGGCGGCCGCTCCAACCTCACCTACCGGCTCACCGACGGCGCCTCCGACTGGGTGCTGCGCCGGCCGCCGCTCGGGCACGTCCTCGCCACCGCGCACGACATGGGCCGCGAGCACCGGGTGATGAGCGCCCTGCGCGACACCGGCGTGCCGGTGCCCGCCACCCTCCACCTCGACCCCGGCACCGACGTCCTCGGCGCCCCCTGGTACCTGATGGCGTACGTGCCCGGCACCGCGCACCGGGACGCCGCACCGCTGGCCGTGCTCGGCGAGGGGCGGGTCCACGGCATCGGCGTGGCGCTGGTGGACACCCTCGCCGCGCTGCACCGGATCGAGCCGGCGGCCGTCGGGCTGGCGGACTTCGGCCGCCCGGACGGCTACCTGGAACGGCAGTTGCGCCGCTGGTCCACCCAACTGGACGCCTCGCGCAGCCGCGAGCTGCCTGGCATCGACCGGCTGCACGAGCTGCTGGTCACCCGCCGGCCCCTCTCGCCGGCCCCGGCGCTCGTCCACGGGGACTACCGCCTGGACAACGTGCTGATCGACGGCGAGGACCGGATCGCGGCCGTCCTGGACTGGGAGATGTCCACCCTCGGCGACCCGCTCACCGACGTCGGCCTGCTGGTGATGTACACCCAGCTCGCCGGCGCCGGGGGCGGCCTGATCCCCGCCGCCGCCACCGCCCCGGGCTTCCCGCCGGCCGGCGAGCTGGCGGCCCGGTACGCCGCGGCGACCGGCCGGGACGCCGCCGACCTCGACTGGTACGTCGCCTTCGCCTCGTACAAGCTCGCGGTCGTCGCCGAGGGCATCCACTACCGGTTCCGGCAGGGCAGCACCCTCGGGGCCGGGTTCGAGCGGGCCGCGACCATGGCGCCCGTCCTCGTCGAGCACGGCCTCACCACCCTCGAAGCCCCCCAGGAGCGCTGACCGATGGACTTCGCCCACGACGCCCGGACCCTCGAACTCGTCGAGCAGCTGACGGAGTTCATGGACCGCCACGTGTACCCGGCCGAACCCGTGCTGGCCGCGCAGCTCGCCGACCCGGCGCGCCCCGCCTGGACGGTCCCGCCGGTCGTCGCCGGCCTCCGGGCGGAGGCGAGGAAGCAGGGCCTGTGGAACCTCTTCTTCCCCGGCGAGCAGGGCGCCGGCCTCACCAACCTCCAGTACGCCCCGCTCGCCGAGATCACCGGCCGCAGCCCCCAACTGGCCCCGCCCGCCCTGAACTGCGCCGCGCCCGACACCGGCAACATGGAGCTGCTCGCCCGGTTCGGCACCGCCGAGCAGCGCGAGCGCTGGCTCGGACCGCTGCTCGAAGCCGAGATCCGCTCCGCCTTCGCGATGACCGAGCCCGACGTCGCCTCCTCCGACGCCGCCAACATCGCGACGCGCATCGAACGCGACGGCGACGACTACGTGATCAACGGCCGCAAGTGGTACATCACCGGCGCGATGAACCCCGACTGCCGGATCCTCGTCGTGATGGGCCGGACCGACCCGGACGCCGAGCCGCACCGCCGGCAGAGCATGATCCTGGTGCCGCGCGACACCCCGGGCGTCACCGTCCGGCGCGGGATGACCGTCTTCGGCTACGACGACGCCGACCACGGCGGGCACGCCGAGATCCACTTCGAGGACGTCCGCGTCCCCGCCGCCAACCTGATCGGCGAGGAGGGCTCCGGCTTCGCCATCGCCCAGGCCCGGCTCGGGCCCGGCCGGATCCACCACTGCATGCGGGCGATCGGCACGGCCGAGCGCGCCGTCGAGCTGATGTGCCGGCGCACCCTCGACCGGACGGCGTTCGGCCGGCCGCTCGCCGAACAGGGCGTGGTCCAGGACTGGATCGCCGAATCCCGCGTCCGGATCGAGCAGTTGAGGCTGCTGGTGCTCAAGACCGCCTGGCTGATGGACACCGTCGGCAACCGCGGCGCGCACACCGAGATCCAGGCCATCAAGATCGCCACGCCGAGCACCGTCGAGTGGATCCTCGACAAGGCCGTCCAGGCGCACGGCGCGGCGGGCGTCGGCCAGGACACCCCGCTCGCGCAGCTCTGGGCCGGCAACCGCACGCTCCGCCTGGCGGACGGGCCGGACGAGGTGCACAAGCGGTCGCTGGCCCGGCGGGAGCTGCGGCGGTACCGCTGAGACCCGGCGGGCCCACCGGGGCTCCGCCGGGGCCACCCGGTGTCATACCCGGGTAGCACCCCGAGGGTTGGCACCGCGGTATGACGTCCACGCACCACCCGGCCCGTACTGTCTCCGGTACGGGCCGGCCGGTCGGCGGCGGGCGTACGAACGGGGAGCTGGGCAGCCATGCGCAAGCGGGGACAGGGGCGGGGCACGCGGACGGGGATCGCCGCCGTGCTGGTGGCGACGGCGGCGACGGCCGTCCTGGGCGCGGGGGCGACGGCCTCGACCGCGGCGGCGGCGCCCGCCGTGACGGAACGCCAGGCCCGCGCCTGGCTCCCGCAGCCCACCGGGCCGTACGCCGTCGGGACCACCGCGCTGCGCCTCACCGACGTCGGGCGGCAGGACCCGTGGCAGCCGAACCGGGCCCGCGAGCTGATGATCAGCCTCTGGTACCCGGCCACCCGCGCGGTGTCCGGTGGCGAGGAGCCGGCCCGCTACATGGAGCCGCGCGCGGCCGAGCACTTCGGGAGCCCGGCCGGCGCCGCGGTCTTCAACTACGGGACGGAGCCCGGCCGCACCGACTGGTCCGGGGTCCGCACGCACGCCCGGCAGGACGCGCCCGCGCTGCCCGGCGCCGGCCCGCGCCCGGTGGTGCTCTACTCGCCCGGGCTCGGCGACCCCCGCACCTGGGGGACCGGGCTGGTCGAGGACCTCGCCTCGCGCGGCTACGTCGTCGTCACCGTCGACCACACCTACGACGCCTCCGAGGTGGCCTTCCCGGGCGGCGGCGTGGCCGCCTCCGTGTTCCCGAGCATGCTCGGGCAGCCCGGCCTGGACATCGGCGCGCTGCTCCGCAAGGCGCTGGGCACCCGGGTCGACGACACCCGCTTCGTCCTGGACGAGCTCGGGGCGCTGCGGACCGACGGCCGCCTGCCGGCCGCCCTCGCCGGCTCGCTGGACCTGAACCGGGTCGGCATGGTCGGCCACTCGGCCGGCGGGTTCACCGCCGCCCAGACCATGCACGACGACCCCCGGATCAAGGCCGGCGTGAACATGGACGGCCAGCTGCACTTCCCCGGCCCGGACGGCACGGGGGTGCACCTGAGCAGCGTCGCCGAGGACGGCCTCGACCGCCCGTTCCTGCTGATGGGCACCGGGAGCCCGGACTCCGGCGACTACCGGAACCAGCCCGGCTGGGCCTCGTTCTGGCAGCACACCCGGGGCTGGAAGGCCGACGTCACGCTGACCGGTTCCCGGCACGGCTCCTACACCGACGCGCAGTCCCTGCTGCCGCAGCTCGCCCGTCAGGGGGCGGTCTCCGCGGACGCCGTGCGGGGCGACGTGGGCGAGGTCCGTCCCGAGCGCGCGGTGCTCGCCACCCGCGCGTACGTCGCCTCGTTCCTCGACCGCTGGCTGCGCGGCCACGACGACCACCTGTTGGACGGGCCTTCGCCGAGGTTCCCGGAGATGCAGTACGCGCGCTGACCTCCTCCGCGCACCCGCCCGCCTCGGGCCCCGGGCCCTAGCGGATCTCCGAGTCCGGGTTGGCGGTGTCCCACTCGCGGCGTGACTCGACGATCGAGTCGTGGTGGTCGTAGGACCAGTCCGCCATGGCCCGGATCAGGTGGGTCAGGCTGTGGCCGGTCGGGGTGAGCTCGTAGTCCACCTGCGGGGGGACGGTGGGGTGGACGGTCCGCGACACCAGGCCGTCCCGCTCCAGCCGGCGGACCGTCAGGGTCAGCATCCGCTGGGAGATTCCCGGCACGGCGCGCTGGAGTTCGCGGAACCGCCGGACGCCCTTGGCGAGTTCGACGACGACCAGGACCGACCACTTGTCGCCGAGCCGGTCCAGCAGACCGCGGATGCCGCAGTCCACGCCGTCCTCGCACCAGACCACCGGACGGGAAGTGGCCGGGGTCGGGGTGGTTACCGCGGTGTGCCCCACTGACATGCAAGTGCCTCCTTACGCCGAATGCCCAGGTTATCGAGGATGGGGGCAGTGCAGGGCGCGGCGGCGGACCGCCCGCCCGGGGCGGACCGACGGTGTCCGTCGACGGCTTCTCGCGTGTGGAGGAATCATGCTTCTCGTCACCGGTGTCAACGGTGGTCTGGGCTCGCTGGTGCTGGAGCGGCTGGCCGGGTCGTCGGCCGGCGGTGCGGTCGACCCGGACAGTGCGGTCGGCCCGGACGGTGCGGTGGCCGGCGTGGTGGCCGGGAGCCGGGACCCGGAGCGGGTGCCCGCACTGGGCATCCCGGTCCGGACGGTGGACTTCGACCGGCCGGAGACCCTCGCGGAGGCCTTCACCGGTGTGCGGACGCTGCTGCTGATCTCGGCCGGCTACGGGGAGGACGACGTGGTGATCGCCCGGCACCGGGCGGCGATCGAGGCGGCCGAGCGGGCCGGCGTCGAGCACGTCGTGTACACCAGCCTCTCCGGTGACGGCGACCACCTCGCCTACGCGCTGGCCCACCGCTGGACCGAGCGGCGGCTGCGCGCGTCGGCGACGTTGCGCTGGACGATCCTGCGCAACGGCCTCTACGCCGAGCTGCTGGGCGCGCTGGCGGCGCCGGACGGGGACGGGGTGATCACCGCCCCGCTGGGCGAGGGCCGGCTGGCGGCCGTGGCGCGCGAGGACCTGGCCGAGGTGGCGGTGACGGTGGCGCTGGCGCCGGCCGGGCACGCGGGGCGGGTCTACGAGCTGGTCGGCGAGGAGGCGGTGGGCGGGGCGGACGTCGCGGCGGCGCTGAGCCGGGCCGGGGACCGGCCGGTCGAGTACCGGCCGGGGACCCTCGCCGAGGTGCGGGCGGCGGTCGCGGCCTCCGGGGCGGCGGCGTTCCAGGTACCGATGGCGGCCGGCACGTACTCGGCGGTCGCGCACGGCTTCCTCGAAGGGCCGGGCGGGTCCGGGGACCTCGCGGCGCTGCTCGGCCGCCGCCCCCGCCCGGCGCTGGAGGTCATCGCCGCCGGCGCCGCCCACTGAGGGTCGGCCCGTGGGGGCGCGGCCGGCCGGGCGGGATCGGGTGGACCGGGACCGCCTGGACCGGGACACCGGCGGCCAGGGGCCAGGGGCCGGGGGTCAGGGGCCAGGGGGTCAGGGGTCAGGGGGTCACCACCAGCCGTCCGGTGGTGGTGCCGTCGGCGACCCGCTGGACGGCGTCGGCCGCCGCCGCGAGCGGCAGGCGGGCGCTGACCAGGGGCCGGACCGCGCCCTCGGCGGCGAGCGCGGTCAGCTCCTCGTGGGCGGCGCGGACGGCCCGCGGGTCGTGGGTGTTGTAGAGGCCCCAGTGCAGGCCGAGGATGGTGTAGTTCTTCACCAGCGCGTGGCTGAGCGGGGGCTCCGGGATCCGGCCGCCGGCGAACCCGACCACCACGATCCGGCCCTCGAAGGCGACGCAGCGGGCGGAGCCGGTGTACGCCTCGCCGCCGACGGGGTCGAAGACCACGTCGGCGCCGCGCCCCCCGGTGGCCTTCTTGACGGTGGCGACGAAGTCCTCGGCGGTCCGGTCGATCACCAGGTCGGCGCCGGACCCGCGGGCCGCGGCGGCCTTTCCGGGGCCGCCGACCACCGCGATCACCCGTGCGCCGGCCGCCCGCCCGAGCTGGACGGCGGCGCTGCCGACCCCGCCGGCCGCCGCGTGCACCAGCAGCGTCTCCCCGGGGCGCAGCGCGGCCCGCCGGTGCAGGGCGAACCACGCGGTCTGGTGCCCGATGTGCAGGGCGGCCGCCTCGGCGTCGTCCAGCGCCCCGGGCGCGCGGAAGGCGGCGGCCGCGTCCAGCAGGGCGTATTCGGCGAACGCGCCGTGCGGCAGCACCGGGGTGCCGATCACCCGGTCGCCGGGGCGCCACGGGCCGGCACCGTCGACGACTTCGCCGCACAGCTCCACGCCGGGCGTGAAGGGCAGCGGTGGGCGCACCTGGTACTGGCCGCGCGCCATCAGGGCGTCCGGGAAGTTGACGGCCGCCGCCCGCACCCGGACCAGCAGCTGCCCCGGGCCGGCGACCGGCCGCGGGACGTCCCCGGCGAGCCGCATGACCTCGCGTGGTTCGCCCAACTCCCCGACCTGCCAGGCCCTCACAGCGCCCCGCTCCTTTCGAGTCCCTGCTGGAGCCGGTTCATGCCGGCCAGCCAGCGGTCCGGGTCTCCTGCCCGGACGGCGGTGTACTCCGCGACCTCGGGGTGTGGCAGGACGAGGAAGCGGTCGGCCGCCAGCCCGTCGAGCAGTGCCTCGGCGACGTCCTCGGCGTCGAGCGCGGTGGGTGCGAGCAGCGCCTCGCCGACCGGGCCCGTGCCGTCCAGCATGGCGGTGCGCACGCCCTGCGGGCAGAGTGCGTGCACCCGCAGGCCGCGGTGCCGGTAGGTGGCGGACAGCCACTCGGCGAAGGCGAGCGCGCCGTGCTTGGAGACGGCGTACGGGGCCGAGCCCAGCATGGTGAGCAGTCCGGCGGCGGAGACGGTGGCGACGAAGCGTCCGGCGCCGCGCTCCAGCCAGCGGGGGAGGAGGAGTTCGGCGGCCCGGACGTGGGCCAGCACGTTGACCTCCCAGGCGGCGGCCCAGGCGGCGGGGGGTGCGTCGGCGCCACCGGTCGGGGCGACGCCCGCGTTGGCGCACCAGACGTCGATCTCGGCGCCGTGCCCGGCGAGTGCGGTGCGGGCCGCGTCGACCAGGGCGGCCAGCCCGTCCGCGGTCGCGGCGTCGCCGGGGGTGGCGGTGCCGGCGCAGTCGGCGGCGACCGCGCGGGCGGCCCCGGCGTCCAGGTCGTTGACCACCACGTGGGCGCCCGCGGCGGCGAAGGCGCGTGCCACGGCGGCGCCGATGCCGCGTCCGGCGCCGGTGACCACCACGCCCTGGCCGGCGTACGGGGGGCCGTCGGCGGGCGCGTTCCGGGCTTCGCGGGGCGGCCGGCCGAGCGTGCTCACAGGCCGCCGCCGAGGGTGACGCCGCCGTCCACCACCAGGGTCTGGCCGGTGATCCAGGCGGCGTCCGAGGAGAGCAGGAAGGCGACGGCGCCCGCGACGTCGTCCGGGACACCGAGCCGGCGCAGCGGGTAGGCGGCGGCGACCTGCTCCTCCCGGCCCTCGTACAGCGCCTCGGCGAACCGGGTCTTGACGACGGCCGGCGCGACCGCGTTCACTCGGATGCCCTGCTCACCGAGTTCGGCGCCGAGTTCGGCGGTGAGCCGGATCAGTGCGGCCTTGGAGACGCCGTACATGCCGATGCCGAGCGAGGCGCGGATGCCGGCCACGGAGGCGACGTTGACCACCGAGCCGCCGTGCTCGCCCATCCAGGCGGCGTGGGCGCGGCGGGTCCAGGCGAGCGGGGCGAGCACGTTGACGGCGAGGATCTTGGCCGCGGCGGCCTCGTCGGTGGCCAGCACCGGGCCGTAGACCGGGTTGATGCCGGTGTTGTTGACGAGGTGGTCGAGCCGGCCGAAGGCCTCCAGGGTGCGGGCGACGGCCTCGTCCTGGTGGGCCGGGTCGTCGGCCTTGCCGGGGACGCCGATGGCGACCTCGGGGCCGCCCAGGTCGCGGACCGCCTCGGCGAGCGGCTCGGGGGTGCGGGCGGTCAGGCAGACCCTGGCCCCCCGGGCGACCAGCTCGCGTGCGATGCCGAGGCCGATGCCCCGGCTCGATCCGGTGACGAGGGCCACCTGGCCCTTGAAGGAGTGCACCACGGGGGTCCTCTCGGCGTGGGTCGGTCCGGTGCGCGCCTCGGCGCGGCCGTGACTAAGCGCTTGCTTAGCATGGTGTCGGCGGGTGACCCTGTCAACAGCCGCCGGGCCGGACCGGCCGTCCGCCGGGGGCCCGCCCGGCGGGTGGACCACCGCGCCCGCCCGGCCCGCGCGGGGCGAATGCCCGTACGACCGATCTGCGAGGATGGCGCCATGACCAGCACGCCCATCGCCGAGCTCTGGCCCGCCCTGCCCGGCGGCGCCGACACCCGCCCCGAGGCGGCGCACCGGCTGCTCCGGGCCGCCGTGGAGTCCTTCGCCGAGCGCGGCTTCCACGCCACCACGACCCGGGACATCGCCACCGGAGCCGGGATGAGCCCGGCCGCGCTGTACATCCACTACCCGTCCAAGGCCGCGCTGCTGGCCGAGATCAGCCGGGTCGGGCACGCCGCCACCCTGGCGCTGGTCCGGGCGGCGGTGGCGGGCGGGGGCGACCCGGTGGCCCGGATGCGGCGGCTGGTCGAGGAGTTCACCGCCTGGCACGCCCGGGCCCGGACGGTCGGCCGGGTGGTCAACTACGAGCTGCACGCGCTCCCGGAGGACGACTACGCGGTGGTCGCGGGGCTCCGGCTGGACATCGAGCGCGAGGTGACCGCGCTGATCGAGTCGGGCCTGGCGGCGGGCGTCTTCGAGGTCGCCGAGGTGCGGACGGCCGCCCGCGCGGTCACCTCGCTCGGCATCGACGTGTCCCGCTGGTACACCGACCGGAGTAGCGAGACGCCCGAGGAACTGGGCCGCCGGTACGGGGAGTTGGTACTCAGGATGCTGGGCGCGCAGCCGTCGGGCGCCGGTCGGTAGGGCGCCCCCCGGCGGCGGAGCCCGGCCGCCCGCCCGCGGGCCCGGTCACGGCTTGACGGCGGTGTGCACCAGCCAGGCGACGTGGTCCCGGAGCTGGTACATCTCGACGGTCGACCGCAGCCCCAGCCACTGCTCGGTCCGCCCGAACCGGCGCAGCACGGCGTACGGGAGTCGGAAGTAGGCGTACAGCGCCTCGGTGGTGGGCCGGTAGTAGGGGGTCGCGTCCAGCTCCTCCTCGATCCGGAAGCCCGCGCCGGTGATCAGCCCGCCGAGGGAGCGGGTGTCGTAGCGTTTCGCGCCCAGGAGCGCCATCGCGTCCAGGTACGGCTCCAGCACCGCCCGCTTGTCCGCGGGCAGCTCCGAGGCGGGCACCGCGGCCGGGCCGAGCAGGACCAGCCGCCCGCCCGGGCGCAGCAGCCGGTGGAACTCGGCCAGCGCGCGGGCCGGGTCGTAGGCGTGGCAGAGCGTCTCCATCGAGTAGATGCCGTCGAACGAGCCGTCCGGGTAGTCGAGTTCGTGGTAGTCGCCCCAGAAGAAGGCGGTGCGGTCCTCCAGGGCGGCCAGTGCGCTCAGCCGGCGTGCCTCGCGGACGTGGAAGTCCAGGACGTCGACGCCGGTGATCCGCAGGCCGAAGCGGGCGGCGAGCTGGCGGGCCACCACGCCCGACCCGGAGCCGGCGTCCAGCACCCGTGAGCCGGGCTTCAGCGCGAGCTTGCGGCCGAGGACGCCCTCCAGCCGGCGCTGGGCCCGCCAGCAGCGCCACTTGGACTGGCCGGGCTCGGTCCAGCCCCAGTGCCGGGCGTTGCGGCAGACCAGGGTGTAGAAGAGCCGGTGGCCGGGCCGTCCGTAGACGCGCCGCAGTCCGGTGAGATCGAGTTCGCCGCCGATGTCGCTGACCATCGCACCCGTCCGGCCTTCCGCTGCTCGGTGCTGTTGCCGTCCCGGTCACGCTACCGACGGGGCGGGTGGGGCGCCGGTTCGGTGCGGCCGGATGGGCGGCGGCCGGGTCCGGTCCCGGTCCCGGTCCCGGTCAGGGGCGGGCCGGTCGGTCGGTCGGGGTCGGGACCCGGGTTCAGGCGTCCGGCGCGGTGGCGGTGGCGGTGGCGGTGGTGGCGTCCGGCGCGGAGGCGGGCACGGCGGCGAGGAGCGCGTCGAGCAGGCCGGGGAAGCGCGCGTCGAGGTCGGTGCGGCGCACGCTGAACAGCAGCGCCCTGTACCTGGGCACGGCGGCGGCCGGGCGGCGGGCAGTGCGGCCGTCGCGGTGCTCGGCGAGCGCTGGGTCCCGCTCGCGGCGGCGGTCCCGGGTGCGGGCGCGGTCCCGGAGTCGGCTCCGGGCGCGGTGCGTGAGCCGGCGGTGGGGGTCGGGGCGGCGGAGGCCGCGGGGCGTCAGGAGGCCGCCGGGCAGCGGGCGGAGGGGGCGTAGCCGGGTGGGCGGCAGTGCCCCGTGGGAACGGCTCCGGCGGAAGGCGCGCGGGCAGGGGGCGTGCGGCGCGAGCAGCGCGGAGGGCGGGCCGTCGGATGGCGACGGCCCGCCCTCGCGCGTTCCGCCGCCCCCGGTGCGGGTGGGGGGCGGCCGGGACCCCGGGCACGGGGGGACTCGGGGCGTTCGGGGTGGGGCGTTCGGGGCGGGGGTGGGCGATCCGGTGGGCGACCCGGTGTGCGGTCCCCCGTCGGGTCAGGGGCCGTCGGGGGTCCACTCGGCGACGAGGCCGAGGAGGCCCGGGAAGCGGGCGTCCAGGTCGTCGATCCGGACGTGGCTGCGGCGCTCCAGCCCGTACTGGCGCTGGCGGATGACGCCCGCCTGGCGGAGGGCCTTGAAGTGGTGGGTGAGCGAGGACTTGGGGCGGTCGAGGCCGAACCAGCCGCAGGGGTGGTCGAAGCGCTCCCGCTCCAGGAGGAGCTTGCGGACGATGGTGAGCCGCAGCGGGTCGCTCAGCGCCCCGAGCACGAGCTCAAGCCTGAGCTCCTCGACGGCCGGCTCGGGCAGTGCTTCCGGCAGGTCGGCCGGCTCCGGCAGGACGACGAAGGGCGGGGCCTGGCGCAGCGTCGAAGGCATGGGCGACTCCTCGTGGGCCGAAAAGACTCGGACTCTCCTGTACGACTCTCATCGTACTGCATGCTATGTTCGACTTAACTCGTACTGCGTCTGGGGAGGGAGCGGCCATGTCGGAGAGTCGGACGGTGTCGGTGCAGGAGGTCGCCGAGGCGGACCTGCCGGTGCCGGAGGAGGAACAGGGGGCGGCCGCCGCGGCCACGCCCACCTGGTGGGTGTGGCTGGCCGCCTGGCCGGTGACCGCGGTGTTCGTCCTGTCCAACGCGGCGACCCCGCTGTACGTGGTCTGGCAGCGGGACATCGGGTTCTCCAAGGGCACCCTGACCGTCGTGTTCGCGTTCTACATCGTCGGGCTGCTCGGCTCGCTGCTGGTCTCCGGAGTGGTCTCCGACCGGCTCGGACGCAAACCGGTGCTGCTGCCCGCGCTGGGGCTGGCGGTGGCCGCCTGCGCGATCTTCGCCACCGCCTCGTCGGTCGCCGCGCTGATCGTCGCCCGGCTGTTCACCGGCATCGCGGTGGGCGCCGTGGTCTCGGCCGGCATGGCGGCCGTGACCGACGTGGCCGGCCCGGCCCGCAAGCGCCTGGCCGCCCTGCTCGCCTCCTGCGCGATGGTCTTCGGCGCCGGCCTCGGCCCGCTGCTCGCCGGCGTGCTCTCCGAGACGGTGCCCGGCCCGACCGTGACCGTCTTCGTGGTCGAGGCGGTCCTGCTGGCCACCGCGGTGTTCGCGGTGCTGCGGATGCCGGTCCGCCGGCCCGCCGCCCCGGCGAAGGGCGCCTGGGTCCGGGTGCCCGGTGTCCCGCGCGGCAACGGCCTGCAACTCGTCCTCGGCATCGCGGTGTTCGCCCCCGGCATCACCGCGACCTCGTTCGTGCTCTCGCTCGGCCCGTCGCTGCTCTCCGGTCTGCTCGGCACCACCAGCCGGATCGTGGCCGGGGCGATGGCGTTCGTGATGTTCCTGACCGCCACCGGCGTGCAGTTCGCCGTCCAGAAGCTGCGCCGGCGCACCATCCTGATGGCGGGCGCGGTCTCCACCACGCTGGCGATGGTCACGCTGATCGCCGCCGTGCACGCCTCCTCCGTCCCGGTGCTGGTCGCCTCGGCCCTGCTGGCCGGGGCCGGTCAGGGCATGGGGCAGCTCGGCGGCCTCTCGCTGCTCAACTCCTCTGTCCCGCCGCGACGCCTGGCCGAGGCCAACGCCGCGCTCAACGTGGGCGGTTACGTGCCGGCCGGGCTGCTGCCGGTGTCGGCCGGCTACCTGAGCGACTCCGTCGGGCTGACCGACGGGGCGACGGTCTTCGGCGTCGTCCTGATGGTGCTGGCCATCGCGGGCGGGCTGATCGTCTCCGCCAGCCGGGGGCGGCTGCCGGAGAACACCTGACCGGTCCGGCGTCCCGACCGACCCCCCGTACGGCCGGGGCGTCGGACCCTGGCGAAGCGCACCGCGGCGATGCCCGCGGTGCGCTTCCGCATGTGCGGGTCCGGCCGGAGGTCTGCCCGATCGTCCGCCTGATCGGGTGTCCGGTCGGCTGCCCGGTCGGGCTGCCGCCGGTGCGTCGGCCCGGAGGCCCGGAGGCCCGGAAGCCCGGAAGCCCGGAAGCCCGCCGGCCGGTCGGTCCGGAGGCCCGCCGGCCCGTGCCGCTACCGGGCGCGGATCGCCCGGAACAGCAACTCGGCGGTCTCGGACCAGCGCTCCACCACGTCGGCCCGCTCGTGCAGCACGTCCGAGATGTGCTGGGTGCCGAAGAACGCGGCCACCAGCGACCGGGCCGCCGCGTGCGGCGAGACCTCCTCGCGCAGCTCGCCCGCCGTCCGGGCGCTGATGAGCAGTGCGGTCAGCAGCTCGGTCCAGTCCACGTACGGCGTGGGCAACTCCGCGTCTATCTGCGGCCGTTCGATCTGCAGCCGGGCGCCCGCCTGGACGACGATGTCGTCCCGGAACGCCGCCGCCGCACCCTCCAGCAGCCGGGCGGCGGTCTCCAACGGCCCCCGCCCCTCGGCGGTGATCTCCTCCAGGAGCATCGGCCACCGCGCGTAGTGCTGCTCCACCACCGCGACGGCGAGCGCCTCCTTCGTCGGGTAGTGGAAGTAGACGGCGCCCTTGGTCATCTCCACCCGGTCCGCCACGTCCTTGACCGAGGTGTGGCGGAATCCCTGTGTCGAGAAGAGTTCGGCGGCGGCGGTCAGCACCAGCAGCTTGGTCCGGGCGGCGCGGTCCTGCTTGGGGTCGGGACCCCGCCTGGTGGTGATTCTGCGCACAGGGAACGGGGAGGTGGCTTGCGGCTCGGGCATGGACGGCTCCTGTGATGGTGGGGTCAACGGTGGTGCCGGGTCGTCAGGTCGGGGGCGATTCGGACAGAGTGGCGCGAAAATCCGCCTCGACGGTAAACCTTCCAGAAGGTATGTTCCTGAGCTGTCGCTCCGGTAGGCACCGAAAGATAGCGGGCCCACCGCCGTCGCCGCGACATGGGGGAGGAAGAATTCATGAACGTCCTGTCATCACTCGTGCCCGGGCGGCGCCGTCCGCTGCTCCGGGAGGGCTGGAACGGCCTGCGCTTCGACCGGCACCTGCCGCGCGAGGCGGTCCACAAGCACGCGGACTCCGAGGTGCTCCTGACGGACGCCGCCCGGCTGGAGGAGGAACGGTTCGCGGTCGCCGCGCTCTGGCTGCGGGACCACCACCTCGGAGGACGCCCCGGGGGAGTGGCGTCCGACCCCGTGATGATGGCCGAAACGGTGCGGCAGACCGCGATTCACCTGGCCCACCGGTTCCACGGCAGCACCTACGGCCACCCGTTCGTGCTCAACGACCTCGCCGTCGACCTCGACGAGGCCCTGCCGCCGACCGGCCCGGACGGCCTCGACGTCGGCCTCGATCTGCGCTGCCCGCCCGCCGCGGCCCGGCCCGGCCGGGAGCGGTTCGCGCTGGAGGGCGTGGCCTGGGCCGGACACCGGCCGGTGGGCCGGGTCCGGATGCGCTGGGAGGTGCTGGATCCCGCGCGGTACGCGCTGATCAGGCGGCGGTCGGCGGAGGCCGCGGCGGATCCGGAGACGGCGCCGGACGCACCCGTGCCGGTGGAGCCCCGGCGGGTGGGGCAGGCCGCCGAGCGTGACGTGCTGGTCGCCGCCGACCCGGCCCGCCCCGACCGCTGGTGGCTGCGACCGTTCGAGGACCACCCGGTCCTGTTCGACCACCCGGTGGACCACGTGCCCGGCATGGTCCTGATGGAGGCCTTCCGGCAGGCCGCCGCCGTCGCGTTCGGGGCGGGGGACGCGGTAGGGGCGGGGGACGCGGTCGGCGAACTCCGCGGGATCGCCACCGGGTTCACCGCGTTCGGCGAGCTCTCGACGCCGGTCGCGATCGCCGCGGAGCCGGTGGACGGCGGTGCGGCCGGGACGGTCCGCCTGACGGCCGTGCAGGACGGGCGGCCGATCGCCACCGCCCTGGTGCGCCGGTCGGCCGCCACGGTCCCGGCGCCCACGGTCCCGGCGCCTACGGGGCCGGCCGACCTGGGTGAGGGCGCGGGCGCGGCCACGGACACCGGCGCGGGCGAAGCGGAGCCGCGCGCGACGAAGCCGGACGGATCGGGCCCGGACGGATCGGGCCCGCGCGGAACGCGACTGCACGGAACGGGAGCGCGTGACGCGGGCCCGCACGGAACGGAGGGAACGGCATGCTGAGCGAGGTCCGGGACGAGGTCCGGAGTGAGGGGATCGTGGCGCGGGCGCTCGGCGAACTGGCCGAAACCGCCCGCCGGGACGCCGCGCGGGCGGAGGAACTGCGCCGGATGACCGGCGACGTCGCCGCCGGGATCACCCGGGCCGGCTTCCCCCGTCACTTCGTCCCGAGTCGCTGGGGCGGCACCGCCGGCGGGTTCGGCGAGCTGGTGACCGGGGCGGCGACGGTGGCCGAGTCCTGCGCGGGCGCCGCCTGGTGCGCCGCCCTGTACGCCGCGCACGGCCGGCTGGCGGCCTACCTCCCCGAGGAGGGGCAGCGCGAGCTGTGGGGCGGGGGCCCGGACGTCCGGATCTCGGCGGCGGTCGTCCCGCCCCAGGGCCGGGCCGAGCGACAGGGCGACGGCTGGCGGCTCGACGGCGAGTGGCGGCTGGCCAGCGGCGCCGACCACGCGGAGTGGATCCTGCTCGCCTCCTGGACCGAGGGAGCCGGCGGCCGCGAACACCGGGTCTTCGCCGTGCCCCGGGCCGAGCTGACGGTGCTGGACACCTGGCACTCGGCCGGCCTGCGCGGCAGCGGCAGCACCTCCGTGACCGCCGGGGCGGTCCGCGTCCCGGACCACCGCACGCTCACCCTGGACGCCCTGCTGGCGCCGCAGCAGGACGCCGCCCGCTGCCACACCGTCCCTTACCCGATGGTCGCCGCCCTGGTCTTCGCCGCCCCGCTGCTGGGCATCGCCCGGGCGGCGCTGCGGGAGTGGACCGCCGGGGCGCGCCGCGCGGCGAACCCGCACCCGGCCGCGCACACCGTGCTGACGCAGGCTTCGGCGAGGATCCACATGGCCGGGCTGCTGCTCGACGGGGCAGCCGACCGCGCCGACCGGGGCGAGATCACCGCACTCGCGGTGGCCGAGAACCGCCGTGACGCGGCGACGGCCGCCGCGCTCTGCCGCGAGGCGGTGGACGCGCTGTTCCTCGCCTCGGGCGTCGGGGCGCAGACACCGGGCTCGGTGCTGCAACGCGCCTGGCGGGACGCCACGGCGGTGGCGGTGCACCGCACGCTCGACCTGGACGCGGCGGCACGCGGCTACGCGGAGACCCTCCTCGGCGCGGGGGGTGGTCCCGCGTGAGCGCCACGGCGCCCGCCCCGGTCGCCTTCTTCGACGTCGACGAGACGCTGATCGCGGCCAAGGGGATGCTCGCGTTCTGGGACCACTGGACGGCGGACCCGGCCGCGACCGGGCACGGGCCGTGGGAGGCGCCCGACCGGTCGCCGGGTCAGGCGCCCGGTCAGGCGTGCGGTCAGGCGTCCGGGCCGGGGTACGGCCGGCGGCCCGGGGCGGCACCGCCCGCGGCCGCCGGCCCGGACCTCCGGGCCGCGATGGCTGCGGGCGTCCCCCGCGAGGAGCTGAACCGGATGTACTACCGCCGGTTCGCCGGCGTGCCCGCCGCCGCGCTGCGGTCGGCCGCGCGCCGGTGGTACGACGAGTACCGCCGGGGCGCCGAGGCGTTCGTCACGGCGGGCCTCGACGCGGTGGCCCGCCACCGGGCGCTCGGGCACTCGGTGGTGCTGGTGTCCGGCTCGCTGCGCCCGCTGCTGGAGGCGGTGGCGGAGGACCTCGGCGCCGACGCCGTGTGCTGCGCCGAGCAGGCGGTGACGGCCGGGGGAGTGCTGACCGGGGAGGTGGCCCGGCCGATGATCGGCCGGGCCAAGGCCGACGCGGCGGTGGCGCTGCTCCGCGCCCGGGGCGTCCGGGCGGCCGACTGCTTCGCGTACGGCGACCACGAGAGCGACCTCGCGATGCTCCGCGCGGTCGGGTACCCGGTGGTGGTGAACGGCTCGCCGCAGCTGGTCGCGGAGGCCGTCCGGGCCGGCTGGCCGGTGCTCGACGGCCGCCGCGGTCCGCGCCGGCCGGAGGCGCCGGCGGCCTGCACCGCCGCCGGACACCGATCGGTTTCCGTCTGATGTCTGGACAGCCGGGCGGGCGTGCCCCCTGTCCTGAGAACATTCCTTTAGGAAGGTATGTTCTTGACCAGGGAGGGCGCCCGCATGATCAAACAGGAGCGAGCACGGCGTACGCGGGAGAAGGTGCTGGACGCCGCCGCCGAGGAGTTCTCCGCCCAGGGGTACAGCAGGGCCACCCTCAACGCGGTGGCGCAGCGGACCGGCATGACGAAGGGGGCCCTGTACGGGCACTTCGCCTCCAAGCGGGTGCTGGCCGGGGCGCTGCTGCTGCAGTCCCGGAAGGTCTGGGAGGAGATGCGGCTGGCCCGGGACGTGCCCGGTGCCGAGGCCGGTACGGTGCTGGAGTCGCTCGTCCTGGACCTGGCGCACCGGCTGAAGGAGGACGTCCGGCTGCGGGCCGCGCTCCGGCTGGCCACCGACTGCCCGAACCTGGCGCAGATGGTGCCGGACATCTTCGAGGACGTGCAGCGCGGACTGGCCAACCTGATCCGGCGGGCCCAGGGGGAGGGGAGCATGGCCCTCCGGCCGCCCGAGCTGGTCGCCCAGCTGCTCCTGGCCGTGATGCACGGCGCGCCGCACGTGTCGTTCGGCCCGTCGGGGGCGTGCGGTTCGGCGGACGCCTACGAGGCGGCGTGGCGGTTGCTGCTGGAGGCGCTCGCCGGTGGCCGGCCCGGTTCCGCCGACGGGACCGGCGCGGCTCGCGGGGCCGGGGCCGCCGGTGACGCGGCCGGTGGCCCGGCCGGTGACGTCGGGCTCGGGGAGGTCGGGCTCGGGGGCACCGGGCTCGGGGAGGTCGGGGCCGCCGGCGAGTACGTCGCAGGAGAGGGGCCGGGCGGCCGGGAGGCCACGGGCGACGGGCCCCCGGATCCGGAGGGTGGGACCCCGGAGAGGTGCGGTCTGTGCCCGGACCCACAGGCCGTATGAGGGTTCCGTTACGGAACCGTTAAAAATACCCTCCCGAAGGTATTTTCAGGGAGGATGTGGCTGTCCCGGACATCCGGGACAGCCGCCACCCGGCGGCGGGCAGACCGGTGGCGGGTCGCGAACCGAGACGATGTGACGGAGGGGTGTCATGAGTGTGCTGCACGAAAGGATCGGATCGTCCGCCCTGTGCCAAACGGAATTCGGTCACGCCCTGGAGGATTCGATGCGGGCCTCCGCCCGGCGCGCGGCGGGCCACGCCGAGCACGTCGACGACTTCGACATGCGGCATCTTCGCTATTTCCTCACGGTGGTCCGCGCGGGGACCGTTTCGGCGGCCGCCCAGGAACTGCGGATATCCCAGCCGAGCCTCAGTCAGCAGATCAAGAGACTGGAAAGCAGGGTCGGCGCATCACTTTTCATCCGGAGTTCACGCGGTGTTGAGCTGACGGCGAGCGGGCGGGCATTCCTGCGGGAAATCCAGTCCATTCCCGGGCAGCTCCGTTCGGCGATCGCCGCGGCCGCCCCGACGCCGCGGGTCTGGCCGGTCGGGGTCTGCGGCGGAGTGCCGACCGAGGTCCTCGCCGAGGTGCAGAACGGGCTGGCCGGGGAGCACGCCGACGGGGCCGGCCGGACCGGCGCCGAGCTGCGCATGCGGCACGTCGGCGCGGCGGACCAGCCGGAGCTGCTGCACCACGGCGAGCTGGCGTTCGGCATCGTCCGGCTGCCCGTCACCACGCCCGGTCTGGTCGGCGCCGTGGTCTGGGACGAGCCGCTCGGCGTGGTCATGCGCCCCGACCACGAGCTGGCCGCCCGACCCAGGCTGACCTGGGACGACCTCGCCACCCAGCGGCTGCTCTGGTACGACGAGGGGTGCGCGCCGGGCTACGCCGAGACGATCCCGGCCCAGCTCGCCGCGCTCGGCTGGCGGGCCGAACTGCACCCCGTCGACGACCAGCAGGCGCTCTTCGTGCACACCCTGCAGACCGCCTGCGACCTGGTGGCGCTGCGCCCGAGGCTCGCCGTCCAGGGCGAGGCGCAGCTCCACTGGCGCCCGCTGCCGACCGCCACGGCGCCGCGCGAACGGCTGGCGGTCACCGCGCTGGCCGGCGGGCGGGCGGCCCGTCTGCTCGCCCAGGTCGCCACCCGGCGGGGCTGGCCGTACCTCGCCTGAGACTTTCCCCCACCCCTCGGAGCGGCCCGGAATCCACCCGGGCCGCACCCTCGCACCCGGTCCGGAGAATCCTTTTCTCCGGACCGGGTGATTTTTTTGCCCGCCGGGCACGGAAGGTTTGCGTCCGGTCCCAGAGCGTCACCGGGAAGGCCCGCCCATAGGCCCGGGCCTATGGCATCCACGCATTTTCTGTCTTAGTCGGCGAGATGCCGGTCGAACTATGGTTTGAGTGCGAAACCGGCCAGGCCGGTCCCGGGATCGGAAAACCCCGGAGACCGCCCACGGCCCGCCGGCCCGGAGAATCGGGGGCGGCGTGTTCCGCGTCATTCCGTCGTTCGTCGTTCCGCCATTCCGATATTCGAGCTGGGAGCCGGGGAAGTCGTGATCTCGACCAAGTTGACAGAATTGCTGGGAATCGACCATCCGATCGTCAGCGCGCCGATGGGCGGCGTCTCCGGCGGGCGGCTGGCCGCCGCCGTCACCCGCGCCGGCGGCCTGGGGCTCGTCGGCGTCAGCTACGGCGACGCCGCGTTCATCGACGAGCACCTGCCGCAGGCCGCCGAGGGCGGCGGCGTCTGGGGCGCCGGCTGCGTGATGTTCACCTTCGACGAGCGCCCCGGCCTTTGGGACAAGGTGCTCGGCTACGCGCCGCCCGTCATCGCCCTCTCCTTCGGCGACGCCGATCAGGTGGGCCGCTACGTCTCCTCCGCCGCCGGGAGCGGCGCCCGGGTCGTGGTGCAGGTGCACGACACCGAGCAGGCCCTCGTGGCCCTGCAGGCCGGTGCGTCGGTGCTGGTCGTCCAGGGATCCGAGGCCGGCGGCCACCACAAGACGCAGGCCACCCTCCCGCTCGTCCCCGCCGTGCTCGACCTCGTCCAGGGCGCCGTCCCGGTGGTGGCGGCCGGCGGCTTCGCGGACGGCCGCGGGCTGGCCGCGGCGCTGGCGCTCGGCGCCGACGGCGTGATGATGGGCACCCGCTTCGCGCTCACCGTCGAGTCGATCGCGACCGCGGGCTTCAAGACCTCGCTGACCGCGGCCGGCACCACCGACACCGTCGACACCCGGTCCTTCGACGTGGTCCGCGGCATCCCCTGGGACGAGGTCTACCGGGCCCGTTCGGTGAGCAACGCCTTCACCCGCGAGTGGACCGGCCGCGACGAGGAACTCGCCGCACGGCGCGCCGACGTCGAGCCCGCGTGGGCGGCCGCCGTCGCCCGCGACGACGTCAGCCAGCGCGCCCTGTTCGCCGGCGAGGTCCTCGACCTCGTCAAGGACGTCCGGCCCGCCGCCGCGATCGTCGAGGACACCGTCGCCGAGGCGGAGACCGTCCTGCGCGAGCTGGCGACGCGCATCGGCCGCTGACACCGGCCCGCCGGCCGGCACCGGCACCGACCGGTTCGCGGGCACCGACCGCCCCTCCTGCCGTCCCTTTCCCCTCTCCCTTCCTCCCTCCCACCGCACCGGAGACCACCGTGATCCACGTCCTCACGCTCACCTACCTGAAGCCCCGTGAGACCGTCACCGCCCACCTGCCCGAGCACAAGGCCTGGCTGCGCGACCACGCCGACCGCGGCCGCATCCTGCTCAGCGGCCCCCGACCGGACGGCGGCGCCGTCATCGTCACCGCCGACCTCGACGAGGCCACCGTCACCGAGCTGATCGAGAGCGACCCCTGGCACACGCTCGGGATCGCCGCCTACGAGCGGACCCCGTTCACCGCCGGCTTCGCCAGCCCCGGCGTCGTCACCGCCCCCGAGCCGGGTGACGGCGTGCTGCTGATCAACGTGGCCACCACCGAGAACGCGCCCGCCACCGTGGCCGCCCTCGCCGAGGCCGTCGCGCACGTCGCCGCCACGGCGGAGGGCTTCCGCGGCTCCCGCCTGCTGACCAGCGTCGAGGGCGACGCCGTGGTCAACCTCGCGGCCTGGACCGACGAGAAGAGCTTCGACGCGATCTTCGACGACGCCGAGTTCACCCGCCGCTACCAGCAGTTCGCCACCACCACGACGGGCGCCAAGTACCGCCTCTACCGGACCAGCCGGGTCATCACCCCCAACCGCTGACCCCGACCGCCGACCGCCGACCGCCGTCCGCCGTCCGCCGACCGCCGTCCGCCGTCCGCCGTCCGCCGTCCACCGACCGCCGTCCGCCGACCCCTGAACCGGAGCCCCGGCCGGCGCCACCGCCGCCGCCAGCCGGCCACGGGCCCGCCCGGCCCGGACCGCCCTCACACCCCACACACCGCGTAGGAGAACAACCATGTCAGCCACGTCCGCCCCGGTCGCCGCGTACGACCTGATCGTCGTCGGCTTCGGCGCCGCCGGCCTCTCGGCCGCGCTGTCCTTCGCCGAGGCCACCGAAGGCCGCGACCGGCCCGCCCGGATCGCGATCCTGGAGCGCTCCGGCAAGGAGGACCGCGGGGGAGCGACCCGCTGGACGGGAGCGTTTCTGCGGATCGACCAGCAGCGGCAGCTCGACACCGACTGGGCCGAGCACGTCCACCGGGTCTCCGGCGGCCTCGCCGACCTCGACTACTGCCGCACCGTCGAGCGCGACACCCCCGGCACCCTCGCGTTCGTCGAGAAGCACGGCGTCGAGATCGCGTTCCAGGACTTCCCGCTGCCGCACACCTTCGCCGCCGGCACCCCGTCCATGGTCCCGCCGGCCAGCCCGCGTGGCGGCGGCGCCTCCATCGTCGAGCACCTCGGCGCCGCCCTGGAGGCGGACCCGCGGGTCGACATCCGCTACCTGACCGAGGCCCTGCGCCTCTCCACCGACGAGGACGGCGCCGTCGACGGCGTCATCGTCCGCGGCCCCGACGGCCTCACCCGCACGCTGGCCGGCCGCGCCGTCGTGCTCGCCTGCGGCGGCTTCGAGGGCAACCCCGAGATGCTCACCCGGTACGTCGGGCCGAACGCCTGCGACCTGCCGCTGATCGCCCCCGGCATCGCCGCCAACCGCGGCGACGCGCTGCGGATGGCGCTGGAGCTCGGCGCCGACACCGCCGGCCAGTTCGACGGCATCCACGCCGAGCCGGTCGACACCCGCACCGACAAGGCCGACGCGGTCCTCTACGGCTTCGCCGCCGGGATCTTCGTCAACGGCCGCCTGGAGCGCTTCTTCGACGAGGGCCGCGACACCTGGGACAACACCTTCGAGCACGTCGGGTACGAGATCTGGAAGAACCAGGACCAGGAGGCGTACTGGATCGCCGACGCCAAGACCCTGGCCATCCCGGGCATCGCGAACTCGCTGCTGACCGACGTGCCGCCGGAGCAGGCCGACACCCTGGCCGGGCTCGCCGGCAAGCTGGGCATCGACGCCGAGGCCCTGGAGAAGACCGTCGCCGAGTTCAACGCGGCCGTCGCCCCCGGCGAGTTCGACCCCACCCGGCTGGACGGCAAGCACACCGTCGGCCTCACCCCGGCCAAGTCCAACTGGGCCACCCCGCTGGACACCGCGCCGTTCATCGGCATCCCGGTGACCGCCGCGATCTGCTTCACCTACGGCGGTGTCCGCACCGACCTCGACGGCCGGGTGGTCACCCCGTCCGGCACGGCCATCCCCGGCCTGTACGCGGCGGGCGAGGCCACCGGCCTCTTCTACCACGCCTACCCGCCGGCCACCTCCGTGCTCCGCTCGCTGGTCTTCGGCCGCCGCGCCGCACACCACGTGGCCGCCGCCCAGTCCGTCTGACCCGCCGTCCGCGCCGCTCCGCGGTAACCGGACGCACCGCGGTGCGGCCGACGCACGCCTGCCGCACCACAGCCGCCAGCCGCACCACGGCTGCCGGACGCACCGCAGCCGCGGGGCGCGTCACGGCCGCCGAACACGTCGCACGCGCCGGGCCGGCCGAACGCGCCGCACCCGACGAACCCGTCCGACCCTTCCTGATCCAACCCGCACGTCCGCTTGATGGAGGAGCCATGAGGATCACCAACATCGACGTCACTCTCCGGGACGGGGGGTACCGCACCGGATTCCACTTCCCGCTCTCCTACGCCCTGGAGCACGCTCGGCTGAGCGTCGAGGCCGGCTTCGACTGGGTCGAGATCGCCTACCGCAAGGGCTCGTTCGCCCCGATCCCCGACCTGGGCCTGACCGGCATCGGCGGCGACGACTTCATCGCCGCCACCGCCCGGGAGATCGGCCCGCACCGGGTCGCGATGATCCTTCACCCGAAGAACATCACCCGCGACGACCTGCCCGCGATGTACGCGGCAGGCGCCCGGCTGGTCCGCATCATCCTGCCCGCCAAGGGCTACGAACCCGGCCTGGAGTACATCCGCCAGGCCCGCGACCTCGGCTTCACCGTCGGCGTCAACTTCGCCCGGATCAGCCAGTGGCCGGCCCGCGAGGTGGTCGAGGTGGCGACCGCCGCCACCGACGCCGGTGCCGAGGTCGTCTACCTGGCCGACTCCAACGGCAGCCTCTCGCCGGTGGACACCACCGACCTCACCACCCTGACCCGCTCGGTCACCGGCGGCGCGGTCGGCCTGCACGCCCACAACAACCTCGGCCTCGCGCTGGCCAACGCCATCAGCGCCGTCGCGGCCGGCGCGACCTGGATGGACTCCTCGGTCCAGGGCATGGGCAAGGGCCCCGGCAACCTCATCGCCGAGCAGTGGCTGGCCCACCTCGACCGCACCGACCCGGAGAAGGCCGGGCACATCGACCTCGCCCCGGTCCTGCAGCTGGCCGAACTGCTGCTCGCCACCATCCCCGAGGGCCGGCCGTCGCTGCCCCTGCCCGACCTCGTGCTCGGCCGCTACGACCTCTCGGTCGAGCACCGCAAGGAACTGCTCGGCGAGCACGGCGAGGCCATCGCCACCGCGCGCACCCTCTCCGGCGTCCGGTGACCACCCACGCCGGACCGGTCGTGCCGACGGCGGTCTTCTTTCCCCCGACCGCCGTCGGCACGGCGCACGCCCTGGTTCTCGCCCCGGTCACCCCGGGCTGGGACGGCGGCGCCTTCTTCACCCCGGTCATCCGCACGCTGGTCGGAGCCGGACTGCGGGTCACCGTCGCCGACACCCTCGCCCTCTGGGACGAGGAGGTGACCACCCTGGCCGGCCTGGCCGCCCGCTGGCGCGAGGTGCTGCCGACCTTCGGGCCCGTCGACCTGCTCTGCGGCAACGCCCTCGGCGGCGCCGTCGCCCAGGCGCTGCTCCCCGACCTCGACCCCGCCACCGCCGCCCTGCTGGTCTCCGGACCGACCCGCAGCGACGCCGTGCTGGCCGAGCGACTCGGCGAGATTGCCGACCTGGCCGCCGCCGGCCGCCCCGCCGCCGCGCTCGACCTGCTGCACCGCCGGGTCCTGCCCGACGGCGCGCTGCCGGACGGCGCACCCGGGGCCGGCACGGGAACGGCGGCCGCGCAGGACACGGACGTGGACACGGACGCGGACGCGGGCGCGGAGGCGGGCGCGGAGGCGGACGAGGAGGTGGCCGCGGAAGCCGGCCGGCGGCTCGCCGGAGGGCTCCGCCTGCTCCGCGGCATCGACCTCACCGAGGCCGTCCGCGCCCACCCCGGCCCGCTGCTCCAGATCGTCGGCGGCCGCTCCCAGCTCGTCACCCGGCGGCACACCGCCTCCGCCCCCCACCACCTGGTGCACGTCGTCCCCCGAGCCGGCATGCGCCCGCACTTCGACCAGACCGCAGAGGTGTCCGCACTCGTCGAGGCACTCCTGCGCGAGAAGGGAATCCGGTAATGCCCACCGCACCCACGACGAAGAGCGTCGCCGTCCTGCCCGGCGACGGCATCGGCCCCGAGGTCGTCGAGGCCGCGCTCGCCGCCGTCGAGCGCCTGGACCTCCCGCTCGACCTGCGCTTCGGCGACATCGGCTGGGAGTGCTGGCGGCAGGAGGGCGACCCGGTGCCCCAGCGCACCTGGAAGCTCCTGGAGGAGACCGACACCTGCCTGCTCGGCGCCATCACCAGCAAGCCGGTGCGCGAGACCGAGGCCGAACTCGTCCCGGAACTGCGCGGCACCGGCCTCCGCTACGTCTCGCCCGTCATCCAGCTCCGCCAGCGCCTCGGCCTCTACGCCAACATCCGGCCCGTCACGGACCTCGACCACGGCCGCTTCGACTTCACCGTCATCCGGGAGAACACCGAGGGCCTCTACGCCGGCCTCGACCTGCACGGCCTGGACGGGGCCCTGTGGGACGCGGTGCGCCACCACCCCAACGCCGCCGCCTCCGGCCCCGAGCACACCAGCGTCACCCTGCGCCTCCAGACCCGGTTCGGCATCGACCGGCTGCTGCGCTTCGGTTTCGAACACGCCCTGGCACGCGGCAAGCGCCTGCTCACCCTCGTCGACAAGCCGATGGTCCTGCGCAACAGCAGCAACCACCTGCGCGAGCGGCTCGAACTGATCGCGGCCGAGTACCCGGGGATCGAGACCGAGATCCTCAACGTCGACGCCGTCGCGCTCTGGATGGTCCGCCGGCCCGAGCGGTTCGGCGTGCTCGTCGCCGAGAACATGTTCGGCGACATCCTCTCCGACCTCGGCGCCGGCGTCATGGGCGGCCTCGGCCTCGCACCCAGCGGCAACATCGGCGACCACGGCAGCTACTTCGAGCCCGTGCACGGCTCCGCCCCCGCGATGGCCGGCCAGGGCAGGGCCAACCCGATGGCCATGCTGCTGACCGTCGCCCAGCTGCTCGACCACCTCGGCCTGACGGTGCCCGGCGAGGAACTGCGCGCCGCCGTGCGCGGAGTCGCCCGCGCCCGCACCACCGTCACCTACGACCTCGGCGGCACGGCCGGCACCCGCGAGGTGGCCCTGGCCGTGGCAGGCGCGCTGGCGGGGTCCGCCGAGGCCGCCGCCGGGTCCGTCGCCCCGTCCGCCGTCGCCCCGTCCGCCGCCACCCCGTCCGCCGGGGGCGGGGCGGGTGCCGACGAGGTCGTCGAGCGGCTGGCCCGCCTCGACACCGCCTCGGTCTCCGACGCACTGGACAGCCTCGGCCTGCCCGGCGTCCTCGCCGGCCTGGCCGCCCGCGTCCCCGGCGCCCGCACCGCCGGCCGCGCCTACACCGTCACCTACCGGCCCGTCGACGACACCGGGAGCGGCTTCCGCAACGCGGCGAACTACCTCGACGAGGTGCCCGCCGGCTCCTTCGTGGTCGTCGACAACGGCGGCAGCACGGACTGCACCAACTGGGGCTCGCTGCTCACCGCCGTTGCGCAGAGCCGGGGCGCGCGGGGCACCGCGCTGTACGGGTCGGCGCGCGACGTCGCCGAGATCCGGGCCGCCGGGTACCCGCTGTTCAGCACCGGCGTCACCATGGTCAGCGGCAAGAACCGGGTCGAACTCGCGGGCACCGGACGGGACGTCACCATCGGCGAGGTGACCGTCCGGCCCGGCGACGTGGTCGTCGCCGACGACAACGGCGTCCTCGTCGTGCCCGCCGGCCGCGCCGCCGAGGTGGCCGACCGGGCCGAGCGCGTCGAGGCCACCGAGGCCGCCATCGCCGAGGCGGTGGCCGGCGGGACGCGCCTCGACGAGGCCCGCCGGACCTTCGGCTACGCCAAGCCGTGGGAGGGGCCGGCCCGCGGGACCGGCGATGCCTGACGGCCCCCGGCGCCCGGTAGACGGCCTGGCGGACGGCCCGGTGGACCGCCCGGCGGGGGAGGGGCTCCCGGCCGGGGAGCGCCCGCCGGCCGACCGGCAGGTGGTGGACGTCCACTACCACGCCGGGCCGGACCTCTACCGGCGGCGGCTGACCGTCGCCGGTGCCGGGCGGGCCTACGCCGGGATCGACGGCTGGGTCGCGGTCAAGAGCCACCTCGGCTCCACGGCCGCCGCCGCGTGGGAGGCCCGCCAGGAGGGGCTGCCGGTCTCCGGCGCGGTCGTCCTCAACGACCTCGCCGGCGGCGTCCGGACCCGGGTCGTCGAACAGGCCGTCTACGCCCACGGCCCCGACAGCCCCGCCCGGCTGCTCGTCCACCTGCCCACCCACATCGGCCCCGCCCACCCGTCCCCCCTCCGCCGCGCTCCGTTCCACCCGCTGCTCGACCTCGAACGGTGGCGCGGACCGCGGATCCTCGACGGCACCGGCCGGCTCGCCCGGCCGGTCCGCGAGGTGCTCCGCGCCGCCCGGGACCTGCCGGTCGTCCTGGCCACCGGCCACTGCGACCGCGAGGAGACCCTCCGGGTCGCCGACGAGGCCGCCCGGCTGGAACTGCCCAGGCTCCTGCTCACCCACGCCACCCACCCGATGTCCGGACTCACCCCCGCGGACCTCGCCGGGCTGGCCGACCTGCCCGGCCTCTACGTGGAACTCACCGCGCTGATGCTGCTGCTCGGCCACCGTGACCCGGGCCACCTGGCCGACCTGGTCCGCGTCCACCCGCGGATCGTGTTCAGCTCCGACCTGGGCCAGCCCGACCAGCCCGATCCGGCCGCCTGGCTGGACCGCAACCGGGCGTGGTTCCGGTCCGCCGGCCTCACCGCGGCACAGGTCCTCGCCGTCACCCGGCGGAATCCGGCCGCGCTCCTGGCACCCTGACCCGCCGGGCCGCCACCGCCCCGCCGCTCCCCCCGCCACCGCCTACGTCCACGACCGCCCCGCCGCTCCCCACCGCCACCGCCCCACCGGCGGCCCGACGACCCCGGCCGCCGGCCGACCCGAACCGCTCCACCAGGGAGACCCCATGAACGCCCCGATCGCGAACGCGGCCCTGCGCGCCGACATCCGGCGCCTGGGCGACCTCCTGGGCGAGACGCTGGTCCGCCAGGAGGGCCCCCAACTGCTCGGCCTGGTCGAACAGGTACGGCTGCTCAGCCGCACCGACGGCGAGGCCACCGCCGAACTCCTCACCGGCGTCGACCTGGAGACCGCCGTCAAACTGGTCCGCGCCTTCTCCACCTACTTCCACCTCGCCAACGTGACCGAACAGGTCCACCGGGGCCGCGAACTGAGAGCGGCCCGGGAACGCCGGGAGTCGCCGCTCGGCCGCGTCGTCCGCGAAGGCGCGGAACGCTCGCCCGAACTCCTCGCCGACGCCGTCGCCCGCCTCAGCGTCCGCCCCGTCTTCACCGCCCACCCCACCGAGGCCGCGCGCCGCAGCGTCCTGCACAAGCTCCGCCGGATCGCCGCCCTGCTCGACACCGCCGGCACCCCGCCCCACGAGGCCGACCGCCGCCGCCTCGACACCCGGCTCGCCGAGCACATCGACCTCGTCTGGCAGACCGACGAACTGCGCGTCGCCCGCCCCGAACCCGCCGACGAGGCCCGCAACGCCGTCTACTACCTCGACGAACTCCACGCCGGCGCCGTCGGCGACCTCCTGGAGGACCTCGCCGCCGACCTCGACCAGGCCGGCGTCCGCCTGCCCGACGACACCCGCCCGCTCACATTCGGCACCTGGATCGGCGGCGACCGCGACGGCAACCCCAACGTCACCCCCGAGGTCACCTGGGAGGTGCTGCTCCTCCAGCACGAGCACGGCATCGACGCCGCCCTGCGGACCGTCGACGAACTGCGCGGCCTGCTCTCCCACTCCGTCCGGCACACCGGCGCCACCGGGGACCTCCTCGCCTCGCTCCGTGCCGACCTCGACGCCCTCCCCGAACTCAGCCCCCGCTACCGGCGCCTCAACGCCGAGGAGCCCTACCGCCTCAAGGCCACCTGCGTCCGCCAGAAGCTGGAGAACACCAAGCGCCGCCTCGCCGACGGCACCCCGCACACCGAGGGCCGCGACTACCTCGGCACCGCGGGCCTCCTCGCCGACCTCCGCCTGATCCAGGACTCGCTGCGCGAACACCGCGGCGCGCTGCTCGCCGACGGCCGGCTCGCCCGCACCATCCGGACCCTCGCGGCCTTCGGCCTCCAACTCGCCACCATGGACGTGCGCGAGCACGCCGACGCCCACCACCACGCCGTCGGCCTGCTCGTCGACCGGCTCGACGAGGAGTCCTGGCGCTACGCCGACATGCCCCGCGACTACCGGCAGCGCCTGCTCGCCAAGGAGCTGACCTCGCGCCGCCTGCTCGGACCCGCGCCCCTCGACCAGGCCGCCACCCGCACCCTCGGCGTCTTCCACACCGTCCGGCGCGCGCTGGACACCTTCGGCCCCGAGGTCGTCGAGTCCTACATCGTGTCCATGTGCCGGGGCGCCGACGACGTCCTCGCCGCCGCCGTGCTGGCCCGCGAGGCCGGTCTGATCGACCTGCACACCGGCACCGCCCGGATCGGCATCGTGCCGCTGCTGGAGACCACCGACGAACTGCGCGCCGCCGGCCACATCCTGGAGGAACTCCTCGACGACCCGTCCTACCGCCGGCTGGTCGCCCTGCGCGGCGACGTCCAGGAGGTCATGCTCGGCTACTCCGACTCCTCCAAGTTCGGCGGCATCACCACCTCCCAGTGGGAGATCCACCGCGCCCAGCGCCGGCTGCGCGACGTCGCCCACCGGTACGGCGTCCGGCTGCGGCTCTTCCACGGCCGCGGCGGCACCGTCGGCCGCGGCGGCGGCCCGTCCCACGACGCGATCCTCGCCCAGCCCTGGGGCACCCTGGAGGGCGAGATCAAGGTCACCGAGCAGGGCGAGGTCATCTCCGACAAGTACCTGCTGCCCGCACTCGCCCGCGAGAACCTCGAACTCGCCGTCGCCGCAAGCCTCCAGGCCACCGCCCTGCACACCGCACCCCGCCAGTCCGCCGAACAGCTGGCCCGCTGGGACGCCGCCATGGAGGTCGTCTCGGCCGCCGCCCACACCGCCTACCGCCGGCTCGTCGACCACCCCGACCTGCCCGCCTACTTCTTCGCCGCCACCCCCGTCGACCAGCTCGCCGAACTCCACCTCGGCTCGCGCCCCGCCCGCCGCCCCGACTCGGGCGCCGGCCTCGACGGCCTGCGCGCCATCCCGTGGGTGTTCGGCTGGACCCAGTCCCGCCAGATCGTCCCCGGCTGGTACGGCGTCGGCGCCGGCCTCGCCGCCGCCCGCGAGGCCGGCCTCGGCGACGTCCTGGACGAGATGTACGGCCAGTGGCACTTCTTCCGCAACTTCCTCTCCAACGTGGAGATGACGCTCGCCAAGACCGACCTGCGGATCGCCCGCCACTACGTCGACACGCTCGTCCCGCCGCACCTCACCCACGTCTTCGACACCATCCGCACCGAGCACGACCGCACCGCCACCGAGGTGCTCCGGGTCACCGGCGAATGCGAACTACTGGACCACCAGCCCGGGTTGAAGCAGACCCTGGCCCTGCGCGACGCCTACCTCGACCCGATCTCCTACCTCCAGGTCGCGCTCCTCGAACGCCGCCGCGCCGCGGCCGCCGCCTCCACCGAGCCCGACCCGCTGCTCGCCCGCGCCCTGCTCCTCACCGTCAACGGCATCGCCGCCGGCCTGCGCAACACCGGCTGATCCCACGCCGGCCGATCCCACGCCTGCTAATCCCACGCCGGCCGATCCCCGCGCCTGCTGATCCCACGCCGGCCGATCCCCACGGGAGTTCCCGACCATGACCGCCAACACCCCACGCACCGGCGGACCTTCACGCCGCACCCTGCTGCGCACCGCCCTCGGCGCCACGGCCACCGCGGCCGCCACCGCCGCCGTCCTCACCGCGGGCGCGCCCCGTGCGGCGGCCGCCCGTTCGCGGCCGCCCCGGATCGGACGGCTCGACGAACAGTCCGCCGTCCGCTCACTCACCCTCGGCGACACCCGGTTCACCTACGTCGTCGACGGAGCCATGGAACTGGACCCGGTGGGCTTCCTCCCCGCCGTTCCGCCCGCGTACTGGCGCGACCACCCCGAGGCGCTCACGCCCGGCGGCCGGATCGCCGCGTCGGCCGGCGGTGTCCTCGTCGAACGGGGCGGCCGCCGCCTGCTGATCGACACCGGCCTCGGTGCGAACGTCCTCTCCCCGGCCCTCGGCCGCTCCCGGGGCGGCGCCCTGCTGGACACCCTCCGCGCCATGCGGGTGTCCCCGGAGTCCGTCGACACCGTCGCCTTCACCCACCTGCACACCGACCACACCGGCCTCGGCTTCCGCCCCGGCCGCGACCACGCCCCGCACAAGGCGTTCCCGCGCGCGGCCTACCTGGTGGCCGGCGCCGAGTGGGGCCCGTTCTGGCGCGGCGAGGTCGAGGTCGGCGCCCCGTCCTGGGACTCCTTCATGGTGCCGATGTCCCGCGTCCTGCGGTCCTTCGGCGACGGCGCCGAGATCTGGCCCGGTGTCACCGCCCTGATCACCCCCGGCCACAGCCCGGGACACACCTCGTACGTCGTCACCGCCTCCGGCGGCCGACGCCTGGTCGTCTTCGGCGACGCCTTCCACACCCCGGCCCAGATCTCCAACCCGGCCTGGCCGTCCGGCCCGGACACCGACGCCGCCGCCGTCCTGCGCGCCCGCCGCACCCTGCTGGCCGAACTCCGCGCCCCGCGGACGTACGGCTTCGCCTTCCACTTCGGCGACCAGCCCTTCGGCCGCGTGCTGCCCGACCGTGCCGGCACCCTCCGGTGGCGTCCCGTCCCCAGCCACCCCCTGCTCCCCGCCCCGCTCCGGCTGCCCTGACCCGCGCGCCCGGCCCCCGCCCGCCCCTGCCCGCCCGCACCCCCTGACTCGTCCCCGCCCCCGCGCCCCCGTCGGGGGCGGGGACGCCCCGTTCGCACCCCCGACGGGGTGCGGGGGAGTGTGCCACCGGGCTGAGGAGAGCCGTGGAGAACCGCAAGCTCCCCAGCCCTCGTACCGCCGGAGAGCTACCGGACGCACACCGTGACAAGGCCACCTGGCACAGCACCACCAGGGCGGCTGCTCCAGCCGGCCAGGGGTCTTCGCGGAGCTGTCGTGGTCGAGCCGTCGTTGTCGTGGACCGGGACGGTCATGCGAACGACGGCCACCGGTGGGCGGCCCACTCCCGCCAGTCCGCCCACCCGGCAGGGGGCCGGCCGACGGCCCCCCGGCCTCCCAGCTCCGTCGCGTCGGGCTCCTCGAAGTGCGCCCGCCCGTGCAGGATGTCGGCTTCGGTCATCGGAAGCGTCTCCCCGGGGGTGGTTGCCTGTCGACGGGCGATCCGGGCGCGCTGGGTCTCGTCGTCCACCGGCAGGTAGACCATGCGGAAGCACGCGTCCTCGGCCTCCGCCAACCAGCGGATCGCGGACCGCTCGTCGCGAGACCAACAGCCGTAGTCCACCACCACGTCGGTGCCCAGCTTGACCGCTTCCAGGGCGAGCCAGAGCATGCGCCCCTCCAGCACGTCGCGCATCCCGTCCGCCTCCGCCTCGCCGAAGAGGGGAATCATCCAGTCATCGGGCGTCAGGCGCAGCGCGCCGTGCTCCTCGGCGAGTTGCCGAGCCTTCGTGGTCTTCCCGGCCCCTGGAAGGCCGACCATCAGGAACAACGTAGTCACACCCGGATCGTGTCAGGGAAGCCGGGCGGACGACCACCGCTTTGTCCGCCTGACCACGGCATGACCGGGTCGGTGGTGGTGACGGCCCCTCAGAACGACTTCGGTGGCGCCCGGCAGGGGTTTGTCCGCTCCGCGAGGGCTGATGCATGATGGGACGGCCCGGAACGACCGGAGCCCGGACCTTGAACTGCATGGTGGTGGCGGATGGCGGGCAGCGCTCCGTGGCGGAGGCTGCGCGGCCGGCGCAGCGAGTGCGGGGTGCTGGATCAGGTGATCGCCGGGGCCAGGGAGGGCCGGGGCCAGGTCCTCGTGCTGCGCGGCGAACCGGGGGTCGGCAAGTCGGCCCTCACCGAGTACCTGGTGGAGCGGGCGAGCGGGTGCCGAGTCCTGCGGGCGGTCGGCGTCGAGTCCGAGATGGAACTCGCGTTCGCCGGACTGCACCAGCTCTGCGTGCCCCTGACGGGGCGGCTCGACCGCATACCCGGCCCCCAGCGCGACGCCCTGTCCGTCGCGTTCGGCCTGAGCGCGGGAACCGCGCCGGACCGTTTCCTGGTCGGCCTGGCGGTGCTCAGCCTGCTGGCCGAGGCGGCGGAGGAGCAGCCGCTGGTCTGCGTCGTGGACGACGCCCAGTGGCTCGACCGGGTCTCCGCCCAGACGCTGGCCTTCGTCGCCCGGCGGTTGTTGGCGGAAGGGGTGGCGCTGGTGTTCGCAGCGCGCCCACCGGCGCCCGTCGCGGGCGGCGACCCCTTCGGGGGGCTGCGCGAGATCGCGATCCGGGGCCTGCGCGACGACGACGCGCGGGCGCTGCTGGAATCGGTGGTGCCCGGGCGGCTGGACGAGCGGGTCCGGGACCGCGTCGTCGCCGAGACCCAGGGCAACCCCCTGGCCCTGCTCGAACTGCCCCGCGGGCTCGGCCCCGAGGAACTGGCCGGCGGCTTCGGACGCCCCGACGCGCGGCCGCTGGCCGGACAGATCGAGCAGAGCTTCCTGCACCGGATCCAGGCCCTGCCGCCCGCCGCCCGGCACCTGCTGCTCCTCGCCGCGGCCGAACCGGTCGGGGACGTCGCCCTGCTGGCCGAGGTCGCCGCCCTGCTGGGCATCGAAGACTCCGCCGCCCCGTCGGCCGAAGCCGCCGGCCTACCGGGCCGCCGCGCCCGAGGCCCGGCAGCAGGTGCACCGGGCCCTGGCCGAGGCGACCGACCCGGACACCGACCCCGACCGCCGCGCCTGGCACCTCGCCAACGCCACCGCGGGGCCCGACGAGGAGGTCGCCGCTGAACTGGAGCGCTCCGCCGACCGGGCGGCCGAGCTCACCCCTGACCCGGACGCCCGCGCCGCCAGGGCCCTGGCGGCCGCCCAGGCCAAGTACCAGGCCGGCGGCTACGACACCGCGCGCGAACTGCTCGACGCCGCCACCCTCGGCCCGCCGGACGAGCGCCGGCTCGCCCAGGCGGACCTGCTGCGCGGGCGGATCGTCTTCGCCTCCCAGAACGCCGGCAGCGCCCTGCCGGTGCTGGTGCGGGCCGCCGGCCGCCTGGAGACGCTGGACACCGGGCTCGCCCAGCAGACCTACCGCGACGCGCTGCACGCCGCCCTCATCATCGACCGGCCGCCGAGCGGCGCCGCGCTGGCCGACATCGCCCGGGCCGCGCTCGCCGCACCACCCGGGCCGCCCCCGGAGCGCAACGACCTGCTGCTGCGCGGCCTGGCCGCGATGACCGTCGACGGCTACCGGGCGGGCGCGCCCTCGGTGCTGCGCGCGCTGGGTGCCCTGTGCACCGAGGAGGTCTCCGCGGAGGAGGGCCTCGGCTGGTTCCCGCTCGCCGCCCGGATGGCCTTCAACGTCTGGGACTTCGACAGCAACACGCTGCTCTCCTCGCGCCTGGTCGAGCTGGCCCGCGGGACGGGCGCGCTGTCGGTGCTGCCGTCGGCCCTGCTGCAACTCGTCTCCAACCGCGTCCTGGCCGGCGAACTCGACCACGCGGACGCGCTCATCGCCGAGGCGCAGGCGATCGGCGAGGCCACCGGCAGCCGCTACCTCGCCCACTACGCCTCCCTGGTGACCGAACCGTGGAGGGGCCGGGAGGCCCGAGGTGCTCAGGGCGACCGACGCGATGGCCCGGGACGCCGGTCCCCACCGGGGCAGGCCGGGCGACGTCCCCGGCTCCGGCGAGTGGGCGAAGGCCGTGCTGTACAACGGGCTCGGCCGCTACGAGGAGGCCTGCGCCGCCGCCGAACGCGGCGTGGAGAACCTCCAGGAGCTCGGCCTCGCGATCAGGTCGACGGTCGAGCTCGTCGAGGCCGCCGCCCGCAGCGGCCGGCGGCGGCCCGCGCCGCCGAGGCGGCCCACCGGGTCGCCGACCTGGCCCTGGCCAGCGGCACCGACTGGGCCCTCGGCACCTCCGCCATGGTGCGCGCCCAGGTGAACGCGGGAGCGGCCGCCGAGGCCCTCCACCAGGAGGCCGTCGAACGCCTGGGCCGCACCGGGGTCCGGATCACCCACGCTCGCGCCCACCTGCTCTACGGCGAGTGGCTGCGGCGGGAGAACCGCCGGGCCGACGCCCGCGAGCACCTGGCCACCGCCTACCAGGCGCTGAGCCGGATCGGCGTCGAGGGCTTCGCGGAGCGCGCGTGGCGGGAACTGCGCGCCACCGGCGCGACGGCGCCCCGGCGCCCGGCCGAGTCCCGGACCGCGCTCACCGCCCAGGAGACCCAGATCGCGCGCCTGGCCGGGGGCGGGCTGACCAACCCCGAGATCGGGGCCCAGCTGTTCCTCAGCCCGCACACGGTGGAGTGGCACCTGCGCAAGGTGTACACGAAGCTCGGCGTCACCTCCCGCAGGCAGCTCGGCGGCGCCCTGTCCGACAGCGCGGCGGCCACGGCCTGAGCCCGCGCCCGAGCCCCGGACCCCGCCGGCGGGGTGCCCGCCCCGGTACCCCCGGGGCAGCCGCCACGGGGCCCCGGGGCAGCGGACCAGGCACCTTCCGGGGCGTCACGGCGGGGGCCGCGGCGGGAGCGTGTTCCCCGGGGGCATCGACGGATGCCGCAGGCGAAACGGAGCCGTGATGAGCGTGTCGACAGACCTGCCCGGGACGCGTCCGGACACCCGGCCGCCCGCCGGAGAGGCCACCCTGGACGAGGCCGCGGCCGCCTTCGAGGGGCTGCGGCCCCGCCTCCTCGGCGCCGCGTACCGGATCCTGGGCAGCGCGGTCGAGGCGGAGGACGTGGTCCAGGACGCGTGGCTGCGCTGGCAGTTGACCGACCGCGCGGCGGTGGTCAGCCCCGCGGCCTTCCTGTCCCGGGCCACCACCAGGCTGGCCCTCAACGTGGCCCAGTCCGCCCGGTCGCGCCGCCAGACCCCGCTCGGCCCCTGGCTGCCCGAGCCCGTCGACACCGGCAGCGACCCCGAGGCCGGCGTGCAGCGGGCGGAGGAGCTGGCGTCCGCGCTGCTCGTGGTCCTGGAGCGGCTGACGCCCACGGAGCGGGCGGTGTACATCCTGCGCGAGGCCTTCGAGTACGCCAACGCCGACATCGCCGCGATGCTGCGCCTCAGCGCCGTCAACGTCCGCCAGATCACCAGCCGGGCCCGCCGCCGCCTGGCCGCCGAGCAGCGGGGGGCCGCCGACCCGACGGAGCACCGGCTGCTGCTGGCGGCCTTCGTCGCGGCCGCCCGGGCGGCCGGGGACACCGCGGCCCTGGAGTCGCTGCTGGCGGCGCGGTGAACGGGGCCTCCGCGGCGGTTCCGGGTACCGCCGGAACCGCTCCGCCTGCCCGCCCGCTCCGCCCGCTCCACCCGTCCGCCCGCTCCACCCGTCCGCTCGCTCCACCCGTCCGCTCGGCCGCCGCCGGGAGGCCCGAAGGCCTCTACCGGCGGATCACTCGCACCCGGTCCCGGACGTCCTGTCAGGTGGCGGACGCGCCCGCGCCGTTGACGGCCAGGGGAGGCGTGGACGGGACGGCGGTGATGTCGGTTCTCGCCGCCGCTGACGTGCTGCCGCGGGTTCGGACCGGGGCGGCTGTCACAGACCGGACCACTGGCCGGTCTGTACGGATGACTGGACGGCGCGGCCCACGGTGGCGCCGTCGAGGCCTCCGGTTGACGCCCCTCGTAAGGAGTACACCCATGACCCAGGTCAACCTCGCCCGCCCCGACGCGCCGGGACGCGACGAACAGGTCCCGTCGCGCTACGCGTTGAAGGTCGGCGACATCGACGTGCTGGTGATCAGCGACGGGGTGCTGCCGGTCTCCCCCACGACGCTGGCCACCAACGCCGCCCCGGCCGACCTGAAGGCCTGGCTCGGCGACATGTACCTTCCGCTGGAGTCGATCAACTGGCCGTTGAACGTGGCCGTGGTGCGCAGCGGCGGCCGGACCGTCCTCGTCGACTCCGGCCTGGGGACGGAGTTCCCCGGCTTCCCGCGGGCCGGGCAGCTGGCCGCGCGACTGGACGCCGCCGGGATCGACCCCGCGTCGGTGACCGACGTGGTGCTCACCCACCTGCACATGGACCACATCGGCGGGCTGCTCGTCGAGGGGCTGCGGGGTCGGTTGCGTACGGACCTCCGGGTCCACCTGGCCGCGGCCGAGGCCGAGTTCTGGGCGGCGCCCGACTTCTCCCGCACCGACATGCCCGCACCGGTGCCGGACGTGCTCCGCACGACCGCCTCGCGGTTCCTCGACGTGTACCGCGGTCAGTTGCGGCCCTTCGAGAAGGAGTACGAGGTGGCGCCGGGCGTCCTGATCCGCCGCACCGGCGGTCACACCCCCGGCCACAGCATCGTCCGCCTGGAGTCCGGCGGCGACCGGCTGACGTTCGCGGGCGACGCCGTGTTCCAGTGCGGGTTCGAGAAGCCCGAGTGGCACAACGGCTTCGATCACGATCCCGAGGAGTCGGCCCGCATCCGGATCCGTCTCCTGACGGAGATGGCGGCGACCGGCGAGCAACTGGTGGCCACCCACCTGCCCTTCCCGTCCGTCTGCCACGTGGCGGACGCCGGCAGCGGCAAGTTCCGCTTCGTTCCGGTGGTCTGGGACTACTGACCGCCCGACCCGGACACCCCCGCCGTGCGCAGGAGGTCGACCCCGCCGACTTCCTGCGCACGGTGTGCCCACGCCCGGGCTTCCGGCACGGGCCGCGCGGTCGTCGCGTCCGTGCACGGCTCGGTCGTCGACTCGCCCACGGGCGAGCGCGAAGCCCGGCTCAGCGGTGCACGGGCCCGCATTCTTCTCCGACGCGCGGCGGACGACCGCGCACTCGTACCGCATCGACTGGAGGACCCCTGTGGAGCGTCTCGTGCCGGACCCGACCGTGCCGGACCCGACCGCGCCGGACCTGACCGCGCCGGACCTGACCATGCCGGACCCGATCGTGCTCGACCCGACCGGCCGAGCCCGTGAGGCCGAGACCGCCGAGCTGTTCGCACGCGGTCCGGCCACACCGGTTGACATCCTGGGCGTCCGGGCCTGGTCGGTGTCCGACCCCGTGCTGCTGGAGGAACTGCTCAGGGATCCCCGGGTCTCCAAGGACGGCCGGCTGCACTGGCCCGCATTCGACGAGGCGGTGCGGACGTGGCCGCTGGCACTGTGGGTGAGCGTGCGCAACATGTTCAACGCGCACGGCGCCGACCACCGGCGGCTGCGCCGACTGGTGGGCAACGCCTTCACACCCCGCCAGGTCACCGCGATGACGGCGCGCATCGAGGAGCTGACCGACGCCCTGCTGGACGACCTGGCCGCGAGCGCCCCCGGCGAGGTGGTGGACCTGCGCGACCGTTTCGCGCATCCGCTGCCGATCCGGGTCGTCTCCCAGCTGCTGGGCCTGCCGCACGAAGTGACCGACGGCTTCCGGGGAGTGGTCGACAAGGTGTTCTCCACCACCCTCACCCCCGAGGAGTCGGCGGCCAACGGAGCGGCGTTCCAGGCCCTGCTGGAGGAGCTGGTAGCCGTCAAGCGCCGTGTGCCGGGCGACGACATGACCTCCCTGCTGATCGCCGCCCGCGACACCGAGTCCGACGGCGGCTCCGGCGCACTGAGCGAGGAGGAGCTGCGCGACACCCTTCTGCTGATCGTCACGGCCGGCTACGAGACCACCGTGAATCTGATCGACAACGCCATCACCGACCTGCTCACCCACCCCGACCAGCTCGCCCTGGTGCGCGCGGGCGAGGCCGGCTGGGACGACGTGGTGGAGGAGGCGTTGCGCCGCGACGCCCCGCTCGCCCACCTGCCGCTGCGCTTCGCGGTGGAGGACATCGAGCTGCCCGGCGGGGTGACGGTGCGCCGGGGCGAGCCGATCCTGGGCGGCTACGCGGCCGCAGGACGCCACCCGGCGCGTTACGGGGACAGTGGCGCCGTCTTCGATGTCACCCGGCTGGTCAAGGACCACCTCGCCTTCGGGCACGGGCCGCACTTCTGCCTCGGCGCGCCGCTGGCCCGCCTGGAGGGGCGCACCGCACTGAGCAGGCTGTTCGCACGATTCCCCGGCCTCGCGTTCGCCCCGGGCGCGCGGCTGGAGCCGATCGACTCGCTGATCTCCAACGGGCACCGCACGTTGCCGGTGCTGCTCGGCGAGCAGGCGCCGGCCGCTTCCTGACCGGCCGGCCCAGGCCTCCCGCCGCACGTCCGTGCACGAGTAGGCCGGCCCGGCCAGCGCAGCGGGCGGGACGCGATGGGGACGGGCCTTCGGGCTACGGGTGAAGCACAGGCACCGCTCGGGTCCGGCCGGGGGAGGAGAAGGAATCTGATGGTTCATCAGTGATCAACTGTCCCTCGCAGCAGTGCGTTCGGTCCCGACGGACTGACCCTGGCCACCGGCGGCTTCGATCGCAGGGTGCGGCTGTGGAACGTGTCCTACCCCGACCCGGAAACGGCGATCAGCACGGTCTGCCGCGCCGTCGGCCGCGATCTGACCCCGCAGGAGCGGTCGATGTACCTGCACGGGGAGACGAGCAAGCCCGTCTGCCGGTGACCTGGTGACCCGGTGAGCTCGGCACCGGTACACGGCCTCGGCCCGCCGGGCGGTTGCGCGGCGGGCCGGGGGCGGAGCGGAGCCGGGGGGTGAGGCCGTGCGCGGCCTTCCTCCGGGTGCCCCTGCTCGGGGGTCAGCTGTGCGGCAGGACGAAGTTGTAGCCCTGGGCGCTGTGGGCTCCGCCGGACGGGCAGACGCCGTCGGTGGGGTAGCCCCAGAAGTACATGGAGAAGCATTTCTGGCAGAATCGCCAGTTGCGCTGGGCGGTGGGTGTTTCCGGTACGTCGTGGGGGAGGACGAAGTTGTAGCCCTGGGCGCTGTGGGCTCCGCCGGACGGGCAGACGCCGTCGGTGGGGTAGCCCCAGAAGAACATGGAGAAGCATTTCTGGCAGAATCGCCAGTTGCGCTGGGCGGTGGGTGTTTCCGGTACGTCGTACGGCAGGATGAAGTTGTAGCCCTGGGCGCTGTGGGCTCCGCCGGACGGGCAGACGCCGTCGGTGGGGTAGCCCCAGAAGAACATCACGAAACACTTCTGACAGAAACGCCAGTTGTTCTGCGTGCTCCGGAGTTTCGCCGGTGCGGGTGCCGCCGCGGGCGCCGGTGCGGCGTTCGCCCGGGTCGCGCCGATGGCTCCGGTGAGGCCCACCGCCGTGGCGCCGAGGGCGCCGAGCAGGAAGGTCCGCCGCCCTCCCGGGTGGTCCGAGGGGATTCCGGATTCGTTCGGCTGGTCCACTGTTCGTCCTCCGTTCACGGTGCTGCGAGGTGTGCACCGCGCCGCCGGGGCGCAGCCTCGGAAATACTCCCGTCGGGAGTAGTGGCCGTCAAGGGAGAATGGTGGACGGACGAGTGGTGCCGGCAATTCCGGAAAGGATTATCGGACGGTCCGATGGGGCAGGAGTGGCGGGCGGGGAGAAACGTTTCACGACGTGCACGGCAAGGAAGTTTTCCCCGAGTGTTTCCACTGATTCGCGGGAAAGTATTACCGGCTGGACCCGTTGCATTCCCGGGGATTCCCCAGTGCGAGGGCCGCCGCACGCGCCGGGTTCGCACGCCGCGCGCCGCATGCCGCGCACGGGCCGCGCGCGGGCCGTGCACCGGGCGGGGTGGCGTCGGCCGGCGGGGCCGGCCCCGGCCCCGTGCACAAGCCCCGCCCGGGACGGTCAGACGGCGGCCGGCCACCCCTCGCGCAGCTGCGCGAACGCCTCGTGGAAGCCCGGGAAGGTCTTCCGCACGCAGCCCGGGTCGTCGAAGGTGATGCCGGGCGCGCGCAGGCCGGTCACGGAGAAGGACATCACCATCCGGTGGTCGCCGTGGCTGGCGAGCTCGGTGGCGCGCGGGGTTCCCGGCCGGATCTCGATCCAGTCGTGGCCGGTGGCGACGTCGATCCCGAGCCGGCGGAGGTTCCCGGCGCAGGCCTCCAGGCGGTCGCACTCCTTGACCCGGGTGTTGGCGACGTTCTCGATCCGCACCGGCCCGGTGGCGAACGGCGCGATGGCGGCCAGTGTCGGCATGGTGTCGGAGATGTCGCGCATGTCGACGGTCAGGCCGCCGAGCCGGCCGTCCTGCGGACCCTCGACGGTGACCCGCTCGGCGCTGACGTCGACCCGGGCGCCCATCCGGGCCAGCACGTCGACGAACCGCAGGTCGCCCTGGAGCGCGTCGCGGCCCAGCCCGGGCACGGTGAGCCGGTGGCCGGTGAGGGCGGCGGCGGCGAAGAAGTAGCTGGCGGTCGAGGCGTCCGGCTCGATCGGGTAGGTGGTCGCGCGGTAGCCGCCCGGCGCGACCTCGAAGACCTTGCCGGAGCGGGTCACGGTGGCGCCGAAGGCCCGCATCATGGCGATGGTGATCTCGACGTACGGCGCCGAGACGAGGTCGGTGACGGTGATCCGCAGGCCCTTCTCGGTGAGCGGCCCGAGCAGCAGCAGCGCGGTCAGGTACTGCGAGGAGAGGCTCGCGTCCAGGGTGAGTTCGCCGCCCCGGACCCCGGCGGCGGTGATCCGCAGCGGGTGGTGGCCCTCGGCCTCCTCGTGCCGGAGCTCCACGCCGAGGGTGCGCAGCGCCTCGGTGAGCGGGCCGAGCGGGCGGCGGCGCATCTGGGCGGAGGCGTCGAACCGGAAGGTGCCGTGCCCCGCGGCGGCGAGGACGGGGAGGAAGCGGGCGGTGGTCGCGCCGTCGCGGCAGAAGACCTCGGCGTCGTTGGCGGGGCCCTGCGGGCGGCCCTCGACCACCCAGCGGTCGGTCTCGCGGGTGAGCCCGTAGCCGAGGGCGCGCAGGCCCTCGGCGAAGCCGTCGGTGTCGTCGGAGACCAGTGGGCGGAGCAGGGCGGTGCTGCCGTCGGCGGCGGCCGCGAGGAAGAGTGCGCGGGCCGTCACCGACTTGGAGCCGGGGATCTCGACGACGGTCATGGGGCCTCCGTGGTGCGGGTGGTCCGACGGGTGTCCTGGTCATCCTGCCCCAGGCTCCGCGGCGGCCGGGCGGACGTCCGGGTACTGGACGGCAGGGTGGACGGCGGCGACGGGCGGCGACGGCGGAGCGGACGGCGTGGTGGACGGCGTGGTGGCGGCGTGACGGCGGCGCCGGTCCGTGCGGGGGTGGCGCGGGCCGGTCGCGGTGGCCCGGGTCGGCGGTGGCGGCCGCGGGGGCCGGTGGGCGGGCGTTCGGCGCAGGTCGGGGCTCGGTGGGGCCCGGTGGGGCCGGGTGGCGCTGTGGCACGATGCCAGGGATCGGCCCGAACGGCCGCCGCCCGCCCGGGCTACCGTCCGGGCCACCGTGAGACGAGGAACCTCGTGCCCGAGACCACCCGAGAGGCCGCCGAGACCGCGACCGAGCGCCTCACCTTCCGCCCCGCGACCACGGCCGACGTCGCCGCCCTGGTCGAGCTGGTCGAGTCCGCGTACCGGGGTGAGTCCAGCCGGGCCGGCTGGACCACCGAGGCCGACCTGCTGGAGGGCCAGCGCACCGACGCCGAGGGCGTGACGGCGGCCGTCACCCACGCCGACGGCGTGGTGCTGCTCGCCGAGCGGGGCGGCGAACTGCTCGCCTGCTGCCAGCTGGAGCACCGGGGCGAGCACGCCTACTTCGGCATGTTCTCGGTGCGTCCCGGCCGCCAGGGCGGCGGCGTCGGGCGGGCCGTGCTCACGGAGGCCGAGCGCTTCGCGGCCGAGGAGTGGGGCGCCGCCGAGCTGGAGATGACGGTGATCGAGCAGCGGTCGGACCTGATCGCCTGGTACGAGCGCCGGGGCTTCCGCCGCACCGGCGTCTACTCCCCGTTCCCGTACGGGGACGAGCGGTTCGGGATCCCGCTCCGCCCCGACCTGCGGTTCGAGAAGCTGATCAAGGCGCTTACCGTCCGGTAGTGGTGACATATCGTCAGGACGTGCACGAATCTGACATGTCGTCAAAGTCCTGACCTGCGGTGATGCTGGGATGTCATACCTCGTTAACGATTGGTCTAGGCCATTGTGAGAGGCTGGCGACGCACGGTCACGTTCCGTCCCAGCCCAGGGGGGCCATTTCCGCATGCCCGTACTCCATGGCAACGCCATGTCCGCATCCGACACCGGTCCGCGCCGTGCCCGCCGAACAACCGGCGACCGGCCCGGCGACGGACCGTCTCGGCTGCCGAGCCCGCCCGACGACCACGAGCTCTACTGGTACTTCGGACCGCAGCGCCGCTGGGTGCTGCTCTGCGCGACCCTCTCCTACGCCGGCGCCACCGCGACGCTCGGCCTCTTCGCGCTCAGCCGGCCGTTACTCTGGCCGTTCCTGGTGCTCACCGTACTCAACGCCGCGACCTGGCTGCTCTCCATCGCCGACGGCCAGCGATCCCGCCGCTTCACCCGTGACTCGCACGACCTGCTGGTCCGGGCCTGGCGACCCGCCCGAACCCCCGGCGTCGACCTGCTGCTGCCCACCGCCGGCGAACCGCTCGCCGTCCTGGACAACGCCTACCGGCACACCGCGGCCGTCCGCTGGCCCGGCGCACTCACCGTCCTGGTCCTCGACGACGCGGACCGGCCCGAGGTGCGCGAACTCGCCGAGTCCTACGGCTTCGAGTACCGCGCCCGCCCCGACCGGGGCCGCTTCAAGAAGGCCGGCAACCTCAACCACGGCCTGGCCGAGGGGACCGGCGACATCATCGCCGTCCTCGACGCCGACTTCTGCCCGCGACCGGACTTCCTGCACCACCTCGTGCCGTACCTCGACGACCCGAACGTCGGCATCGTGCAGAGCCCGCAGTGCTTCGACACCGACCCCGACATGTCGTGGCTGGAGCGCGCGGCCGGAGCCACCCAGGAGATCTTCTACCGCTGGATCCAGCCCTCCCGGGACGCCCAGGACGGCACCGTCTGCTGCGGCACCAACGCGCTCTACCGGCGTGCCGCCCTCGAACGCGTCGACGGCTTCGCCGAGATCGACCACAGCGAGGACCTCTACACCGGCCTCTCGCTCGCCCGCGCCGGGTGGACCACCCGGTACGTGCCGGCCCTGCTCGCCAAGGGCATGTCGCCCACCGGCCTGCCCGCCTTCATCAGCCAGCAGTACCGCTGGTGCCTCGGCTCGCTCGCGCTGGTCGGAGACCCCGACTTCCGGCGCGGTCCGCTGCCCCGCTCGGCCCGGCTCTGCTTCTGGAACGGCATCCTCGGCTACCTCACCAGCGCGGTGAACGTCTTCGCCGTCCCGCTGCCGGCGCTGATCATGCTGTTCTTCCGGCCCGACGAGATCGCCCCCTGGCAGGTCCTGCCCTTCCTGCCGCCGATCTGGGTCTCGCTCGTCCTGCTGCCCGCGATGTCCCGCACCCGCTGGCGCTTCGAGGTCACCCGGGTCCAACTCCTGGGCGGGCTCTGCCACGTGGTCGCCATCGCGCACGCGCTTCGCCGGCGCAGCGCCGAGTGGGTCCCCACCGGCGCCGTCTCCGGCGGCACCTCGCTGGCCCGGGCGGTCGCCCGGATCGGCGTCGGCTGGCTCGGCTTCGTCATCGTGGCCGGCGCGATCGGACTCGTCCGCGCCGTCTCCCTGCACGGCTGGCAGCCGTACTGGGCGCTCGCCGCGCTCCTCGCGCTCACCACCTACACCATGGTTCCGCTGATCAGGGCCCTCTGGCCGCTGCTCCGGGGTGGCAACGACGCCACCGTCGCGGACCTCGCCCGCCCCGCGGAGGACCGGACCGCCGGATCCGCCGACGCCGAACTGCGCTTCGGCCGGGCCGAGTCGGTCGCCGTCACCGTCCTGCTGCTGCTCTGCGGCCTGCTGGCGTCCGGCTGGGCCGACCCGCTCATCTTCTGACCCTCCGTCAGAGAGCGCCTCCTTCCCCCTCTTCAGTCCTTCGTCATCCTTGCGCGTCGCCCCACCGGCGCGGACCCGCCGCCCGGCCGCCCCATCGGCCCGGCGGCCCCCGACCACCGCTGCCAGCCCTGCAAGGAGCACCGCCGTGTCAACGGCCGTACCACCGGGCGCCGAGCCGTCTCGCGCCGCCGCCCGCTCGGGTGACGCACCGTCACCGTCCGTCGCCAGCAACGAACTCCTCCCCGTCGTCCTCGCCGCAGGCCCACCCGCCGAGGCCGCACCGGACCCGTCCGGCCCGGCCACCGCCGGGACCGCCGCCGCAGGGGCCCTCGCAGGGGCCCTCGTCAGGGCCACCGCCGGCTCCACCGCCGCCGGCACCGTCGCGGAACCGGCCCACAGCGCGGCACCCGCCACCACCAGGCCGGCCGACCGGCCCAGGGCCGCCTTCCGCCCGGACATCGAGGGCCTGCGCGGCGTCGCCGTGCTCTCCGTCCTCGCCTTCCACGCGGCCGTCCCCGCCTTCACCGGCGGCTACGTCGGCGTCGACATCTT
Source organism: Kitasatospora sp. NPDC042419 (assembly GCF_056437345.1). NCBI lineage: Bacteria > Bacillati > Actinomycetota > Actinomycetes > Kitasatosporales > Streptomycetaceae > Kitasatospora > Kitasatospora sp. NPDC042419. The sequence continues at coordinate 255,907 of NZ_JBWKAW010000009.1, forward strand.
CTTCGTCATATCCGGCTTCCTGATCACCGGCCTGCTGCTGGCCCGCCCGATCGGCCTGTGGGACTTCGCGGCCCGCCGGGCCCGCCGCATCCTGCCCGCCGCGGCCGTCGTGCTGGTCGCCACCGCCCTCGCCGGCGGCGCACTGCTCGACCCGCTGCGCGGCACCGACCTCGCCCGCGACCTGATCGCCTCCGCCGGACAGTTCGCCAACTGGCGGTTCGTCGGCCAGCAGACCGACTACCTCGCCGCCGAACGCGACCCGAGCCCGCTCCAGCACTTCTGGTCGCTCGGCGTGGAGAACCAGTTCTACCTGCTCTGGGGCGTCCTGCTGCTCGGCCTCGCCCGCTACCTCCTGGGCCGCCGACGCACCGCCGCGATCTCCGTCGCCACCCTCGCCGTCGGCGGCGTCTCCCTGCTGCTCTGCATCCGCTGGACGGCCGGGTCCGCGGCACTCGGCTACTTCTCCACCGCGAGCCGCCTCTGGGAGTTCGCCGCCGGCGCCTGCGCCGCCCTGGCCGCACCGGCGCTCACCGCCCGCCTCGGGCGCGGCGGCCCCGGCACGCGCCTCGGCGGCCGGGCGCTGCGCGCCCTCGGCTGGGCCGGCGCCGCGGCCGTCGTGATCGCCGTCTTCCGGTACGACCGCAACACGCCGTTCCCCGGCAGCGCCGCCCTGCTGCCCGTCCTCGGCACCGCCGCCGTCCTGCTGGCCGGCCCCGCCCACCGCGCGCTCGGCCCGGCCGACGCGGGCCGCCTGCTGGCCACCCGCCCGCTGCGCGCCGCCGGCCGGCTCTCCTACGCCTGGTACCTCTGGCACTGGCCGGTCCTGACCATCGCCCAGGCGCGCTACGGCACCCTTCCGTGGACCACCCTGGTCCTGCTCACGGCGGCCAGTGCGCTGCCCGCCTGGCTCACCATGCGCCTGGTCGAACAGCCGCTGCGGTACGGCAGCAGCCCGGCCCCGCGCCGCGGCCTCGCGGTCGGCGCGAGCGCCCTGGTCATCCCGCTGATCGCCGGGCTCACCCTGGGCGGCGGCACCGTCCGGGCACTCGGCGACCCGAACGCGCCCACCGTCGCCCCGGCCGGCGCCGTCGACGGCCCGGGCCTGCTGGCCCCCGGCACCCGGGTGCTCACCCTCACCCCCTCGCTGGCCCGCGCCCGCGAGGACTTCCCGCCCGGCAAGGGCTGCGAGATCCCGCTCGCCGCGGAGAACAGCCCGCGCTGCCTGTTCGGCACCGAGTCCAGCCCGGACCGGATCGTCCTGATCGGCGACTCGCACGCCGGTCAGTGGATCTCCGCCGCCCTCGCCATGGCCGAACAGCGGCACTGGGCCCTGGAGGTGCTGGTCAAGCCCGGCTGCCCGCTGGCCACCCTGACGGTGCGGAACAACGTGCTCGGCCGCACCTTCGAGGAGTGCGACCGCTGGCGCGAGAACACCCTCACCCGGCTGGCCGTCGGCCCCAAGCCGCGCCTGGTCCTGATGGCCGGCCTCAACCGGTACGGCGGCCAGGACGAGCGCACCGAGGGATGGACCCGCACGCTCGACCGCCTCGCCGCCCTCGGCACACCGCTCGCCTACCTGGGCGACACGCCGATGCCCGGCAAGGACATCCCCACCTGCCTGGCCGCCTCCGACGGCCGCTCGGACGCCTGCTTCTTCCCCCGTGAGTCGGCGTTCGAACGCGACCCGCTGATCGACGGCGGCCTCGCCGAGCGCTACCGCGTCCGCGTCCTCGACCTCGGGCCGCTGCTCTGCCCCGGCACCGGCGCCGACTGCCCGTCCGTCCTGGAGGGAGTGATCCTCTACCGCGACACCGGCCACATCACCGACACCCTGGCCCGCGTCCTGGCCCCACGCCTGGACCAGGCCCTGCTGGCCGGGCAGGGCTGACCCCTCGGGCGGGCCCCGGCCCCGGTGGCCGGAGCCCGCCCGGCCGGGGCAAGCGCCCGGGCCGGCCGGGTCGACGGGGTGCGGGGCCGACCGGGCGCCGGGTGCCGGTCGACCGGGCGCCGGGTGCCGGTCGACCGGGCGCCGTGGACGGCGGGAGTCGTACCGCGGTGGTCCCCGTCCTTCCCGCCTGCCTCGTGCTCGCTCCCGTCGGCGCTGCCGCTCCCGCCGCCGCTGCTCTCGCCGCCGTTCCCGCCCGCGGCGCCGGCCCGCCGCTCAGCCGTAGATGCTGTGGCAGAGCCGGGCCTGCTCCGAGCCGGCCGGCCAGCGGCCGATCCGCTCCGCCTGGTCACAGATCGACCCCGGCGCGGCGGTGGGAGCGGTGATCGTCGGAGGGGCGCTCGCGCCTGGTGCGGGCGCGGTGGCGGGGGCGGGATCCGGGGCCTGTGCCGGCGCGGGGGTGGCATCAGGGGCGCCCGCCGAGCGGGTGGGCGCCGGGCGAGGTGCCCGGCTCGGCTTCGGACGGGCCGTCGCGGCGCGGTCGCTCCCCGCGACCGGGGACGCGCCGCCTCCGGAGGCCCCGGAGCTCGGGGCGGCCGCGCCCGGCCTGCCCCCGGCGGCGGTCGGGGCCGGCAGCGGCGAGGGCGCCGGGACCGGCAGCAGGTCCGGTACCGGGGGCACCGACGAGGAGGGCGAGGGCGCCGGCGCCGCCGCCGGAAACGCCACCACCCCGGACGACTCGTCGCCGCCCCCGGCTCCGCACATCGCCAGCACGGCCGCCAGCCCGGCGGCGATCCCGGCGGCACCCGCCGCCCACACCCAGCGCGGCCGCTGCCCGGGGACCGCCGCCTCGGCGGGCACCGCCGGGGCGACCCCGACCGCCGGGGGAGCGGCGGGCGGCGGGGCCGGGACCGGTGGGGGCTGCCACGCCTGCTCCGGCCACTGCCACCGTCCGCCGCCCGCCTGCTGTGCTCCGCCCGTGGGGTGCCCGCCACCGGTGGGGTTCCCGCCGCCTGCCGCCTGCCCGCTCATGTCCTCGTCCTCCTGCCGTCGCAGCCTCGCCTGCCCGTCGACGAGCGGTGACCCCCGCCGGCGCCGGGCCGTACGGGAGCGAACCCCCGCACGGCGCCGACCACCCGCTCGCCGTACTCAACGAGTGCGCCGACGACGGGACATGACCCGGACGAAGGGATCTCGTGGCGCGCGGGTGCCCCGGGCGTACGCTGCCTGCCGTACCCCGGGTGCGGTCACCGGGGGTCCGCCACATGCTGGGGGCATGGAAACCAACAGCACGTCCGCCACGACGAAGCCCCTGGTCGAGATCGCCGAGTTCCGCACCGACAGCCGCTACCGGCTGGTCCGCTTCGAGGGCCACGGCTGGGAACCGCTCGGCCCGGAGGAGCTCGAACCACGCATCCATCAGCTCTTCCCCGACCTCGACCCCCACGACGCCGTCCGTGTCCGGTGGACCGACCGACCGTGGGAATGGCCCGCCTGGCACCCCGGCGAGGCCTGACCCGGAGGCGTGACGGCCGCCCTGTACAGTTGACGCCGCCCGTTGACGCGGGGCCCTCGTGTCATCCGCTGACCTGCTGTCCGCTGACTGGCTGTCCGTTGGCGCGGTCCGTCGGTCCGTCGGTCCGTCGGTCCGTGGTCCGTGGCCCGGCCGTCGGCTCCGTCGCACACGCTCGGCGGGCGCTGCGGGCCCGGATGCGGGTTCCGGTCGGGCTGGTCACGGGAGGGGCGGATGAGCGGATGGGCGGGCTGACGAGCGTGGCCGGGTACGGCGAGGAGGCCGAGCGACTCGCGGTGCAGTACGAGGCCGTGACCTTCGCCGAGGTCCATCGCGACACCCTGCACCTGATCCCAGCGGCGCCCGCTGCCGTGCTCGACGTCGGCGCCGGCACCGGACGGGACGCCGCCGCGCTGGCCGCGCTCGGCCACCGGGTGGTCGCCGCCGAACCGACGGCGGAGCTGCGCCGGATCGGACAACGGCTGCACGCCGGTAGCGGCGTGCGCTGGGTGGACGACGCCCTGCCCGGGCTGCCCGCACTGCTGGCCGCGGGGGAGCGGTTCGACCTGGTCCTGCTCACCGCCGTGTGGATGCACCTGGCCGCCGACGAACGGCAGTCGGCGATGGACGCGCTCGCCGGACTGCTCGCTCCGGCCGGGCGCCTCCTCCTCAACCTGCGGCACGGCCCGGTCCCGCCCGGGCGGCGGATGTTCGACGTGCCGGCCGACGAGACGGTCGAACTCGCCCGCGCCCGCGGCCTGTCCCCGCTCCTGCGCACCGAACGCGCCGACCTGCACGGCCGCACGGACGTCCGGTGGACGGAACTCGCCTTCCACAACGGACCTCCGGCCTAGACGCCCGGCGCGGACCTCCGGCCTAGACGCCCGGCGCGGACGTCCGGCGCGGTGCTCAGGGGGCTCAGCCGGAGGCCGGGGTGAAGCCGCCGCTACTCGTCAGCACCTGCCCGTTGACCCACTGCCCCTGCGGGGAGCAGAGGAAGTCCACGAGGTGCGCGGCGTCCTGGGGCGTGCCGAGCCGGCCGAGCGGCGTCCGCCCCAGGATCTCCTCCCGTACCTCCCCGGTCATCCAACCCGTGTCCACCGGACCGGGGTTGACGACGTTGGCCGTGACGCCGAGGTGGGCGAACTCGCTCGCCGCCGCCACGGTGATCCGGTCCAGCGCCCCCTTGCTCGCCCCGTACGGCAGGTTGCCCACGGTGTGGTCGCTGGTGAGCGAGACGATCCGGCCGCTCCCCGCCGCCCCGGCGAACCGCCGCCCGTACTCGCGGATCAGCAGCCAGCTCGCCCGCGCGTTGACCGCGAAGTGCCGGTCGAAGCTCTCCACCGTGGTGTCGAGCAGACCCGAGTCGACCGACTCGCAGTGGCACAGCACCAAGGCCGTCGCACCGCCGAGCCGCCGCTCGACCTCGTCGAACACCCGCCCCGGCGCCGCCGGATCGGCCAGGTCCGCCTCGATCGCGAGACTCGCCGCACCCCGTTCGGCCAGCGCCTGCCCGACGGCCTCGGCGGCTCCCGCCTCGGCGCCCCAGGCCATCCTCCGGTCGTAGGGCGTCCAGTAGGTGAAGGCGACGTCCCAACCCGAGCCGGCCAGCCGGCACGCGATCCCGGCACCGATCCCGACCGTGCGCCCGACCCCCGTCACCAGCGCGACGGGCCGTGCGGGGGCGGGGGGCGTCCCACCGGTTGTCCTCATGACCGCTGATCGTTCGTGATCCCCGCCGTACCGTCAACCCTCCCGCATCCGACGCCCGGCCCCGGCCGCCCGCGTTGCCGACACCCGCGCGGACCGTCCCGGCCGCTACGAACGTCACGGACCGGCGCGGACCCGCGCGGCCGGGGCGGCGTTCAGCGCCCGTCGGCGCCCCCGTCCCCCTCGCCCTCCTCCACGTGCCAGTCGACGCCGTACGGGGTCAGGAAGTCGAGGAAGGCCGCCGGGGGAAAGGCCTGGGCGGGGGTGAGCACGCCTGGGCGGGCGGCATCCTCCCCGGCGGCGAGACGACGTGCCCCCTCCACGGCGATCACGGCGGTGAGCCCGTACGCGTCCGTCCCGGTCACCCACCCCCGGGCCCGGCGGCCGTCGACCCCGGTGGCGAGGACGGCCATCAGCCAGACGCCGGCCCGGCGCAGTTCCTCCGGGACTGACTCGGGCAGGCCGGCGACGACCTCCGGGGTCAGCGCCGAGAACAGCGCGGCGACCTCGGTACGAACGGCGCTGCGCACCCGGCGCACGGCCAGGTGCCGGGGGACGGTGACCACACCGGGCAGGGCGAAGGTCGTCACCGGGACGGCCTCCTCCTCGCCGGGCGGAACCAGCGAACCCTCCACAGGGGCGTCCAGCCGGTGCCACCCGCCGTCGGAGTACTCCAGCGCGCCTTCGGAGAACACCGCTGCCATCGACCGGCCCGTCCCCCGCGAGGCCCCGCCGCCCGGCTGCCGAAGGTCCGCGACCAGCATCTCGTCGACCGGCCCGCCGAGCCGGTCCGCGGTCAGCCGGGCGATCAGGTCGCCCGGTCCGCCGTCGTCCGCCAGTGCGGGGACGACGCTCACCCCGGCACGTTCGGCCTCCGGCCCGAAGGTGTCCAGGACCCGCCGGAGGTAGTGCTGCTCGCCGGTGGTGTCGACGTAGTGGGCGCCGGCGGCGATCGCCGCGCGCACCACCGGCTCGCCCCAGAGGTCGAACGGGCCCGCGCAGTTCACCACCGCGTCGCAGTCGGCGAACGCGGCGGTCAGGTCCTCGTCCGCCGCCGGGCCGGTGCCCCCGTTCCCGGCCCCGCCCGCCTCTGCGACCCGTACCTCTGTGACCCGTACCTCTGCGACCCGCACCTCGGCGCCGGGGGCCCGCTCGGCGGCCACCGCCTTCAGCCGTTCCGGGCCGCGGCCCACCAACACGGGCGTGATCCCGCGCCGGACCAGCTCCGCGACGACGAGTCCGCCGGTGAATCCGGTCGCACCATGGACGGCAATCCTCATCTTCCCATCTCCCCAAGCTTGTTCGACGGCGGCGACGTGCGCCGCTCGGCCTGACCGCCACCGTAGGCAGGGCGGGCGCGACGGTGGATGCCCCACCGTCCGGGCCGGATGTCCGTTCGTCCGGCGTCGACGGAACGGACCCCCATCGGCCACTCGCGGACACGCACCGACACTCGCCGAGACCCGCGGCGGCCCACGGGCGTCCACGGACACCCGTGGACCGGAGGTACGTTGAGGTGGTGGACATCATCAGCGACGCCGTCTCCGCGATGCGTACCGGCACCCCGCACTCCTCGGTGACCGAGCTGCGCGCCCCCTGGGGCATCCGCTTCGACCCGCAGCAGGGTGCCGGCTTCCACGTGATCACGGAGGGGAGCTGCTGGCTGATACCGACCCGCGGCGAGCCCGTCCGGCTCGCCGAAGGCGATGTGGCCTTCCTGCCGAGGGAGTTGGGGCACGCGATCGCGGACACCCCGACCACGCCGCTGGCCGGCCCCGGCCCGCGGGCGACGGCCGGTACGGGCCGGACCACCAGGATGCTGTGCGGTGCCTACCGTCTGGACCAGTCGCGCGCCCACCCGCTGCTCGCCGAACTGCCCGAACTCGTCCACCTCCCGGGCGGCGACCGGCAGTCCCCGGAACTGCGCGGCGCCGTCGACCTGCTCCGCCGCGAACTGGCCACGGGGCAACGGGCGGGCGGTCCCGGCGTCCTCGCCGCACTGCTGGACGTCCTGTTGCTCTACGTCCTGCGGGCCTGGCACGACCGCCAGGCCGAACAGCACACCACCGGCTGGGGCGCGGCCCTTCACGATCCGGCGCTGGCGGCGGCCCTGCGCGCCGTCCACCGGGAACCGGCGGCCCCGTGGACCGTGCAGTCCCTCGCCGACCGCGCCGGGCTCTCCCGCACGGCTTTCGCCCACCGCTTCACCGCGACGATCGGCCGTCCACCGCTCGGCTACCTCACCTGGTGGCGGATGACCCTCGCCGCCCGCACCCTCCGCGAGACCGACGTGCTCCTCCGCACCATCGCCGAACAGGTCGGCTACACCACCGAGTACGCCTTCGCCAGGGCCTTCAAGCGCGAGTTCCAGACCGCCCCCGGCCAGTACCGCGCCACCCACCGCACCCCTGCGCCCTGACCCCCTCGCGCCCGGTCCGCCCGTCCCTGCTCCTCCGGCCGGTGGACCAGTGAGCGGTCGACCCGTGCGTCGTGGCCGCAGACGCCGCGCCACGGCGATGCTCGTCCGGTGCCGTCCGGTGCCGTCCGGACCCGTTCCAGAAGTGGATCTTTCTTGCCGACTCCGGGGAGGGACCGGGCGTCCGGCGGTAGATTCATCGGATGGTCACTGTGCTGGTCAACGGGCTTCCCGGAGCGGGGAAGACAACGCTCGCGCGGGCCCTCGCGGCCGAGATGCGTCTTCCCCTCTTCAGCAAGGACGCGGTGAAGGAGACCTTGGCGGACACTCTGGCGGGCCTACGGGCGCCAGACTGTCCGGACCACGAGTGGAGCCGGATCCTGGGCGTTGCCGCCGGCGAGACCTTGTGGACGCTGCTCGGCGACGCGCGGGGCGGGGCCGTTCTGGAGAACCCTTGGCCGGGCCACCTGAGGCCGGTCGTGAAGGCCGGCCTTCGACGCGCGGGCGTGGCGGAGGTGCGTGAGGTCTGGTGCGAGGTGCCGCTGAAGGTAGCCCGCCGCCGGTTCGCCGAGCGGATGGCTGAGCGGCACCCGGTGCATCCCGAGCGTCGTGGCGGCTTCGGCGGGGACTGGGAGTTGGTCCCGCACTGCCGAGCCGCTCGGATCGGGGATCGTCCATCGCGTGGACACCACCGGCCCGGTCGACGTCCCGGCGCTGGCTGCCGCCCTCGGAGCCGCTCGGTGATCGCCGCGACCGGCACGGTGGCCTCGTGACCTGTCCGGGCGGGCCCGCAGTCGTCCTGGGCCGAGCCGAGCCGAGGCACGCGGACGCGGACGCGGCCCAGGACGACCCGGAACTGCGGGGAGGCTCCGCGCCGCCCGGCCGTGATCACGAGTGACATCGGCTTCGGGGCCTGCCCGACCGCCAGGTGGACGCAGGTGGCCGCCCACCGCGTGTCCGTCGGATCTCCCCGAGCGACGAGGGGAGATCATTCCATGACCTTGATCTACTTCTGGAGAAGGCCCTGGCCGATCCTCCTGCGCCGCGCGGGTCAGCCGGCGAGAACGGCCTTGAGGGACATGGCGGTTGCGCGGGGGAAGGCGGTGTTGCCGTTGTGCCCGCCGGGGAATGACACGGGGGCGGTGCCCAACAGGTCGGCCAGGGCGAGTGCGCACCGGTAGGTGTGGACGGTCGGTCGGGTGGTCCGGCCGATCGCGGGGACGATCCGCGTCCCCGAGCGGGCTGCGGCGGGAGCGAGGTGGGCCGGGCCGAGACCGTCCGAGGTGACGGCCGTGAACTCCGTCCCGATGAAGAACCCGAAGTTGGCCAGCCTCCGGGGCGTCATCGGCTGCGGGGTGAGCCCCTCCTCGGTGCGGTCGTGGGCCGGGTCGATCCCGAGGTGCCGGGCGATCGCGGGGAACGCCGCCGCGGCGCCCCCGGCGGCGTGGGCCTCCTGGATGGCTGCCAGTTCCGCCTTGTGCTCCGCGCGGTCCGTCGGCGGCAGGAGGTTCGGCGTCACGGGCTCGTGGGCGATCAGGGTGCTCAGAACGCCCGGGTGGCGGGCCACGACCTGGAGGCCGATCGCGGCACCCATGCTGAATCCGGCCATCGACGCGGGCCCGTCGGCGACTTCGGCGAGCAACCGCGCGACGTCGTCGGCGTGGTCGGCCATGGTGACGGGGGCGGCGGGGTCGTCGAGGGTGCTGCGCGAGAGACCGCGGCGGTCGTAGGTGACGACGGTGAAGGTGTCGGCGAGGTGCGGGACGAGGTCGACGGTGCGGTCGGCGTCGCCCTCCCCGCTCTGGGAGAGGAGGAGGACGGGGCCGCTGCCCGCGACCTGGTAGTGGAGGACGGCGCCGGGGACGGCGAGGGTGTGGGCGGTGGAGCCGGTGAGCGTGGTCATGGTGGTGTTCCCCCTGTCGGTGTCGGCCGGCCTCTCGGGCCGACACCGACGACGATAGAGCATCGAAATAGATGTATCAAGATAGATGCATTGATTGAGATGCATCGATGCGGATGTATTCTTGCGGACATGAACGGAGTCGAGCTGTTCCTCCTGGGTCGAACCCTCATGAAGATCGGCGAGCAGGCGATGCCGCGGCCGGACGCCGAGGCGGGGGCGGAGTCGGCGGCGCGGGGTTCGGTCCGCTCGGTGCTCGTCACGCTCGGCGACGTCGTGGCCCATCCGGGCGCGACCGTCGGTGAGATCGCGACCCGCACCGGTCTGCCGCAGAGTCAGGTGTCCACTGCGGTCGCGCGGTTGGTGGAGGCCGGTTCGGTGGAGACCGAGCCCGACCCCGGCGACCGGCGCCGTCGACTCGTCCGTCCCGCCGAGTCGCCCTCCGGTCGTGTCGCCGAGGTCCGGGCCGCCACCGTCGACGCCGCGCTCGCCGCCGCACTCGCCGGCGCCGATGGTGCCGAACCGGACCGGGGTGTGGTGCGGGAGGTGACGGAGGCCCTGGAGGTCCTGTCCCGCCACCTGACCCCGGCCGCCGCCGCTCGCGCCCGCTGATCGCGCCGTCGGCGCGGGCGGGCCGCCGGTGACGGATCGTCAGAAAGACTGTCCGGAACCGGAGTCGGTTCGCCCTGACCCCTGCTGGTGTCGTACCGGCGGGGTGGAGGCCGTCATGACCGGGCCGGCGCAGCCCCGAGGAGGTCCGGCAGGAATTCGGGTGCGGTGACCTGGACGGGGACGGGGCAGGCGTCGACCAGGAGGCTCAACTCCCGCCGGTGAGAGGGGCGCCGGGCCTCCCGGAGACGGCGCGCAGCCCGGCGGGCGGCACCGGGCCGGTGGAACGCGGGGGCGGGAGTGGTGCGGCTGCGTCCGGAGGAGCCGGCAGCGTCGGCGGCGCCGTCGGCCTCGGTGCTCACGACGACCAGGCCGGCGACACGGTCGGGATGGGCGGCCGCATAGCGCAACGCCGGTGCGGCGGTGGCCGCATGGGTCACCAGGACGGGGCGCGAGCGAACCGGGTCGAGCAGGGCCCTGAGCCAGTCCGCGTCGGGGGCGGTGGTGGACGAGGAGCGTCCGAGTCCGGGGAGGTCCGCGGTGAGTGCGGGGGTGTCCAGGCGGGCGGCGAGCTTCGCCCAGGCGTCGGTGTCCGCGCCCGGGCCGGGGAGCAGGACGTGGTGCGGAGTCAGGCGGTCCCCGCTGAGGTAGGTGCGGCTGCCCGCGAGGTCGGCGAACTCGCCCGTCGTCCCGCTGTGGTGGTGGCCGGCGAGCCCGGCGCCCGGTGCGACGGTGGGTGCGGTGGGTGCGGCGCCCGGTGCGACGGTGGGTGAGGCGGCTGGTGCGGCGGTGGGTGCGGAGCCGAAGCCGTCCGCGACCAGGCGGGTGGCCCAGCGGCGCAACAGGTCGGCGACGGGCGGGTGGTGGAGCCCGGCGGCCTCGGCGAGCCGGTCGGCCGAGGAGGTGTCGTAGGTGTCCTCGACGAGGAAGGTGAGGGTCTCCGGGTCGGCGCCGGTGAGGGCGGTCGGCAGTCGTCGGACCAGGCCGACCGGGACGAGCCCGCGCGGCGCCGGTACGCCGAGGTGCTCGGCGATCAGGGCGATCAGGCCGGGCAGCGGCGGGGTGGCGGGGTCCAGGACGGTGTGGGCATGGGCCGGTCCGTCGTCGAACTCCGGTACGGCGGCCAGGAACCGGGCCAGGTGGTCGACCGCGACCACCGGCAGGAAGGTGCGTGCCGTCCCCGGCAGGAGCGGGAGGCGGCCGGACCAGAGCTGGCGGACCAGCTCCGCCAGGCCCAGGTACTGCCCGGCCTCGCCGGTTGCGGAGTGCCCGATCACGCTGCTCGGGTTCACCGTGGTGAGCGGTACGCCGAGCTCGGCGGCCGTGACGCGGACGGCGGCGTCGCCGAGCTGCTTGGAGGCCTCGTACGCGCCGAGCCGGGCGTAGAGCGCGTCGGCCTCGGCGGGCGGCAGCGGGTGGCGGGGGGTGCCGTCGCGGCCGACCCGGTAGCCGGAGAGGTGGACCAGTCGCCGCAGTCGCGGCCGGTCGGCTGCCCAGCGGAGTGCGGTGAGCGCGCCGTCCACGTTGGCGGCGTGCGCTTCGGCACGGTCGAGACCGAAGCGGTAGAGGGCGGCGAGGTTGTGGACGTCGCGGACCGCGGAGAGTCGGGCGTCGTCCTCGGGGGTCAGCCCGAGGCCGGGACGGGTGAGGTCGGCGGCGACGGTGGTGAGGGCGCTGGTGTCGGCGCCGTGCGCGTGGAGCCAGTCGCGGAGCTCGCGGTCACGCGGCGAGCCGGCGCCGGTGCGGACCGCGGCGGCCACCGGCTCGCCCCGGCCGAGGAGTTCGAGGAGCAGCCAGCGGCCGAGGAAGCCGGTGGCGCCCAGCACGAGAGTGCGCGGCGGACGGTCGGCCGGGGCTGCGCCCGGCTGCTGGGGCCTGGGAGGGACCGGAAGGGGGTTCGGGGTGGTGGCCAAGGTGGACTCCTACTCGGTGGACCGGTCTACCTAATTCTGTAGACCGGTCTGCATATTTTCTGGGCATGGCTGCGGGGTGCGAGGTGGGCATGGCTGCGCGGCTGCGCGGATGTACGGATGGGGCGGAGGTGGGGCCGGGGTGGCACCCGGAGGCTCTTATTCAGTAGACCGGTCTGTATATTTTTTGGCAAGACATCAGGGGCTGCGATTTGGAAGGCTGGGCCCGACGGTGGTGAGACGGGGGCGGGTGCCCGGGGGTCGGGCAGTGGCTTGCTGCCCGGGTCGGCCCGAGGTGGTGCTCCGAGCGCGGCGAGCTGACGGGGCGTCGGGGGATCGCCGTCCGGGACCGGCGTCGCGGGAGGCCGGGCCGAGGAGAAGGCAGTTCTCCTCGGCCCGGCCCCCGCGTGGCCGGTCCTGCACGGCCAGGCCGGTGTGGGTGCCGGTCGTCGGTGACGGGGGAGTCTCCGGCGGGTGCCCGTGCGGCGGGTGTCGCGGCGGCGGCGCCGGCGCCATCGGTGACGGCGAGGCTGTCGTGCCCGGCCGCTCCGTTGTCGCCCGGCTGCCCGCCTGCCCTGCCGCTCCGTTGTCGCCCGACTGCCCGACTGCCCGACTGCCGTGCGGCCCTGCCGCCCGGTTGCCCTGCTCCCCGGTCGCGGGTCTACGCCTGTGCGGTGGCGTTCGCCCTCTTCGCGCCGAGCAGGTGGCGGACGGCCTGCGTCGCGTCGGTCAGCGGCTCGGGGGAGTGGCGGACCCGGGCCAGCAGCACCGCGCCCTCCAGGAGGGCGAGCGCCTGGCCGGCGGCGACGTCCGCCTCCGCGGGGTCGAAGCCCTCGGAGGTCAGGCGCTCGGCGAGGACGCGCTGCCAGCCCGCGTACACCTCGACGCAGACCTGGCGGAGGGCCTCGTTGCTGCCGGCGACCTCCAGGCCGACGGTGGCGATCGGGCAGCCCTTGGTGTAGCCGGACTCGGCGAGGCGGTCGGCGAAGGCCCGGGCCAGTCCGGCGACGACGGTCGCCGCGTCGGAGCCCTCACGGGCGAGCGACGTGAGCAGCTCCTCGATCTCCTGGCCGGCCTGGATCAGTGCGGCGGCCACCAATTGGTCCTTGCCCTCGGGGAAGTGGAAGTAGAGCGACCCGCGCGGTGCGCCGCTCTCCGCCACGACCTGGTTGAGGCCGGTGCCGAAGTAACCCTGTGCTTCGATCAGGCCGCGCGTGCCGGCGATCAGCCGGGCGCGGGTCTCCTCGCCTTTGACTCCCATGCGGAAAACAGTAGACCGGTCTGCATATTTTGTCGAAGGGTCACTCGGTGCCCCTTGCCGACGTCCGACGGCCCGGCCGCGCCAACGGCCGTACGGAAGCGAACCGGCCGCCCGGTACGGGTGGACCGCAACGACTCGGAAGCGCACGCAATGGTCACGAACGGTTCCCGGGGAAGCGGTTTCCGGTTCGGCGGCCGTCCCCTAGCGTGCCGGGCATGACACAGAGTCACCATGCCAGCCCCGTCGGCCCGTCGGCCGAGTCGCAGTCCGCTCGCTCCGGGAGCCGGCCCGGCACCCAGGCCCACCACCGGCGCGAACTCCGGTCGAGCGCGGGCCGGCACACCGGCCTGCTCGCCGCCGTCGTCGCGTCCGCGCTGGGTCTGGGCACCGTCGCACTGAACGCCCCGAACGCCTCCTCGGCCGAGCAGGCCCCCGCCGCGGTCGCCACCGCGTCCGCCCCCACCGCGTCCGCCCCCGCTGCGGACGGTGCCTCGGACGGCACCCCCGCCACGGCCCCCGCGCCCACGACGGCCCCCGCGCCCGCCGCTGCCTCCGCCGCTCCCGCGCCCGGTCAGGCCGTCGTGGAGGAGAGCTTCTCCGGTCCCGCCCTCCCCGCCGGCTGGGCCGCTGTCGAGGGCGCCTGGAAGGTGGAGAACGGCCGGCTGGTCGGCGTCTCCGCCAACTCCGGCCAGCAGAGCCGGATCACCTTCGGCCGCCACCTCGACGACTTCCGCATCGAGGTGACCGCCCGCTTCGAGACCGTCGCGGACAACGCCCGCTGGACGGCGCTCGGCCTGGACGTCCCGGCGAGCGGCGCCACCCCGTGGTCGATCGCCACCATGCGCTCCGGCACCACCGCCGCCAACGGTCTGGAGTTCGCCCAGCGGACCACCGCCAACAGCTGGATCGTCACCGACACCGCCTCCGCCCCGGCCGCCGCCGGCACCGGCCGCGACGTGCGGATCGCCGTCGAGGTGCACGGCACCACCGCCCGCTGGATCTTCGACGGCAAGGAGGTCATGCGCACCACCAAGGTCGCCCGCAGCGCCGAGGGCGGTCAGGCGCTCGTGGTCAACGGCTCGAAGGTGTCCTTCGACGACCTCAAGGTGACCGCGCTCGCGCCGGGCGGTTGGCTCCGGCCGGCCGGTTCCCCGCTCACCGTCTTCGCCCACCGGGGCGCCTCCTCCGCAGCGCCGGAGAACACCCTGGTCTCGGACGAGGTCGCCCGCCGCGGCGGCGCCGAGTGGATCGAGAACGACGTCCAGCCCAGCAAGGACGGCGTGCCGTACATCCTCCACGACGACACCGTGGACCGCACCACCAACGGCAAGGGGAGGATCCGCGACCTCACGTCCGCCGAGCTGGACGCGCTGGACGCCGGCTCCTGGTTCGGCCCGGCGTACGCGGGCACCCGGGTGCCGACCCTGGCCGCGCAGCTCGACGACCTGCGCACCCGCGGCGGCAGCCTGCTGCTGGAGATCAAGGGCCGGCACAGCCGCGACGAGGTCGCCCGGATCGTCAAGGAGGTGCGCGACCACGGGATGGCGGGCCGCGTCTTCGTCCAGAGCTTCGAGGTGGACGCCCTGCGCCACACCCGTGAGCTGGCGCCGGAGCTGCCGCTCGGTCTGCTGCGCAGCGCCCTCGACGCCGACCCGGTGGCGATCTCCAGGGAGCTCGGCCTCGCCGCCTACAACCCGGCGGACGGCGCCGTCGCCGGGCGCCCCGGCGTGGTGAAGGACCTGCACGCGGCCGGCGTCGCGGTCAACGTCTGGACGGTCGACTCGGCCGCCCGGTGGAAGGCCCTGGAGGCCGCCGGCGTCGACGGCATCATCACCAACCGCCCGGCCGAGCTGGCCGGTTGGAACTCCGCCTGGCAGCAGGGCGGCAGCGTCGCGCCGCCCGCCGCGCCCACCGTGGCGATCACCTCGCCCGCGGCCGGCGCCACGCTGGACCGCGCCCAGCAGCCGGTCACCGCGGTGCAGGCACGCGGCGCCGACACCGTCCGGCTCACCCTCGACGGCGCCGAGCTCGCGCCGGGCACCGCGCTCGACACCACGGCGCTCGCACTCGGCAGGCACACCCTGCGTGCCGAGGCGACCGGCCCCGGGGGACGGGCCGAGGCCACCAGCGAGTTCACCGTCGCGGCCACGCCGACCGGCCTGGCCGCGCTGGTGCTCACCTCGGGCGCCGAGCGCAACGCCGTCGCCACCCTGACCGTCATGCTCGGCCAGGGTCAGTACAGGCCGCTCGCCCAGTGGGCCGAGAACCAGTCCGGGCGCACCGTCCCGGCCGCCCGCGCCGGGCTGATCGCCGCCGACGCGCTCGCCATCGAAGGTGCGGCGAGGGCCCGGGACGCCCAGGGCTGACCCCGGCCCGGGGCCGCCCAGCGCCCGCCGTCCCTGCGCCCGACGGACCGAAGCGGCCCGGCCCGCACCGACCGAACCCACGTCACCGACCACACGCACCACATTCACCGCACCGACCACCGGACCCCGCACCGACCACCGGACCCCGTGCCGCTCGCCCGGCACGGGGTCGCTGCTTCACGGGGTCCGCTGCTTCACGGCCCGCGCGCGGACGGCGCCCCGACCCGCCCGGGACACCCCCGGTCGACCGGTGGCCGGGGCCGGGGGCCGGATGCCGCCCCCACCCGGGCACCGGCTACGGATCCGTCGCCACCCCGGCGTTGGCGAGGATCTCGTGCGCCGGCAGGGCGATGCTCTCGGCGGCGGTCAGCCCGGTGACCGCCAGATGCGCGTCCACGATCCGCAGCCCGACCGCGTACCCGGCGAAGTCCGGCAGACCGACGGGCGGCTGCCCCATCCGCCGGGCTATGGCGTCGCCGAAGACGTACGCGGGCAGGTTCGGCATCCCGGTCACGTCGATCCGGGCGGTGATCTTCTCGTACGCGCGGTCCAGTTCGGGGCCGGTGACGGCCTGCGACCACGGGCCCATCGCCTGCTCGCCGCCCAGTTCCCGCACGAACGCCTCGGCGAGCCCCTCGGCGACGACCTGTTCGCCGACCGTGACGGTCGCCGGGTTCCAGACCACGTTCGCGTAGCGCACGTTGTGGTGGAGCTCGTGCGCGGCGGCGTGGCCGATCTGCCGCAGGCTCGTGTCGGTGGGCCACACCAGCAGGTGGATCGCGCCGGGGATGCCGCCCGTGCCGAGGTAGCCGGCGCTGCGGACGGTGAGGTCGGTGTCGTCGGGGTCGCCGAGCACCACCACGACGTGGACGGTCCCGGCGTGCCGGATGCCGGGCACCGCGGCGCCGAGCCGCCCCCATGCGGCGGTGAGGGAGTCCGCGACCCGCTCCCGCACCCCGGCGTCCTGCATCCGCCGCACGGCGGGCAGGTACCGGGGGTCCTCGCGGTCGAGCCGGAAGCCGCTTCCCGACCGGTGCAACGCGACGAGGTCCACCTCGCCCATGACGGCGGACATCACGTTCTGCAGCGGACCGAGCATCTCCCGCAGGGATTCGGGCCGTTCCTCCACCGGTCGCCGCAGGAGGTCGGTCATGGCGGACGCCGTGTCGTGAACAACGATCTTCATGCTCCGGGACCGTAGGGCCTCACGCAACGTGAGGCGCAAGCCGCCGCCACCCGCTCACCGCCACCCGCTCACCGCCACCCGCTCACCGCCACCCGCTCACCGCCACCCGCTCACCGCCACCGCCACCGCCCCGCCCACCCCTGTCCCACTCCGGCCCGCCGCCCCGCCGACGGGCCCGCCGTCCGGCCGTTCCCGCGCACGGCGCCGTGGACCCGGCCACGGCGCCCGCCCGGAACGTGACCCGGATCACGCCCCGGAGAAAACCGGCAGCTCCGGCCGGGCGTCTAGCAGGTGTGAAACGGGTTGGGGCGGCATCGCCGCAGGAACTGGACGAGGAACACCTCCTACGAAGGGTGGCCCGGGGCGACCGGGCCGCCTTCGAGGAGCTGTACCGGCGCACGTCGCCGTGGCTGGCGGTGCGCCTGAGCCGCCGCTGCGCCGACCAGCAGATCGTCGCCGAGGTCATGCAGGAGACGTACCTGGCGGTGTGGCGGGCGGCGGACTCCTTCGCCGGAAGCCGGACCGGAGGAACGGCCGTCGGCTGGCTCTGGACGATCGCGGCCCGCCGCCTCGTCGACGCGTTCCGGCGCAGGGCCCACCACGCGGAGCCGCCGGCCGCCGCCGCTCCGCACCCCGTGGCGCCCGCCGCCGAGGAGGAGGCACTGGTCGCGACCGTCGGCGGAGACGTCGGCGACGCGCTACGGCGCCTCGCGCCGGAACTCAGAGACGTCCTGCAGGCGATGGTGCTCGACGGACTGTCCGTCCGGGAGACCGCCGTGCTGCTGGGACTGCCCGAAGGAACGGTCAAGACCCGCGCCCGCCGGGCCCGGATCGCGATGCGGGAGGCACTGGCATGAACGTGGAACACGCGTCGGCACGACTCATCGACGGCTACGCGCGCGGCGACACGGACCTCGTCGCGGACGAGGTGTGGGCCCTGGAGGCCCACCTGGAGGGGTGCCGGCTCTGCCGCGACCGGCTGTCGGCCGCCGTCACGGCCGGGGCGCCCGTCGTGGCGGCGCTGACCGAGGCCGTCTGGTCCGATCTCGAACACCAGCTGGCCGCGGCCGCCCCGGCCGTGACGCGCCGACGCCGGCCGGCGTGGCGGTCGTCGCTGCGGTCGTCGCTGCGGCCGTCGCGGCTGTCCGCGTGGACGACGCCCGCCATGACGCCGTGGCTGGCCATGGTCCTGGCGGTGACGCTGCTCGCACTGCTGCTCGACCTGGTGGGGCCCGGGTCCGGCCGGGTGTCCGTGATGCTGCTGCTCGCCCCCGTGCTGCCCGTGTGCGGCGTGGCGGCGTCGTGGTCGCGTGGCCTCGACCCGGCGTACGAGCTGACGGCCTCCACACCGCGGGCCGGGCTGCAGCTGGTGCTGCGGCGCACCGCCTCCGTGCTCGCCGTGGTGATCCCCACGCTGATGGCGGGGGGATGGGTGACGGGGGTGACGGCCGCGCAGTGGCTGCTGCCCTGCCTGGCGTTCACCTCGACGACCCTGGCGCTCGGCGGAGTCATCGGCGTGACCCGCGCCGCGGTCGTCCTGGTGGGTGCGTGGGTCGCGGTGGTGGCGGCACCGACCCTGGCCACCAGCCGCACCGCCGTCGCCCTGGGGAGGGGTGGCCTGCCGGTGTGGGGGCTGCTCCTCGTGCTCGGTGTGGCGGTGGTGATCGCCCGCAGGGGCGCCTACACCGTGCTGGGAGCCCACCGCTGAACCGCCCACGGACGCTGCTCCCCCGGACGCTGCGCCCCCCGGAGGCCGCGCCCCCGGAGGCTGCGCGCCCCCCGAGGGCCGCACCTCCTCACGAGGGCCGCACCCCCACGAAAGCCGCGCGCCCCACGGCAGCCGCACCCCCCGACGCAATCGCCCCCCGAGAGAAGAGGAAGCGCACGATGCCCGCATCGAGCAGGGCCGACATCGCCCCCACGGCCTACGCCTGGGAGATCCGGGCGACCGGACTGAAGGTCAGGGTCGGCAGGAAGAAGATGGCCGTCGACGGGCTCGACCTGTCGCTGGGTACCGGCGTCCACGGCCTCCTCGGCCCCAACGGCGCGGGCAAGACCACCCTCATCCGTGCCCTGGCCACCGTGCTGCGCCCCGCCGGAGGTGAGCTGGAACTGCTCGGGGAGTCCGTGGGCGGGCTGGGCGAGCACCGCGCGCTGCGCCGCCGGATCGGCTACCTGCCGCAGGAGTTCGGCTACTACAAGCGCTTCACCGTGCGCGAGTTCGTCGAGTACATGGCCTGGCTGAAGGAGGTGCCCACGGCGGACATCCCCGCGGCGGTGCAGCGCGCCGTGGAGCGGGTCGGTCTGGCCGACCGCGCCGACGACCGGATGAGGACCCTGTCGGGCGGAATGGTGCGGCGGGCGGGCATCGCCCAGGCCATCGTCAACGACCCGGCGGTCCTGCTGCTGGACGAGCCGACGGTCGGCCTGGACCCGGCGCAGCGGCTGCGCTTCCGCGGCCTGCTCCAGGAGCTGGGGACGGACACCTGCGTGGTCGTGTCGACCCATCTGGTGGAGGACGTCGCCGCCGCCTGCACCGACGTGGTGCTGTTCGCCGAGGGGCGGCTGGTCTTTCAGGGCACCCCGGACGAGCTGGCGGCGGCGGGCGGCCCGGAGCACGTGGGGGACAGTCCGCTGGAGCGCGGCTACTCGGCACTGCTGGTCGACCCCGTGCGGACGAGGGGCGCCTGGTGAACCTCCGCATCCTGCGCATCGAGCTGCGGCGGTCCGTCGCCCCGTGGGCCGGCGCCGTCGTCCTCGCGGCCGCGCTCGCGTTCCTGCACCTCGTGCCCGGGCCCTGGTGGAAGGGCCCCGCGCTGTGGACGGCGCAGTGGACCTCCATGGCCCTGTGGACCAGGTTCCTGCTGGTCTTCCTCTGGCCGCTCGCCGTGGGACTCGGCGCGCTCCAGGGGCTGCGCGACCCCCGTTCGAAGATGTCCGAACTGCTGACCAGCACGCCGCGGCCGGCCCGGCACCGCGCGGCGGCCCTGGCGGGTGCGACGGCTCTCACGCTGGTCTCGGCCTTCGCGCTGCTCGTCCTCGTGGGCGCGGTGGGGGTGCTCGCCGGCGACGCCTCGTACACCCACCTGAGCTGGCTGCCGATCTCGCTGGTGGGGGCGCTCGCACTGGCCGCGGGCGCGGTCCTGGGCATGGGGGTCGCGCGGGCGTTGCCGTCCGTCCTCACCCCGCCCGCCCTGGCCGTGGGCGCCTTCCTGTGCGTCAGCCTCCTGCGGCGGACCACGGACGCCGAGGTGCCGACCTCCGCCGCGCCGAACCGCCTCTCGCTGCTGTCGCCCGTGGTGTCGGAGGTGCGCCAGCCGCTGCTCACGCTCTCCGCCTCCGTGCACGTCGGGCAGGCGCTCTGGCTGCTCGGCACGGCCGCGACGGGTCTGGCCCTGCTGGCCGCCGCCACCCGGCGGGGCCGGCTGCTCGCCCTCACCCCGCTCCTGGCGGGCGGGGCGGCCGCCCTGCTCCTGCTCCCGGCCGACCCCCGCGCCACGTACGTCGTGGACCGGGCCGCGGCGGCGCAGGTGTGCGACGGGCCGGTGTGCGTGACGACCGCGGAGCGGGCGCGGCTCGACGACCTGGCGGGGCGCGGCAGGGAGGTGCTGCGCCTGCTGCGCGGCGCCCTGGGCGACCAGGCGCCCACGGGCATCCGCGAGACCACCGTCCTGCGGGGGCTCCTCGATCCGGCGGAACGGTCACCCGACTCCCTGCTGGTCGACTTCGGCGACGCGGCGATCGGTGACGCCGGGGGCGAGCGGCTGACCCGGGCTCTGGTCGCCCAGGGCGTGGTCCCGTTGTGCCACGCCCGCAGCAGTGTCGAGAGCGGCTCGCTGGAGGAGGCCGTCGCGCAGAGCATCGGGGCCGCCTGGGTCCTCGGGGACCTCCGGCAGCTCGAAGGGACCATGCACAGCGCGAAGGACTGGGCGGACGAGGCCCGCCCGCTGTGGGAGCAGTTCCTCGCGCTGCCGCAGCCGGAGCAGCGGCAGCGGATCGGCGCCGTGCACGCCGCGGCCGTCTCCTGCTCGGGCGGCCTGCTCACCGAGCTGACCGGGGGTGCGTCCCGGTGAGGTGGCTGACGCTGTACGCGCGCTCGCGCCAGGTGCCGGCCTCGCTCGCCGCGGTGCTGATCGGCGCGGTGGCGGTGGGGGCGCTGTCCCGGATCGGCGGCGGGGGCGTGGGGGATCCGCGGCTGTCCACGCTCGTCCTGGCCGCGGGGGTGATGGCGGTGTCGGCCGGTCTCGGCGGGCAGGACCTCGCGCTGGACCGGACGGCCGCGATCCGCTGGCTGCCCCGCAGGGCGGCGCACGTGGTGCTCGGCGGTGTGTTCGTCGCCGCGGTACTGCTGGCGGTGCGGGCGGTGGACGGTCAGCCGGCCTCCCTCGCCTTCGTCCTGCGCAACAGCGCGGGGCTGATGGGGCTCGTCGCCGTCGGGGCGGCCTGGTGCGGGCGGCGGTACGCGTGGATCCCGCCCTTCGCCTGGCTGTCGGTCGCCTTCGTCGTCCCGCCCGCGACCGACGCGATCACCCGGGTGCTGACCTGGATGCTGCTGCCGCCCGGGACGGCGACCGGCACCTGGACGGCCCTCGTCCTGGCCGTCACCGGCACCGCGGCCTACGCCGCCGGAGGCCCGAGGCGGTAGGGCGGGGTAGGGCGGGACTCGTCGGACGCGCACCACCGCCCCGGCCCTCGTCGAGGAGGGGCGTGCGCGGACGGCCGGGGCGGTCTGGGAGAGTGCGGATCATGACACTTCGCTGCGCCGTACTCGACGACTTCCAAGGGGTGGCCACCAGTCTCGCCGACTGGTCGCCGGTCACGGACCGGGTGGAGGTGGTCGCCTTCCGGGAGCACTTCGGTTCGGACGACGAACTCGTGGACGCCGTGGCCGGCTTCGACATCGTCGTGACCCTGCGGGAGCGGGTGGCGTTCCCGGCGGAGCTGTTCGCGCGGCTGCCGCGGCTTCGGCTGCTGGTGGCCTCGGGGATGCGGAACTCGGTGATCGACCTCGCGGCCGCCCGGGCGCACGGCGTCACCGTCTGCGGGACGGCCAGCTCCTCGACGCCGCCGGTCGAGCTGACCTGGGCGCTGCTGCTCGGGCTGGCGCGCGGGCTGGTGGAGGAGAGCACGGCGCTGCGGAGCGGCGGGCCGTGGCAGAGCACGGTGGGGGCCGATCTGGCGGGCCGCCGGCTGGGGCTGCTCGGGCTGGGGAGGATCGGTGCGCGGGTGGCCCGGGTGGGGCTCGCGTTCGACATGGACGTGGTCGCGTGGAGCCGGAACCTGACCGGGGAGCGGGCGGCCGAAGTCGGCGTGCGGCGGGCGGGGTCGAAGGAGGAACTGCTGCGCGGGAGCGACTTCGTCTCCGTCCACCTGGCGCTCGGCGACCGCACCCGGGGGCTGCTCGGTGCGCGGGAGTTGGCGCTGCTGAAGCCGACCGCGTACCTGGTGAACACCTCCCGGGCGGCCATCGTCGACCAGGGGGCGCTGCTGGCCGCGCTCGCCGAGGGGCGGTTCGCGGGTGCGGCGGTGGACGTCTTCGACCAGGAGCCGCTGCCCGCCGGCCACCCGGTGCGGACGGCGCCCCGCCTGCTGGCGACCCCGCACCTGGGGTACGTCTCGCAGGACAACTACCGCCGGTACTACGGCGACGCGGTGGAGGACATCGCGGCGTTCCTGGCCGGGTCGCCGGTCCGCGTGCTGGGCTGAGGGCGGGGACGCGCGCGGCCCGCCGCCCCTCCCCGGGACGCGTGCGGCCCGCCGCCCCAGGGAGGGGCGACGGGCCGCACGCACGCGCCGCGGTGGTGGGGGATCAGCCGACGGCGACGGCACTCCAGGCGGCCGCGACCGCCTTGTACTCGGGGCTGGTGGCGCCGTAGAGGTCCTTGGCGGCGTTCAGCGTGGCGGTGCGGGCGCCCTTGTAGTCGGTGGTGGACGTCATGTAGACGGTGAGCGCGCGGTACCAGATCTTCGCGACCTTCTGGTTCCCGATGCCGGTGACGGTGGAGCCGTTGCAGGTCGGGCTGTTGTAGGAGACGCCGTTGACGGTGCGGGCACCGCTGCCCTCGCTGGCGAGGAAGAACCAGTGGTTGCCGACGCCCGAGGAGTTGTGGACGTCGAGCTGGCCGACCTTCCTCGTCCAGCAGTCGGCGGAGCGGCCGTCCAGCGACGGCTTGTCCATCCGGCGCAGCCACGGCGGGGTGGACTGGTCGCTGAACAGGTAGTCCGGCTTGTCGACGGGGTTGTCGGCGTACCACTCGACCATGGTGCCGAAGATGTCCGAGGTCGCCTCGTTGAGGCCGCCGGACTCGCCGCTGTAGCGGAGGTTGGCGGTGGCGCTGGTGACGCCGTGGGTCATCTCGTGACCCATGGTGTCGAGGTCGACCTGCTCGGGGTCGACGCTGCCGTCGCCGTCGCCGGTCATCATGCAGAAGCAGGTGTCGGACCACTGGGCGTTGTCCCACTTGGTGCCGACGTGGACGAAGACCGTGGCGCCCTTGCCGTCGTTCTTGATCCCGCTGCGGTTGAAGACGTTCTTGTAGTAGTCGTACGTCCAGGCGGTGTTGGCGTGGGCGTCGACGGCGGCGGTGGCACGGTCGGTGGAGAACTTCTTCCCGTCGCCCCAGACGTTGTCGGCGTCGGTGAAGAGGGTGCCGGAGGTGGGGGTGAGCGATCCGGCACTGGCGTTTAGCGCGTCCCTGGTGGTGTGGCGGCGCACCGGGTCGATCAGCGCGTAGCCGCCGGACTGCGGGGTGGTGTCGATGGTGACGTCGCCGGTGTACTCGGAGTGGCCGGTGCCGGCGGCCTGGTGCTCGGCGTCGTACGCCTCGATCTGCTCGCCGCTGCGGGCGTCGGTGACGACGACGCGGCCGGCGGGCTGGCCGTGGTCGCCGGTGCCCTGGACGGTGGTGCGCCAGGCGAGGCGCGGGGTGCCGTCGGCGGCCCAGACGACCAGTTCGGGGGAGCTGGTGGCGTCGGCGACGCCGGGGGCGGCTTCGAGCGCGCGGCCGGCGGTGAGCTGGGCGGGGACCTTGGGGACGATCGAGCTCACCGCGGCGTCGTGGGCGGCGGCGCGGGAGGAGTCCTTGAGCCGGCCGCGGGCGTCCTGGTGCACCACCAGGTCGCCGCCGACGACGGGCAGGCCGAGGTAGGTGCGGTCGAAGCGCACGTGCTGGGCGCCGTCGGCGTCCAGCACGACGTCCTTGACCAGGAGGTCCTGGCCGTCGCCGTAGCCGAAGACCGCGGCGTTGCGGGCGACGTTGGACCGGGCCTGGGCGATCGCCGCGTCACGGCCGGTGGGGGCGGCGGATGCGCTGCCGGCGGTGAAGGTGGCGGCGAGGAGGGCGGCGGTGGCCGCTATGGCTCCGGCCGCGAGGGGGCGGCGGGAAGAGGAGGTGGGGCTCACTCTGACTCCAGTCGGGGTAGCTGCAGGGAAGGAGCTGCCACGAGATTGACGGTGACCCGTCAGATTGGGCCAGAGAATCTGTCATTTCTTGACCAATTCGTGTCCTGTACTGATCAAAACTGATCGATTGTGAACTCCTCCTCTACGATCCCGCCATGACAACCACCCAGGATCACCGAACTGTGGAGTACGCCTGGCGCGGCGTGTTCACCGACCACGAGCTCGACGCCCTGCACACCGCGGCCTTCGCCGACCCGGCCGGCCCGGGGAACCCCGCCGACCCGGCCGGCCCCGCGGGCCCCACCCCCTGGCGCGCCCGCCTGGAGCGCCACAGCGTCGGGTGGGTCTGCGCCCGCCCCGCCCCCGGCGGCCCGTTGCTCGGCTTCGTCAACGTCGTCTGGGACGGCGGCGTCCACGCCTTCCTCCTCGACACCGCCGTCGACCCCGGCGCCCGCCACCTCGGGATCGGTACCCGGCTGGTCGCCGCGGCCGCCGACGGCGCCCGCGCGGCCGGCAGCGACTGGCTCCACGTCGACTTCGAACCGCACCTCCGCCCCTACTACTTCGACGCCTGCGGCTTCCGGCCCACCGACGCCGGACTCATCGCCCTCTGACGGCCGGCCGTCACCCGCCCGGGCCCGGGACCCCGTCGTCCCCCCCCCGCCTCGTCCCCCCGCCTGTCCCCCCGCCTGTCCCCCCGCCTCGTCCCCCTCGTCCCCTCCCCTCCGAGCCGTCTTCCCCCGAGCCGTCGCCACCGCGACCGCCGGAGCCGTACCCTCGCGGAATGGACGGATGGGTGGGGGCCTGGACCGGCGGGCGGCGGGCCGTGCACGTCGGCAACGTGGCCGACTTCAACGAGCAGTTCCTCGACGCCCGGATCGACGCGGACCAGCGGGAGCGACGGCTGCGGCAGGCGCACCACTACGCGGGCATGGCGACCTGCTACAGCCCCGAGCCGGCCGCGCTGGTGCTCCCGGCGGAGGTCGAGCCGGACTGGATCGCCTGGCTGGCCCGCGAGTTGGCCTGGGGCCCGGTCGAACTGCACAGCGGCGTCGCGCCGGGGGAGACGATGGCCCGCGCCCTGGAACGGCGGCCCGCGCTGGCGCGGCGGATCGCGGACGGCGGCGAGCCGGTGCTGGTCTGGGGCCGGACCGCCGCACAGGGCGAGGGGCCGGACCTGGCGGCGGTGCGCCGCTACGAGTCCAAGGCGGCCGCGCACGAACTGTTCACCGCGCTCGCCCCCGACCACCCGGGCGTGCGGGTGCCCCGTCAGGAGCGCGCGGACACCACCCGCCGGGCCGCGCGCCGGTTGGCGTTCCGGGCGGCTCGCGGGCTGACCACCGTGGTGAAGAGCCCGCACGGGGTCGGCGGGTACGGGACCGTGGTGGCGACCCCGCAGGAGGTGTTCGCGGCCGGCGGGGCGCGGGCGCTGCTCCGGAGGCTCGTCCGGGGCGAGGTGCTGCCGCCCGGCGGCGGCCTGCTGCTGGAGGAGTACGTGGACGGCGGCCCGGCGGGCTCGGGCCGGCTGCGCGACCTCACCTTCGACGCGGTGATCGGCGCGGACGGCCGGGTCCACCCGGTGGGCGTCGGTGAGATGGCCGTGGACGGCACCCGCTACCAGGGGGTGACGGTCGGTCCGGGGGTGGTGCCGCCGGGGGCGGCGGCCACCGTCGAGCGGTTCGGGCTGGCGGTGGGGGAACGGCTGGCCGCGGCCGGCCACCGGGGCTGGTTCGACGTGGACTTCGTCACCGACCGCGAGCGGCGGCCGGCCCCGACCGAGGTGAACCTGCGGCTCACCGGACCGGCCGTCGCCTTCGTCCTGCGGCAGCGGCTGGACGAGGTGCGCGGCCCGGGCCACCTGGTCCGCACCCTGGACGCGATGCCGCTGGGCGCCCGGCTCTCCCAGGAGGCGCTGTACGGGCACCTGGACCGGCTGCGCCCGCAGTGCGCCCGGCTCGGGGCGGTCGTCCTGCCGCTGATCGTGACGACCGGCTACGAGCCGGAGCCGACCGTCGGCCTGGCGCTCGCCGCGCACAGCGCCGAGGCGCTGGACGCGGCGGAGGCGCTGCTCGGCGCGGGCAACCACGCGCTGGGCCGGATGTTCGAGGCCCTGCGCTGAGCCACCCCCGCCGGCCCTGCCCCGTACTCACCCGCGCCCCCGTACTCACCCGCGCCCCCGTACTCACCCGGGCCCCCGTAACCGCCCGGGCCCCGTACCCGCCCGCCGGCCGGCTGCTCACCCGCCCGCCGGCCGGCGGGCGGACCGTCACCTCGGCTTCGTCGGGCTCGGACGCTGCCAGGCCAGGAACCGGACCACCACACCGGCCGAGACCATCAGCGCGACGTTGAACAGGTAGACCAGCAGCGACTGCCGGGACCAGTCGCCCGGCGAGCTGGTCCGGTACATGTTGTCCTGCGGCCACCAGGAGGCCAGCAGCCAGAACACCGCCAGGTACGCGGGCACCGACAGCCGTGCCGGCCGCTCCAGCCGGGAGATCACCACCGGACCCGCGAAGAGCCAGGCCACGCCGAGGCCGAACGATCCCCACTCGAAGAGGTACAGCACCCGGAAGTAGGTGGCGTACGGCCCCGGGACCGCGGAGACGTCCGTGGAGCCCGGCCAGAGCAGGTCGGTCAGCACCCAGGCCAGCACCGCGAACGGCAGCGCCGCGGCGAGCCAGCCGCAGCCGGTCGCGCCGCCCTGCTCGGCGGTGGCCGGGAACCGGGTGCCGGCCTTGCCGCCCGAGCCCTTCCGCGCGACGGTGCGGCGGGGCGCGGTGTGGTCGGCGGGGGCGGGCAGCGGCAGTGCGCCGTGGTCGAGCTTCCCGGCCCGCGTGCGCGGCAGCTCGGACAGCGGCACCACGGCCGCCGGAGCGTCGCTCTCGGACAACTCGGCGGCGAGCCGGGCGTTCAGGTAGGCGGAGAGCGACCATCCGTCGGTGTCGGGCGCGCCGGGCTCGGTCACCGCGTAGGCCACCCGCTCGCGCCGGGTGGGGGACACCTGGACCATGGTGACCGCCACCTCCCGCACTCCGGGGTGCGCGCGCAGCAGGGCCTCGACGCGGTTCGCCGCCACCACACCGCTCACGACGACGGCGGCCAGGGCCGCCCGGGCCGCCATGGAGGCGGCCGGCGCGGTGGGCCTGGCGAGGTCCGGCGCCCCGAGGGCGGTCGAGGCGCGGGCGACGAACTCCAGGACCCCGTCGGGCCCGAGACAGCCGTAGTCACCGGTGTGCAGGACCCTGCCGTCCGGGTCGTAGACGACCCGGGCGAACCGTTGCGCGCTCTCGGCCGCCCGGTTGAGGTAGCCGCGGCCGAGGCCCGGGCCGGCGAGCGCGATCTCGCCGATCGTCCCGGGCGGGGCGGGGAAGCCGTCCGGGCCGAGGACGTAGACCCTGACGCCGGGGAAGGGCACGCCGACCCGTGAGAGCCGTTCGCTGCCCGGCACGTCGTTCGCGTCCGGCAGCTCGTACCAGGTGCTGTCGACGGCGGCCTCGGCCAGCCCGTACACGTTGATCACCCGGGTCTCCGGGCCCAGCAGGCGCTGCAGGGCGAGGTGTTCGTCCAGCCAGAACTTCTCGGCGCCGACGGTGAGCACCCGCACGCCGGGCAGCCGCGACCGGGTCGCGGCGCGGGCCCCGGCCCAGCCGGCGCCGTCCGCACCGTCCGCACCGTCCGAACCGGCCACGCCGTCCGCACCGTCCGCGCCGTCCTTCGGGCGGCCGGTCACGCCGCCGGGCACTTCGTCGGCCACGGCGAGGTGGGCCGCGAGGCGGCGCGCGGTGCGGACGTTCAGCTCCAGCACGGTGATCCGCTCGTCGGCGACGAGCGTGGGCAGGTCGGTGATCTCGGCGCTGCGGTCCAGGGTGTGGTTGCGCGGGGCGACGACGAGCGTGGCGCCGGAGCAGAGCGCGCGGATCCAGTCGGCGGTGAAGACGTCGAACTCCAGGCTCGCCGTCGTCAGGATCCGGTCGGCGGGGGAGAGCCCGTACACCTCGCGCCACCCGTGGTGCAGGGCCAGCAGGTTGCGGTGCTCGACCAGTACGCAGCGCGGCGGGCCGGTGGTGCCCGAGGTGGTGAACACCACCGCCGGATCCTCCGGTCCGACGCCCGCCGTGCGCGGCAGGGCGGGCAGTCCGGCGATCCCGGCGGCCGCCGAGTCCACGCAGACCACGCTGTGCGCGCCCGCGTCGGAGAGCCGCAGGCGGTGGCTCTCCTCGGTGACGACGAGCACCGGGTCGGTCTCGGCCAGCACGTGCCGCAGCAGCGGGTCGGGCGCGCTCGGTTCGAGCGGCACGTACGCGGCGCCGGTCTTCAGCACGGCGAGCAGTGCGACGTACACCTCGGTGCCGCGGCCGAACGCCACCGCGGCCCGGCGGCCGGGGGTGAGGCCCCGGCCGGTCAGGTGGCGCGCCAGCCGGTCGGCCCGGGCGTCGAGTTCCGCGTAGCTCAGCTCCTGCCCGGCGCACCGGAGGGCCACCGCGTCGGGCGTCCGCCGCGCGTGCTCCTCGAACCGTCCGTGCAGCGTCCCGGCCCGCCCCGAACCGATCTCCACCGGTTGGTCCGTCCCTGCCATGACCACGCCCCCTCCACCGTGCGGATCCTGCTCCGCGGGACGGCACAGCGGTCCCGCGCGGTTCCCCGATCCTCCCGTCAACTGCCGCCCCGGAACAGGGGCGTGCGGGAGCCGGCCGCTGTCCACGGCTCGGACGCCCCGGCCGCCGCCGGGTGGACGGTTGTACTCTGCACGCGGACGGTCGGCTCCGCGCCCGCCCGGCACGGAGCCGCGCCCACGCCCCTGCCCGGCGCCAACCCCCGGAGGCCCGCCCCCATGAGCACGCCCGACCCTTCCTACGCCGGCCCGCTGCTGCGGACCCGGGACGTCGCCGTCGTCCGGGAGGGCCGCCACCTGCTGCGCGGGATCGATCTGGAGATCCGGCCCGGCCAGCACTGGGCGCTGCTCGGCCCCAACGGCGCCGGCAAGTCGACCCTGCTCGCCCTGCTCGGTGCGGTCTCCCACCCCACCCGGGGCGAGGTGGACGTGCTCGGCCGCAGGCTCGGCCGGGTCGACGTCCGCGAGCTGCGCGCCCACCTCGGTCACGTCAACCCGCGCCACCCGCTGCGCTCGCCGCTGACCGTGCGGGAGGTGGTGCTCACCGGCCTGACCAACACCATCGAGCCGGACCTCCACCGCAAGCCCGGCCCGGAGGAGCTGGAGCGCGCCGAGCGGCTGATCGACACGCTCGGCATGACGGCGGCGGCGGAGTCCCCGTGGACCACGCTCTCCCAGGGCGAGCGCGGCCGGGCGCTGATCGCCCGCGCCCTGATGCCCAGTCCGCGCCTGCTGCTGCTCGACGAGCCGGCGACCGGGTTGGACCTGACCGCCCGTGAGCTGCTGCTGGACAGCCTGGACCTGCTGCGCCATCAGCACCCGGACCTCGCCAGCGTGCTCGTCACGCACCACCTGGAGGAGCTGCCGGAGTCGACGACGCACGCGCTGCTGCTGCGGGACGGGGAGACGGTCGCGGCCGGCCCGGTCGCCGAGGTGATGACCACCGAACTGGTCAGCGCGACCTTCGGCCACCCGATCCGGATCAGCCGGCACGAGGGCCGCTGGACGGCCCGGGCCGCCGCCCGCCGAACCCCGGAACGCTGAGGGCGGCACCGGGGACGGGCACCGGTCGGTCGGGGCGGCACCGGGGACGGGCGCCGGTCGGTCGGGGCGCCGCCGGGCGCGGTCGCCGGTCGCCGAGGGCGCCGGCGGGGACGGGCGCCGCCCACGGCACGGGCCGTCCTGCCGCGCCCCCGGCCCGCTTCGGCGCGCCGGAATGGGAGCCGGTCACGAGCCCCCCTGGCCGGAATCGATCGGTCCACCTGTCGGTATCCTGCTCCGCGACCGTCCCCACCTGCGTCGACGACCTTGCCCAAGCTTTACCGTCGTGCCGGTGGACGGCGAAATCCGATATCCATAAGGTATGCCTAAGCTAAGCGGGCGGGGGCCCGGAAATACCGTTCCCCCACCCGTGTTCAGCCCTGCCCTCATACGTCCTGCCCTGACCGCTGGAGCCCGCATGTCCGCCCGTCGTTCCACCGCAGCCATGCTGCTCACCGTCGCCGTGGCGACCGCCGCGCTGGCGGGCTGCTCGCAGAAGAAGGACGACAAGGCCTCCTCCGACGCGGTCAAGGTCAACGCCTCCGACTCCGCGTGCGAGGTCTCGAAGACCACGTTCCCGGCCGGTCACGTCGTGCTGGACATCGCCAACAAGGGGTCGAAGACCACCGAGGTCTACGTCTACGCCGCGGGCGACAAGATCGTCACGGAGCGGGAGAACATCGGTCCGGGGACGAAGGCGAGCATCACCGCCGAGATCAAGGCCGGTTCGTACGAGATCGCGTGCAAGCCGGGGATGGTCGGCGACGGGATCCGCCAGAAGATCACGGTGACCGGCGAGGGCGGCTCGGCCGCGGCGGCCGATCCGCGGCTGACGGCGGCGGTGGACGCCTACCGGAAGTACGCGCAGGAGCAGGCGGACGCGACGATCCCCGCGGTCGAGGCGTTCGCGGCCGCGGTCAAGGGCGGGGACGTGGAGAAGGCGAAGTCGCTGTTCGCGCCGTCGCGGACCGGCTGGGAGCGCACCGAGCCGGTCGCGGAGAGCTTCGGTGACGTCGACCCGAAGACCGACACCCGTGAGGACGGCCTGGAGCAGGGCCAGGAGTGGACCGGCTGGCACCGGCTGGAGAAGTCGCTCTGGGTGGACGGCAAGGTCGGCGCCGAGGAGACCAAGCTCGCCGACCAGCTGGTGGCGGACCTGAAGGACTGGCAGAAGAAGATCCCCGAGGCGGAGATCACCGCGACGAGCATGGCGAACGGGGCGAAGGAGCTGCTGGACGAGGTCGCCACCGGCAAGGTGACCGGCGAGGAGGACCGCTACAGCCACACCGACCTGGCGGACTTCGCCGCGAACGTCGAGGGCGCGAAGAAGGCGTACGAGCTGCTGAAGCCGGTCGCCGCGGAGAAGGACGCGGAGCTGGCGAAGACGCTGGACTCCGAGTTCGCCGCCCTGGAGGCGCTGCTCGCCAAGTACAAGCAGGCCGACGGCTCCTACACCTCCTACGAGAAGGTCACCGAGGCCGAGCGCAAGACCTTCTCCGACGCGGTCAACGCCCTGGGCGAGCCGCTGTCCAAGCTCGCCGCCGCGGTCGTCGCCAAGTAGCACCGCGCCCGGACCGTCCGTACCGACTCGGGCGGGCCGGGCACCGCACCGCGCACCACCCAGCCACACCGCCGTGGCGGCCCCAGCGGCCGCCACGGCGTCCGTGAGTCCAGCATCAGAGAAGGGCCCGTCGCCGATGGACGCCGAGCAGGAGCAGCAGAACGGGACGCCGGACGGTGGCGAGGCCGTCGCCCCCCAGGACGTGAGCGGCGCCGGTCACGGGTCGTTCAGCCGCCGTGCGGTGATCGGCTGGGCGGGTGCCGGGGTCGCGCTGGGTGCGGCGGGGGTGGGTTCGGTGGCCGCCGCGACCCGCCAGGAGGACGCTCCGGCGCCGGCCGTGACGGTGGGCGGGGACGTCCCGTTCTACGGCGAGCACCAGTCCGGGATCGCGACCCCGGTCCAGGACCGCCTGCACTTCGCCGCGTTCGACGTCTCCGCCTCCGCGACCCGCGAGTCGCTGGTGCGGATGCTGAAGGAGTGGACGAAGGCCGCCGCCGCGATGACGGGCGGTCGTGAGGTGGGCAGCGGCGCGGCGAGCGGACTCCCCGAGGCGCCGCCGGACGACACGGGCGAGGCCCTGGGCCTGCCGGCGTCCCGGCTCACCCTCACCATCGGCTTCGGTCCCACCCTGTTCGAGAAGGACGGCGTGGACCGCTTCGGCCTGAAGGCCAGGCGTCCCGAGGCGCTGATCGACCTGCCCCGCTTCAAGGGCGACAACCTCGACCCGCAGCGCAGCGGCGGCGACCTCTGCGTCCAGGCGTGCGCGGACGATCCGCAGGTCGCGGTCCACGCGATCCGCAACCTGGCCCGCATCGGCATGGGGACGGTCAACATCCGCTGGTCCCAGCTGGGTTTCGGCAAGACCTCCTCCACCACCCCCGACGCCCAGACGCCGCGCAACATGATGGGCTTCAAGGACGGCACCCACAACATCGCCGGCACCGACACCCCCCGGCTGGCGGAGCACGTGTGGGTCGCCCCCGGCGAGGGCCCCGAGTGGATGACCGGCGGCTCCTACCTCGTCGCCCGCCGCATCCGGATGCACATCGAGACCTGGGACCGCACCTCGCTCAAGGAGCAGGAGGACGTCTTCGGCCGCACCAAGGGCGAAGGCGCCGCCTACGGCAGGAGCCGGGAGCACGACGCGCCGGACCTGAACGCGATGCCGCAGGACGCCCACGTGCGCCTGGCGCACCCGGACTCCAACGGCGGGCACATGATCCTGCGCCGCGGCTTCTCCTTCACCGACGGCACCGACGGGCTCGGCCGCCTGGACGCCGGGCTGTTCTTCCTCGCCTACCAGCGCGACAGCCGCACCGCGTTCGTCCCGCTCCAGCAGCGCCTCGCCGCCTCCGACGCCCTCAACGAGTACATCCAGCACGTCGGTTCGGCGCACTTCGCCTGCCCGGCGGGCATCCGCAAGCCCGGCGAGTGGTGGGGCCAGGCCCTCTTCGGCTGACCTCCCGACCCCCTGCCACGAACCCCCGAGGAGGTGCCGTGTTCGGCAACTACCTGATCGGCCTGCGCGAGGGGCTGGAAGCCAGCCTCGTCGTGTGCATTCTCATCGCCTACCTGGTCAAGACCGGCCGCAAGGACCGGCTGCCGCCCGTCTGGGCCGGCGTCGGCGCGGCGGTCGCCCTCAGCATGGCCTTCGGCGCGGTGCTGCAGTACGGCTCCACCCAGCTCACCTTCGAAGCCCAGGAGGCACTCGGCGGGACGCTGTCCGTCATCGCCGTGGGCCTGGTCACCTGGATGGTGTTCTGGATGCGCCGCACCGCCCGGCACCTGAAGGCGGAGCTGCACGGCAAGCTGGACGCGGCCCTCGCGATGGGCACGGTGGCGCTGGTGGTGACCTCGTTCCTGGCGGTCGGCCGGGAGGGGCTGGAGACGGCGCTGTTCATCTGGTCGGCGGTGCAGGCCACGGACGACGGCTACAACCCGATCATCGGCGCGGCCCTCGGCCTGACGACGGCGGTGGTGCTGGGCTGGCTGTTCTACCGCGGCGCCCTGAGGATCAACCTCGCGAAGTTCTTCACCTGGACCGGCGCCATGCTGGTCGTGGTCGCCGCCGGCGTCCTCGCCTACGGGGTGCACGACCTGCAGGAGGCGGGCTGGCTGCCCGGCCTGCACAACCGGGCCTTCGACATCAGCTCCACCATCCCCAAGGACAGCTGGTACGGCACCCTCCTCAAGGGTGTGTTCAACTTCCAGCCCGACCCGACGAAGCTCCAGCTCGCGGTCTGGGCGGCGTACCTGGTCCCGACCCTGGCGATCTTCCTCGGCGTCTTCGGCGGCCGTCCGGCCAAGCCCGCCGCCCCGGCCCCGAAGGCCGCCGACTCGACAGCCTGAGCGAAGAGTTCAGGACGGGAGACACCGTCGAAAGCCCTGCCCGGCGCGCCGCCGGGCAGGGCTTTCGGCGTCCCCGGAGGCGCCCGGAGGTGTCCGAACGGTCCGTGCGCTGACGCCCGGTCAAAAGTTCACCTCCCGGCTCTACCCGCGTAAACCCCTGGGACCGCATGCTGGTCGGCAGCCCGGGCGGGCCGCTCCGCCCGGGGGCTTTCCCCTGCCCTCGTCGACACAGGAGTCCCCCCATGTCCGCGATATCCGTGCCGCGCCCGCCCCGCCGCACCCTGGCCGCCGCCCTCGGCGCCCTGCTGCTCGCCCTCGTCACCCTGCTGACCGGCGCCGGCACCGCCCAGGCCGCGCTGCCGACCCCGGTGTCCGCCGCCACCGCCCGCAGCTACCTCGCCTCGATCGCGGTGACCGCCGAGTCCCACGCCTCCACCTACGACCGGGCGCTCTTCCCGCACTGGATCACCGTCTCCGGCACCTGCAACACCCGTGAGACGGTCCTCAAGCGGGACGGCAGCAACGTCGTCACCGACTCCGCGTGCGCCTCCGTCAGCGGCAGCTGGTTCTCCGTCTACGACAACGTCAGCACCACCAGCGCCTCGTCCTTCGACATCGACCACGTGGTGCCGCTCGCCGAGGCCTGGCGCTCCGGCGCCTGGGCGTGGACCACCGGCCAGCGCCAGGGCTTCGCCAACGACCTGACCCGCCCGCAGCTGATCGCCGTCTCCGCGAGCTCCAACCGCAGCAAGGGCGACCAGGACCCGGCCCACTGGCTGCCGCAGGCCTCCTACCGCTGCACCTACGCCCGCGCCTGGGTGCAGGTGAAGTACTACTACGGCCTCACCGTGGACAGCGCCGAGAAGAGCGCGCTCTCGGCCATCCTCAACGGCTGCTGAGGAAACGTTCGCTCACCGTCGCCCACGGTAGGACCGACGACGGCGCCGCCCGCCGGGAGGAGTCTCCCGGCGGGCGGCGCCGTCGCTGCGGTCCGTCGCTGCGGTGGTGGCCCGGCTACTCGCTCTTGATCGAGCTCAGGATGTCCAGCCGGGCGGCCCGGCGGGCCGGCCAGAGCGCGGCCAGCAGGCCGATCAGCGCGGCGGCCACCAGGAAGCCCAGGACCTGCACCGGCGGCACCACCGTGGTGATGTTGTCGAAGGTCTTCGCGATGGCCCGGTTGCCGGCCCAGGCGGTGACGATGCCGAGCACGACACCGACCACGCCGCCGAACAGCGCGATCAGCAGCGACTCCAGCCGGACCATCCGGCCGATGCCGCGCCGGTCCAGGCCGATCGCCCGCAGCATGCCGATCTCCCGGCGGCGCTCGAACACCGACATCGCCATGGTGTTGACCACGCCCAGGACGGCGATCACCACGGACATGCCCAGCAGCCCGTACATCATGCTCAGGACGGCGGACACCATCTGGCGGTTCTCCGCCTTGATGTCCTTGTCGCCCTTGACCGCGATCAGCGGGTTGCCGCCGGTGGCGTCGCGCAGCGCCTGCTTGAGCTCGGCGTCCGCGCCGTGGGAGCCCTTGACGAGCACCTTCTCCAGGCCGGTGCCGGGGGCGGCGTGCGGGCCGACCACGCCGTCCGGGGCGATCAGCCCGGACAGCATGGTGCTGTGCTCGACCAGGCCGCCGACGGTCAGGGCCGCCCGGGTGCCGTCCGGGTAGGTGCCGGTCAGCGCCGAGCCGACCTTGATGCCGTTCCGCTCCGCGTAGTCGGAGCTGACCAGCAGCCTGCCCTGCTTGAGCGCGTCGGCCGAGCCCTCGGTGACCTTCACGTCCACCAGCCGGTCGATGGTGGCCGCGTCCACCGAGGTGAGCCACGAGGTGTCGTCCTCGGCGGCGCCCTTGACCGGGACGGTGCGCACCACGCTCATCGCGGTGAGCCCGGGGATCCTGGCGATCTGCGGGGCGACCTCGGGGGAGAGCATCGAGAAGTTCGACATGGCGACGGTGTAGTCGGCCTTGAGGTCGTTCGCGGTGGCCTCGTCGACGGCCTTGTTCACCGAGGCGCCGACGACGGTCAGGGCGGTGATCAGGGTGACGCCGATGGTGAGCGCGGAGGCGGTGGCGGCGGTGCGGCGCGGGTTGCGCACCGCGTTCTCGCGGGCCAGCTTGCCGGGCGTGCCGTACAGCTTGCGCAGCAGCGGGGCGAACAGGGCGATCAGCGGCCGGGACA
Source organism: Kitasatospora sp. NPDC042419 (assembly GCF_056437345.1). Lineage (NCBI taxonomy): Bacteria > Bacillati > Actinomycetota > Actinomycetes > Kitasatosporales > Streptomycetaceae > Kitasatospora > Kitasatospora sp. NPDC042419. The sequence goes on from NZ_JBWKAW010000009.1 coordinate 291,817, forward strand.
GCAGCGGGGTGAGGACGAAGACGCCGATCATCAGCGCACCCGCGCCGATGCCGACCAGCTTGCCCTGCTGGCCGGCCGCGCCGGCCAGCAGGCCGCCCACGCCGACCAGCGCGAACAGCAGACCGATGACGTTCCGGACCACCAGGGACTTCTGGGTGGCGGGCTGCTCGGCCGAGCTCATGGCGGCGACCGGGGCGATCCGCGAGGCGCGGCGGGCGGGCAGCCAGGCGGCGAGCACGGTCACCGCGACGCCGACGCCGACGGAGCCGAGCACCGTGGAGGGGCCGACCACCAGCGGGCCGTCCGGCAGGTTGGCCTCGAACGGGCCGTTGAGCAGGGAGCGCAGCCCGGTGGCGATGCCGATGCCGGCGAGCAGGCCGCCGAGCGAGGCGGTGAGGCCGACCAGCAGCGCCTCGATCAGCACCGAGCGGGTGATCTGCTTGCGGCTGGCGCCGACGGCGCGCAGCAGGGCCAGTTCCTTGGTGCGCTGGGCGACCAGCATGGTGAAGGTGTTGGCGATGATGAAGATGCCGACGAAGAGCGCGATGGCGGCGAACCCCAGCAGCACGCCGGAGAGGCCCTTGGTGCCTTCGGCGATCATCCGGTCCTGCTCGTCGGCGAGCGCGCGGCCGGTCCTCGCCTCGATCGAGTCGCCCTTGGGGACGGTCTGCTCGACGGCGGTGAGCAGCGCGGTGTCGTCGGCGCCGGGCTTGCCCTTGACGTCGATCTCGGCGTACCGGCCGGGGCTCAGGTAGAGCTGCTGGGTGGTGGCCGTGTCGAAGGCGGCGAGCGAGCCGCCGGAGACGACGCGCGGGTCGTTGGTGTGCAGGGTGCCGGTGAGCTGGAGCTCCATGACCGGGCCGTTGACGGCGACGCGGACGGTGTCGCCGACCTTGTAGCCGCCCTTCTCCGCGGTCCTGGCGTCCAGCGCGATCTCCTTGGCACCGCGCGGGCCGCGCCCCTCGACCAGCGGGTAGCGCGGGTCGGTGCCGTCGGCGCCGGGCACGTAGTTGGTGCCGGTGGTGGAGAAGCCGTTGCCGATCAGCGCGCCCTTCTTGTCGGCGATGCCGGCGAAGCCGCTGACCACGCCGCGGGCGTCGGCGGCGCCGGGCAGCGCGGCGATCGCCTTGCGGGTCTCCTCGGTGAGGACGGGGCCCGCCTCGGCCGTACCGCCGCCGTGGTCGTAGCCCTTGCTCGCGGCGTCGCGGTCGCTGACGGTGACGGTGATGTCGGTGTAGCTCTTGGCGCTCTGGGAGCGGAGCGCGTTGCCGAGCGTGTCGGTGAAGACGAGCGTGCCGGCGACGAAGGCGGTGCCGAGGAGGACGGCCAGCGTCGTCATCAGCAGCCGGGCCTTGTGGGCCAGCACGTTGCGCAGTGCGGTGCGGTACATGGGGTGGTGTCAGTCCTGGAAGGTCGTGGGGACGGAGGCCGGTTCGGGGCCTGGCCGGTGGGCCGGGGGCCGGTGCGACGGCTCGGCCGGTGCGGCGGTGCGGGCCGGTGGGACGGTGCGGGCCCGGTGCGGTGGCTCGGCCGGTGCGACGGCTCGGCTGGTGCGGCGGCTCAGCTGGTGCGGCCCTTGGCGTCGAAGCGGCGCATGCGGTCCAGGACGGTGTCGGCGGTGGGCGCGACGAGTTCGTCGACGATGCGGCCGTCGGCGAGGAAGACGACGCGGTCGGCGTAGGCGGCGGCGACGGGGTCGTGGGTGACCATGACGACGGTCTGGC